>CATKAZ010000115.1 GCA_949745795.1 uncultured Oscillospiraceae bacterium | reverse complement strand
TCAGCGCCGCCGATAATGGCTATAGAACCGCATTCAGCAGCTGAGAATCCAAGCACTGCGGCACCGATAAATGTAAGAAAGATACCTGCCTGTGCGGCAGCGCCCAGCAAAAAGCTTTTCGGATTGGCAATAAGCGGACCGAAATCGGTCATCGTACCAATTCCTAAGAATATCAAAGGAGGATAAATCTGCAGCTTGACCCCAAGATACAGAATATCTAGCAGACCGCCTTCGTGCAATACCTGACCGAAGTCGATATTAGAAGCATTAGCCCATAATTCAGGATGGTACATACCCGCTTCAGGAAGATTTGTAAGAAACATACCGAATGAAATCGGAAGAAGAAGAAGCGGTTCGAATTGTTTTACAATTGCAAGATACATAAAAACAAATGATATAAGAATCATAATGCCGCTTTTCCAGTCCATATGAGCAATACCGCTGGAAAGAGCCAGATCTTTGATGGTATCTATAAAGATACTGAAAACTTCACCCATAGATAATTAATCCTTTCATAAATTATTCTGATTAGCTCAGAATGGCATAGTATCGTTTTGAATACCTGCCAATGACCATGCAGATCTTGAAGGTCTGTTTTTCACAGCCTTGACAGATTTTACTCTGTAATTCTTTCCGTCTGCATTTCCCATAGCGGCAACCGCAGCAGAAATAACTGCGATAATCTCATCTTCGCTGTCATCAGAAACGGTTACCGGTGCAGCGACAGGTGCAGGGGCTGCGGTTTTCTGTTCGGGAGCATCCTTAGATACGGATTTGTTTTTGGCAGTAAAGATTTTACCGAAGGCCCAAACAAACAGTATCAGAATGACAAGACCTAAAAAAACAACGCTGAGTCCGGTAATTACAACAGCAGTTACATAGCTGATTTCAAGTTTTTCAGCCATGGAATATAGAGCAGTCAGATCCATATTGCAACACTCTCCTATACTAAAATTTATAATACATGGTTATTATTATACACTATTTTTTTCTAATTTGCAAGAAAAAAATCAAATTAAAATAAAAAACAGGATTATTATAAATAAAACTTAAAATTATTCAGGTGTTATTATAATTTCACCGATTTCCGGACGGTTGTTAAAGCGAGCCGGTATAGGATAATTTCCGATACCGGAGGTAATAAACATATATCCGCTGCGATAGCCGAATAAACCCTTGTCATATACATTTTCCTTATTGCCGAAAATCTCCGGAAGAACCTTTCCGTTATAATAAGCAGGACCAAAAAAAGGAACCTGAATAACGCCTCCGTGTGTATCGCCGCATAATGTAAGGTCTGCGCCGAATGATTGGTAATCTTGATACATAGGAATGTGTGCCAGCAGTATATTATATGTATCCTTATTCAGTTCAAATTCATTTGAAAGGTCAAATGTCGGAGAAAAGTAAGCGTTGCTGATACCGTAAAAAGTAACTTCTGTATCTTTTATTTTTATGGTTTCCGATTCCTGATCAAGAACATTTATACCGTTTTGTTCCATTTCCGATACATAAATATTTCGTCTGTCATCATGTTCTCCAAGTACGAAATAAAGTTTATAGCCTTCTGAAATTATATCAGTCATAAGATTCATTGAAATTTGTTTTTCACTGTCATCGGCATTACTTGAATGCATATCACCAAGCACACAGACAACGTCCGGATTTATTTTTTTAATTTTATCTATAATTCGTTTGTTACTTATTGAAAAGGGTTTGTCTGAAGCGTGCTGATCGCTGAGTACGGCAATTTTTATTTCATTATTTACTTTATTTGATTTAATTTCTGCTTTAGTTATTTTAAGTGTACAGTTATTAAACCACCATACAGCAAAAATAACAAGTGTAACTTTTATAAATCTTGATACACACCCGCTTTTTTTTCTTGTTGAAAATGTCTGGCTTTCTTCCGACGCCGGAGTGCTTTGTATTGTTTCTTCTTCCATATTTATATCTCCGTATTCTGTTATTTATCTGTGCTGTCTCTATGAATATGTACATCAAGTTGTCTGAACGGAATTGTAATATTATGTTCATTAAACGACTCATTTACCATTTCGGTAAAATCAAATTTGACCTGCCAGTAATTTTCCGTAGCTGTCCATACACGTACAATGATTTGAAGAGAATCTTCTGCCTGAACTCCCAGCCTTACAAAAGGCGGTTCAGGTTCATTGAGTATTAGTTCATGCTTTTGAGCTAGATCCGTTATTATTTCCTTTGCACGCTCAAGATCGTCAGAATAGCTGATTCCGAATTCAAAGTCAACGCGGCGCTTGTTCTGTTCACTGTAGTTTACTATTTGAGAATCCGCAACTTTTCCATTTGGAATATATATGGTTTTATTGTCTACTGTAAGAATTTTTGTATAAAGAATACTTATGCTTTCTACAGTTCCGGACGCAGAATTGGTTTCTACAAAATCTCCCGATTTAAAGGGTTTGGAAAATAGTATTATAAATCCTCCGGCAAGATTTGATAAACTATTCTGCAGGGCAAGTCCTACAGCAAGACCGGCAGCGCTTAAAACCGCTATAATAGATGTCATCGGTATATTTAGTAATGAAAGCGATATAATAATAATTATAACATAAAGCAGTACTTTAAGAATCGAGCAAAGAAATACTATAGCGGCAGTATCAACATTAGCCCTTTTTAGGCATTTTTTAAAAACTTTTATAATTGCTTTTGAGATTATTATTCCAAGTAAAAATACAAAAACGGCAGTTCCCATAGACGGAAGCATGTCCTTGATTTTTTTCCCTAATGCACTTATAATTATTCCCAGCTTGTCTGTTTCTTTTACCGGACTGTTTATGGCGCTTGATATAATTTCTTCAATTGATTCGGTAATGACAGTGGTTTCGGTATTTGATGCTGTGTTTAAAATATTAGCAGCAGTAGTAGTCATAAAATCCTCCGTATACAAAATATGAGTTTATTATTTTCCTTAAATTCACATTATAATTATATTGTTTCGCGGAAAAAATGTCAATGTGTATTATAACTAAAATAAAATTAAATGGGTTTAAAAAATGTCGAATTATGTCGATATATTTATAAGTAACAAAATTTTATAGAAAGTACATATTATTTATGAAAAAGAAAATTTTATATTTTAGTTTATCCTTTATTACTTTTTTATCTGTTTTTATTATTATAGTTTCAAAAGAAAATAAGAAAGAAATGCCGAAAGTATCAAATGATTATCAGTTTTGGGAAAGTACGGAAACCAATACTTTAAAAGTAACCGCAGCTGTATCCAAATCTTTAAAGAAAACCAGTGCAGCAATAACGAAAGTTAGCATAACAACGGAAACTACAATAGTATCGGAAAGCAGTATACCTGTAATTACAGAAACGGAATTTTTGTACCTTGATATAAATACAGCTTCGGCAGAAGAGCTTATGAAGCTTGACGGCATTGGAGAAATAACTGCTCAAAAGATTATTGATTACAGAAATACTTACGGTCCGTTTTACCGTACGTCGGATATAATGAATGTAAACGGAATAGGTGAAGGGACATACAGTGCAATTGAAGAGCATATATATGTAACATATGAGTACTATAATAATTATAATGAATACATAAGAGATAACGAAGAATATCTTTCCCCGGAAATTTTTCAGCCTGAAGAAGAACCGCAGATACAGCCGCCGGTTGAAGATATTACTGAACAGGTACAGGAAACATCTCAAACTGAAATACCGATACTTGATATTAATGTTGCATCAGCAGAGGACTTCCAGAAGCTTCCCGGTATAGATGCTGTGACGGCAGAAAATATTGTAAAGCTCAGGACAAGTATAAAGTATTTTCAAAATATATATGAACTGCTATACGCAGAAAATATGACGCCAGAGAAGTTTACAAAAATAAAAAAATATGTTTATGTAAAGTAAATCAAAAAGATAAGAGTAAGTTATATTTTTAATGAAATGCACATTATTATGAATGAATGGCATAATTTTAAGGAAATAAATGTGTAAATACACCAAAAAAAGATAAATTTTTTTGTTAATGAACAAAAAAATATAATTTAACCATTTTGTAACTATATGTTATATGGTACAAATTATACGTCAAAATTCACAAAAAATGATGCACATAATTGTTGAACTCGCTAAAAAAGTATTAAGGATTGGTGTTAAGCATTGACTTTTTGTTGTTAATATTGTATATTATTGATACGAAAGCGTTCGAATATTTTTTAGTTTTTGCATTTTGTTTAAGGTTTTTAATATTTATATTTGAACGGATAGGTTATGTCACAGGATGTAAAACATTGTTATTCTGATCTGTGACAAGACCGGTATGCACAGTTATTTTACTGATGTTTTGGACGGGTTTAAGTTTGAAGCTTAGAGAAAATGTATTTTACATTTTGTTATGCTGCCGTATAGTTAGGTAATACAGAGTTTTAGTGATTAAGGATTAAGATTCAGTCGGGTTATTTGAAAATATCTTGACTGTTAAATGAATGAGCGGATGTTACAGAACCTTAATCATAATTATAGGGTTGGGTAATATTACAGCGGTCAATTAATTAAGGGAAATACTGTCAAGAACATTTGACAGTTTTCATATAAACAAATAAGCTTATTATATTTTATTTTTAAAATATAATATAATTATTAAGGAGGAAAATTACCAATGAACAAATTAAAAAGAACATTAGCACTGGTTGCTACTCTTGCAATCTCTGCAACAGCATTTGTTGGATGCGGCGATGATGATAAAAATTCATCTTCATCATCTTCTTCAGAAAGCAGCAGTGAGTCATCATCACAGGGTGAATCATCTTCTTCTGAAGGCGAAAGCTCAACTGCTGATCAAACAGGTGAATTTACATATTCAGGTTCACTTCCGACAGGCGGCGACAAGATGACAATTCTTTGCTGGACACCTGATGACTTAAATGTAATGCTTGATATGTGGAAAGCTGATACAGGCTACACAGATGATCAGATTAACTTTGTAAACTTCGGTGTTGGCGGCGGTGAAGCTGCTGCTCAGTATGATCAGTACTTCCTCGGCGGCGAAGACGTTGATGTTTTCATGGTTGAAGCTGACTGGGCTCTCAAGTATATTAATGATGATACAGCAACAGCTCCTATGAGCGACCTCGGTTTCTCAGATGATGCATTTGCTGGTCAGTACGCATACACAATGGATATCGGTAAGGATTCCAATGGTGTAGTTAAGGGTGTTTCATGGCAGGCAGCTCCTGGCGGCTGGTGCTACAGAACAGATCTTGCTGAACAGTACCTCGGCGTAAAGACACCTGAAGAAATGCAGGCTAAGGTTGCTGATTGGGATAAGTTCCAGGCAACAGCTAAGGAAGTATATGATGCTTCAGGCAAGAAGACAGCTCTTACAACAACACTCGGCGGTATCTGGCAGGCATTCGCAGCTAACAGATCAACACCTTGGGTTAAGGACGATAAGCTTGCAGTTGATGACTTCTGCAACACATTTATCGATCTTGCTAAGAATATGAGAGACAATGGTTATGTTACAGATCTGAACCAGTGGACAGACGAATGGAAGGCTGCAGGTCAGACTGACGATACAATGGGTTACTTTGTATCAACATGGGGCTTCGGCGAATCAATCCTTCTTTCTGCTGCCGGCGGTGAAGGCGGTGCTACATACGGCAAGTGGAACGTATGCCAGGGACCAACACCTTACTACTGGGGCGGTACATGGATCTGCGTATCACCTAAGACAGATAATGCAGATATGGCTGCTAACTTCATCAACTACTTCACAATTGATAACACATCTATGAAGAAGTATGCTCTTGCTAAGCCTGACTATGTAAATAACATGACAGTAATGCAGGAAATCGTTGACGAAGGTTCAAACAGCAATGCACTTCTCGGCGGTCAGGATCAGTTCTCAGTTCTTCACGAAACAGGTAAGAGCATCAATCTAAATGGTCTTATCACTCCTTATGACGCATCAATTAAGCAGGCATTCCTTGACGCAGTAAATGCTTACTGTGCTGGTGAAACAGCTGACGCTGCTGCTTGTATTGAAGACTTCAAGGATAGAGTAGCTGAATCTGTTACAGATATCACAGTTGAATAATTAAATTATATTTTATTTTTCTTTAACATGCCTACGGGGTGGTATAATCCATCCCGTATACATGTATTATTAATCTGATTTCTTAGAGAGAGGTGTACTTTATGGCATCTGCTGCACAAAGAAATATTCGTTCTATCAGCTATGCTAAATACGGTTATTTCTTTATTTTACCCTTCTTTTTGGTGTATTGTTTTTTCCAGCTTTGGCCATTGATTAATACTTTTATTCTTAGTGTTTACGGTAATGGTAAGAAAATTGAAGAATTTATTGGCTTGGGCAACTTTGAGGCTCTGCTGTTCGGTACCGGTAATATGGGACGTACAGCATCTGCAATTCATGAAACATTTTTACAGACATTAGGAAATACTTTTATTGTCTGGATAGGCAACTTTATTCCGCAGATTATAATTTCTCTTCTGCTTGCTGTTTGGTTTACTGATGCAAAGCTTAAGATTCCGGGAAAAGGTTTCTTTAAAGTAGTAATGTACATGCCTAATATTATTACTGCTGCTTCAGTTGCTGCTCTTTATCTGTCACTTTTTGCTGAATCTAAGTATGGTCCTATAAATAACTTATTGCTTAGTGCAGGTATAATTGATGCTCCTATTAAGTTTGTAACAGGTGTATGGCAGTCAAGAGGAATGATAATGTTTATTCAGTGCTGGATGTGGTTCGGTAATACTATGATTATGCTTATGTCAGGTATTATGGGATTGAATCCATCATTATTTGAAGCTGCAAATATTGACGGTGCTAGCAGCGGCCAGGTATTTAGAAAGATTACATTGCCGCTCCTTAGACCTATAATGTTATATACAATGGTCACTTCAATGATCGGTGGCTTACAGATGTTTGATATTCCTTATATGTATACTAAAGGTACACAGAGAAATGAATATACAAAAACTGTTGCGGTATTTATTTATGAGCATTTCCGTGAAAAAATGCCAAATCCTAACTACGGATTTTCAGCAGCAGCATCTGTTATTTTGTTTTTAATTACCATTTTGCTTGGATCAATTACTTTCTATATCAATCGTGATAAAGATGAAATAGCGAAGAAAAAAGAACGAAAAGCAAATATGAAGGCTCTTAAAGCAAAACAAAAAGGTTTAGGGGGTATGGAGATATGAGTCAGCCAAAAGAAAATTATTCGGCTAAGCTCCGTGCTAAATCCATGATTTATTTTGTTGTATGCATTATTTTGACTCTTATATGTCTCGTTCCGATTTACATATTGATAATTAATGCAACACGTAAACATGTAGATATTATCAGTTCTGTTTCATTTATTCCGGGAAGTAATCTTGCTGCAAATGTTGAGAAACTGCTTAATGATCCAATGTTTCAGTTTGATCCGTTTATCGGTTTTAAGAACAGTGCTATTATTGCTGTAGGAAGTACAGTTCTTAGTGTTTTCTTCTCAGCTTTAACAGCGTATGGTCTTGTAGTATATGATTTTAAGCTCAGAGGACCGGCATACACATTTATTCTTGCTGTAATGATGGTTCCTATGCAGGTTACTTCAGTTGGTTTCTTGCAATTTATGATTAAATTAGGTCTTTCAGACTCATTTATTCCTCTGATTATTCCTACAATTGCTGCGCCGCCTATTGTTTTCTTTATGAGGCAGTATTTAAAATCTTCGTTCCCACTGGATATTGTCGAAGCGGCACGTATTGATGGATGCGGAGAGTTCAGAACATTCCTTACAATTGCTATTCCTATGATGAAGCCGGCTATTGCTGTTCAGGCAATTTTTGCATTCATTGCAAACTGGAATAACTTCTATCAGCCATCAATGATTCTTGTTTCACGTAAGTTTGAACAGGTAACAATGCCAATGATGATTAATATGCTGAAGTCAAACGATAAGATCGCTGACTATGGTGTAATATATGCAGGTATTGCATTATCAATCGTTCCTGTTGTTATTATTTATCTCTTACTGTCACGTTTCATTGTTGAAGGTGTTGCACTTGGCGGTGTAAAAGAATAATTATATTTTAATTAAAAACAGCAAGTGGATTTTATCCGCTTGCTGTTTAAATATATTGGGGTGATAAATTGATTCGTGAAATAAATTCAAGTGATAAAACTAATTTCATAAAAATGTGCATTGACTTTTATAATACAGATGGTGTTGATCATTCTATACCTATATCTAATATGGAAAAAACATTTAATCTTTTAATAGATGGTTCGGACTTTGCAAAAGCTTATGTATGTGAGAAAAATAATAAAACTGCCGGTTATATTCTTCTTGCATTGACGTATTCAAATGAAGCAGGCGGAACAGTAGTCTGGCTTGATGAAATTTATGTAAAACCTGAATTTAGGTCTCAGGGGATTGGTTCTGAACTTATTGATTTTGTAGTTGAAAAATACAAAAGTAATACTGCACGTTTTCGTCTTGAAATAACCGAGTCAAATATTGGAGCAAAAAAATTATATTTATCAAAAGGTTTTAAGGATCTTTTTTATCGTCAGATGGAAATATTGAACAATTAAAAATAACCGTTTATGTAATTAAAACATAAACGGTTATTCTTATATTTGTTTTTTATATTCAGTTTCCAACCATTGAATCATATTATCAAATCCATTTTCATCGAGAGGAAATTTCTTTATAGATTCAATTTCAGCTAGTTCAGAGCAGAGCATACCGTGCCATATCATAACAGTTAATTCATTATCCTTAGGGATAATTTTATAATTAAATTTATTAAGACTTCCGGTAAATACATTGCCGCAACTATAGTAATAGAAATTCCTTAAATCGAATATTTCAGATGCACTTGTTCCCATAATAACACGTCCTTATTCATCCAGTGCGGTTCTTAAACTGATGGTAAATTTACCGACCTTTTCGGCAGAATCCTTTTCATTTTCTCCGATTATATTTACAATAGCGCTTCCTACTATAACACCATCACAATATTGTTTAAGATTTTTCGCTTGTTCCGGACCTGAAATTCCAAATCCTATAGCACACGGAGCATCGGTATGCTTTTTAATTTCTCCTATAAATTGGTTAAAATCTGTAGAGAATCCCGAACGCATACCTGTAACACCGGTTGATGAAACACAATAAACAAATCCTTTGGCTTCTTTTGCAATCATACCTATTCTGTCAGTTGATGTAGGAGTAATTAGACTGATATTAATGATATTATGCTTATCAGCTGATTCTTGAATTTCATCTTTTTCTTCAAATGGAAGATCGGGTACTATAACACCGTCAATCCCTGTTTCTTCACACATTGTAAAAAATTTTTCAGTACCGAAACGAAAAATTGAATTGACATACATCATAAGAAGCAGGGGAATGTTGGTTTTACTTCTGAGACGCTTAACCATCTCAAAAATTCCTTTTAGCGTAGTACCGTTTTTTAAAGCTCGTTCACTTGCTGCCTGTATTACCGGACCTTCAGCGATCGGGTCGGAAAACGGTACACCCAATTCAATTATATCAGCGCCGTTTTCAGCCATTTTCAATACGGCGGATTCAGTTGTGTCATAACCGCCGTCTCCGCATGTAACGTAAGTAATAAGAGCTTTTTTATTTTCTGATTTTAACTCTTGAAGTTTCTTATTAATCCTGTTCATTTAATTTCACCCCTCTGTATCGTGCAACCTGATAAACGTCTTTGTCTCCTCTTCCGGATAAATTAATAACCATAATTTGATTTTTATTCATTGAAGGCGCGATTTTCATTGCGGCAGCTACTGCATGAGCGGATTCGATAGCAGGAATAATACCTTCTGTTCTTGAAAGATACTCAAATGCACATACGGCTTCCTCATCAGTTATAGGCATATATTCCGCTCTTTTTCTTTTAAAAAGATCAGCATGCTCAGGACCGATTCCCGGATAGTCAAGACCGGCAGAAATAGAATATACTTCATCAATTTGTCCCTCGTCATTTTGAAGAAAAATTGATTTCATACCATGGAAAATACCGTCGCTGCCCTTTGCAGAAGTAGCAGCATGATATTTAGTGTCAACGCCTTTTCCGGCAGCTTCTGCACCTATTAGTCTAACCGAATCATGTTCTATAAAATTATAGAATGCACCCATAGCGTTAGAACCGCCGCCTACACAGGCCACGACGCAGTCCGGAAGCTTATTTTCTTTCTCTTTAATTTGTACTTTTATTTCTTCGCTGATAATTTTCTGAAAGTCACGCACCATTTCGGGATAAGGGTGAGGACCCATAACAGAACCTATTAAGTAATATGTTGTTTCGATATTTGTAGCCCAGTCTTTCATAGCCTCGTTGATTGCGTCTTTCAGAGTACCCGTACCGCTTTTTGCAGGGGTAACCTTTGCTCCAAGCAGTTCCATACGGTAAACGTTGAGGGACTGTCTTTCCATATCAACTTCGCCCATATAAACTTCGCATTCCATACCGAAAAGAGCTGCTGCAGTAGCGGTTGCAACACCGTGCTGACCTGCGCCTGTTTCAGCGATAATACGCTTTTTACCCATTTTCTTTGCAAGAAGGATCTGACCTAAAACGTTGTTTATTTTGTGTGAACCGGTATGGTTCAAATCTTCACGTTTTATATAAATTTTAGGACCGTTTAAGTCTTTAGTCATTTTTTCTGCATAGTAAAGCATTGACGGACGTCCGGCATAATCTCTGTAAAGAGCTTTGAGCTCTTCACAAAATTCCTTGTCATTTTTATAATGCTCATATGCTGCTTCAAGTTCACATACGGCATGCATAACTGTTTCCGGAACATATTGTCCGCCGTAAATTCCGAATCTACCTTTTTTATTCAAAGTTCCCACTCCTTATAAGCTTCATAATAATTTCTATTTTATTTCTGTCTTTAAAACCGTCTGTTTCAATTCCTCCGGAGATGTCTATACCGTATGGTTTTACTGTTTTCACGGCATCACAGATATTATCCATGTTCAGACCTCCCGCAAGGAAAAACGGAGTTTTTATATTAACACTGTTAATGATACTCCAATCGGCGGTTTTTCCTGTTCCGCCGTATTCATTTGCCGAAAAGCTGTCAAGAAGCAGCAGATCTGCAACTGCATTATCAGCAGTAATAATGTCCTCAGAATTTTTGATTCTGACTGCCCGCCATATTTTACATTTTACCTTATTTTTAAGCTTTTGTAAATACTCGGCTGTTTCATCGCCGTGAAGCTGAATAACATCAAGTTCTTCGGCATAATATTTCAAAATGTATTCCAAAGGCTCATTTACAAAAACGCCTACGGTTTTGATGTTCTTGTCAAGGTGACTTTTCAGTTCATAGAATGTACTCAAATCTACGGAACGTCTGAAACCTTCAGACAGAATAAAACCTGCATAATCGGGTTTGAATTCGTTTAAATACTGGATATCTTTCAATCTTCTTATTCCGCATAATTTTATTTTCATACATTTTTCCTTAATGAAGCCATAGTATCGCTGATATTTCCGCTTCTCATAAGTGTTTCGCCGATTAAAACAGCGTCAGCGCCGGCTGATTTAACCTTTTTCATGTCATCGCTGACTGCTATGCCGCTTTCCGAAACCAGTAAGCATCTGTCAGGAATCATTTTGCTTAAACGAACTGTATTATCAAGGCTTACTTCAAAGGTTTTTAGGTTTCTGTTATTTATTCCCACTATTTTAGGATCACATTTTAAAATTGATTCAAGTTCTTTTTCGTTATGAGCTTCGAAAAGACAGTTCATTCCCAACCCTTCGGCAATGTCCTTAAAATGTTTCATGGTATCGGTATCAAGTACAGCGGCAATAAGAAGTATAGCGTCAGCTCCGATTGCTCTGGATTCATATATCTGATACTCGTCAAAAATGAAATCCTTTCTGAGTATCGGAAGATTTACAGTCTTTCTGATTTCCTGAAGATATTTGCTGCTTCCCTGAAAATAAAATTCTTCCGTAAGACAAGAAATAGCGTCAGCGCCTGCATTTCCATATGCAATTGCAATTTCAACAGGATTGAAATCCTCTTTTATTACAGCTTTTGAAGGGGACGCCTTTTTTACTTCCGAAATTACAGAAAGCTTTTCACTGCTTAATGCCTTATAAAAATCATGGCATGGAGTATTAATATTTATTGCTTTTTGCTTTATTTCATAAAATGATACAGCCGATTTTTCCTTTTCAAGCTGAATTTTTCTTTTTTCTATTATATTGTCTAAAATCATATGAACCACCGTTAAAAACTGTTAGATTTTTCAATAAGCTGATTAAGCTTTGCCAAAGCCCAACCGCCGTCAATACTTGCGGCGGCAAGCTCTATGCCGCTTTTTATTGAATCAGCCTTGCCGTATATATACAATGCGCAGCCTGCATTAAGAAGTACAATATCTCGCTTGGCATCTTTTATTTTACCGTTTAAAATACCAAGAGTAATCTGTGCATTTTCTTCGGCAGTACCGCCTATAACTTCTTCCTTGGACGCTTTGCTGAATCCGTAATCTACGGGATTAATTTCATAAAATGTCATTTCATTATTACGTATTTCACACACAGATGTATTATCGGATATTGAAATTTCATCAAGTTTGTCATTTCCGTATACTAACATTGCTCTTTTAATTCCCAGATTAATTAAGACTTCGCCCATAGGCTTTAAAAGTTCCTTATCATAAACACCCAAAAGAATGTAATCTGTATTTGCAGGATTTGCAAGAGGTCCCAATATATTAAATACTGTTCTGATTCCCGTTTCTCGTCTTGAAGGACCGACAAATCTCATAGAACCGTGATAACTTTGTGCAAAAAGGAATGAGATACCGATAGATTTTATCATTTCCTTTGCCTGTTCCGGAGAAGATGTTATTTTAACGCCTAGATTTTCCAGTACGTCGGCAGCGCCGCTTTTGCTTGAAACACTTCTGTTACCGTGCTTGGCAACCTTAGCGCCGCAGCCTGCTATTACAAATGAAGATGTGGTTGAAATATTAAATGTGTTTGAAAGGTCTCCGCCCGTACCTACAATGTCAATAGCGTCGTTACAATCTTCAATAGTATTTGCTTTTTCTCTCATTATTTTTGCGAGACCGGTAATTTCTTCAATAGTTTCGCCCTTAATTCTCAGTGCGGTAAGGAATGAAGAAATCTGTGCGTCAGTGGCTTTGCCGCTCATAATAATATTCATTGCTTTCATTGATTCTTCAAGAGTCAAATCCTTTTGATCTACTACTTTTGAGATTAATGACTTTAATTCTGTTTTGGGTAACTCTTTTTCCGAAACTTCTTTTTCACTTATTGTAATATTTTTTATTTGTAAAAGGAAGTTTTTGATCATAATTTTACCGTATCCGGTAAGTACTGATTCGGGATGGAACTGCAAACCGTATGTGGAATGTTCTTTATGTTCAACAGCCATAATCTGACCGGAAGAATCAACACCGGTTACTTTAAGACAATCCGGAACATTGCTGCTGTCTGCAATCAAAGAATGATATCTGGCTGAGATAATAGTTTCTGGAAGTCCTTTGAAAATTACCGAAGTATTATCAATTTTTATATTGCTTGATTTACCATGCATAAGTTCTTTAGCAGGAATAATTGTGCCTCCGAAGGCCTCACAGATTGATTGGTGTCCCAGACAAATCCCAAGAATAGGCAGTTTGCCGCTGAAATGTTTTATAGCTTCAACTGAAATTCCGGCATCCTTCGGATAACCCGGACCGGGAGAGATTATAAGCGCCTGAGGTGATAGTCTTTCAATTTCATCAATTGTAATTTCATCATTTCTTACAACCTGTATATCCTGATACAATTCGCCTATATATTGATAAAGATTATATGTGAATGAATCATAATTATCTATTAACAGTATCATAAAGCAGTTGCCTCCTCTATAGCATTAATCATGGCTTTGGCTTTGTTTTGAGTTTCACAGAATTCTTTTTCCGGAACAGAATCGTAAACTATTCCTGCGCCTGCCTGAATATAGGCTTTTTTGTTTTTAAATAAAACTGTTCTGATAGCAATACATGTATCAATATTACCGTCAAAGCCGATATATCCTACTGTACCGCCGTAAAGACCTCTTCTTCTGTTTTCAAGCTCGTCAATAATTTCCATAGCTCTTACTTTCGGCGCTCCAGAAAGAGTTCCTGCCGGAAGTACTGCCATTAATGCGTCAAGAGCATTTTTATCGGCTCTAAGCTTTCCCTTGACATCGGAAACAAGATGCATAACCTTTGAATATCTTTCGGTTTTCATAAAGCTTGTAACTTCAACGCTTCCGAATTCTGAAACCTTACCCACATCATTACGTCCCAAATCTACAAGCATAGTGTGTTCTGCGCATTCCTTAGGGTCTGAAATAAGTGATTTTTCAAGAGCTATATCTTCTTCTTCGGTTTTTCCTCGTGGTACTGTTCCTGCTATTGGCTTAGTTTTTACAATACCGTCTGTAACGTTTACAAGCATTTCAGGAGAAGCTCCGGCAATGTTGTAGTCCTTATTTTTGAAATAGTACAGATAAGGGGAAGGATTTGTTGCTCTTAGCATACGGTAAACATTAAAGCTGTCAGGAGGATTGTCAATTTCAAATCTCTGGGATAATACTATCTGGAAAATATCCCCTGCAACAATATGTTTTTTTGCCTCTTCAACATTGTTTATAAATTCTTCCTTTGTTACGTTTGAATTTACTGTAATGTTTTGTGTTTTACCGATATTTCTAGGTCTTTCAAAATAAGAATTAATTTTATCGGTAATTTTATCCATGCGAATTTCGGCATTTTTATATTGCTGTTCGATATTATCGTTATTATAAATATTTATTATAATTATTATTTTGCTGTTAAGATGATCATAAGCTACAACTTCATCGTAAAGGAACAGGTGACAATCCGGCATCAGGGTATCGTCTTTTGGCACATTAACAAGCTTTTTTTCCGTATAGCGTACTGTATCGTATCCGAAATAACCGGCAAATCCGCCTGTAAAGTTCGGCATGTTTTTAATTTTCGGGGATTTATAATTATTTAGAATATTTTGGAGAAAGTTAACGGGATTTGAAATTTTTTCTTCAGTTGTTGTTCCGTTTTCAGTAATATTTACTGTACCTTTGTTGATTTTTACTTCAATTTTCGGATTTATACCGATAAAGGAATATCGTCCCCATTGATTTCCATTATTAACACTTTCAAAAATAAAAGCATTTTCTTCATTTCTTTTCAAAGCTTTGAAAATGTGAATAGGTGTAAATGAATCGGATAATATTTCCCTTACAATCGGAAATACATCGTATTCACTGTATTTTTTCTTTGCTTCTTCAATTGACGGATAAATCATAATCATTTCTCCTTTTTTAGCTCAGGCAAACTTGCAAAAGGCAATAAAAAAAGCCCATCATCCTCATAAGGGACGATAGACATCGTGGTGCCACCCAAATTCAAGAGTTAAAATAAAAACTCTCCTTTTTCAGATACGCCGGAATTACTCCTTAATATCCTATCCCTGTAACGTGGGAACAACGGCGATAGATACTTGAAACTTAAAAAGCTTTGTTCACTATGCTTCTCACAAATCCATTCATCAAACAGCGTATGTACCGAATTCACACCAACCATCGGCTCTCTGAAACATCGTTTTGCAGATTACTTACCTTTGCTCTTAGAATTTAAAAAATATTATGTTTATATTATATGTCTGTATTTTCGATTTGTCAAGAGTTTTTTTTATATTTTTTCTTTTTGATTTTTTTTATAATCAAAATAATAACTGTAATTGCAGTTATTCCTGCAACAGAGCCGGTAAAGTCAATGCAAATATCACGCAGTTCACAGCTTCTGCCGGGTACAAAATATTGATGAATTTCATCGCTTGCAGCATATGTCAGACAAATAATAGAGGCAATTAAATTTGGAAATTTAAATTTAGAAATACGAACCGCTGTATATGAAAGTATACCTAAAACAGCATAAACTGTAAAATGTGCAGTTTTTCTGACTATAAATTGACATTTGTCAATTAAGATATCCTGAGATTGGTCAAAGTTATGATAAATTAATTTTGCAAGATATTCCGCCAAGCCGCCGCTTGTGTTTGACGATTGTTCGGCATTCTGTGCGGAAAAACTGAATATAAGCAGCATCCACAATATTACTGAAAGCCATGAAATAAATATTAGAATTTTATGTTTTTTCATACTTATCACCGTTAAAAAAATAGTTATTTTATTATAGCATCGGTTATTTATAAAGTCAATTAATATAAAGAATATATTGAAAATATTTGTGAAAAGTGATAAAATAACTTTAAGTAAAAATTAAGGGAGAAATGCAGATATGAAATTATGCGCCGGACAATATAAATATTTATTGACAGTATATGAGCTGAGCAAAACTCTTAAAACAGTACGTTCAGTTGATATTGCCAACAGTCTTTCCGTTACCAGACCAAGCGTCAGCAAGATGCTTAAATGCATGTCAAGGCTTGAACTTATTAAACCGGATTATGCCAGCAGTGTTGTACTTACCGATCTCGGAAAAGAAACTGCTAAAAATCTTTCTGTAAATTTTAACACTATAAATATATTTTTTACGGAAATTTTAAAGCTTGACGAGCGTTCTGCATATGAGCAAAGTATATTGTTTTTAGCGTCATTTCCTGAGTCTACTGTGGAAAAGCTGTCTGCAATAACCAGAAATACAATAAAAAAGAGACACAAAAGCTTACTTGAGAATAAAATATAATATAGATGAAATAAAATTTTTTTGACTCTTTTATTTTAAGAAAAAATGTGGTATAATTATATTTATAATTTTATTTGCGGTTTATGCCGGCATTTTAAGGAGGATATTTATGAGAGCAGTTATAACTGTTATCGGAAAAGATAATGTAGGAATTTTAGCGAAAGTAAGCAATGTATGTGCTGAATATAATGCAAATGTTATGGACGTTACACAAAGTGTGCTTCAGGATATGTTTGCTATGATTATGATGGTCGATATTTCACAGATGAATGCAGATTTTGTAGTACTTGGTGAAAAGCTTAATGAATTGGGAAAATCTTTAAATCTTTCAATTCATACTATGCATCAGGATATATTTAATTCTATGCACCGTATATGATTATTTAAGGAGAATTACACAATGATTAACGTTTACGATATACTTGAAACTATCAGAATGATTCAGGACGAATGTCTTGATATCAGAACGATTACAATGGGGATTTCTCTCCTTGATTGTATTGACAGCGATATAGATAAGGCATGTGAAAAGGTTTATAACAAGATAACTTCAAAAGCAAAGGATCTTGTAAAAACCGGAGAGAGAATAGAAAAGGAATACGGCATACCTATTATACATAAAAGAATTGCCGTTACTCCGATAGCTATGATTTCAGCAGCATGCACCGAAAAAAATCCCGTTAAATTTGCCGTTGCACTTCAAAAGGCAGCAGACACATGCGGAGTAAACTTTATAGGCGGTTATTCAGCGCTTGTGCAAAAAGGTTTCAGTGCGGGAGATATTGAACTTATTAATTCAATTCCCGAAGCGCTGGCTGTGACCTCAAATATATGTTCATCAGTGAATGTAGGTTCAAGCAAGACAGGTATTAATATGGACGCAGTTGCTATGATGGGAAAAATTATAAAGCAATCCGCTGAAAGAACAGCTGATAATCAGTGTATCGGACCTGCAAAGCTTGTAGTATTCTGTAATGCTCCGGAAGATAATCCGTTTATGGCCGGAGCTTTTCACGGTACAGGTGAACCGGATTGTGTTATTAATGTTGGGGTATCCGGTCCGGGAGTTGTAAGAGCGGCAATTGAAAAGCATCCTGATGCATCAATTGACCAGATTGCAGATATAATAAAGAAAACGGCATTTAAGATTACAAGAATGGGACAGCTTGTTGGTTCTAAAGCATCGGAACTGCTGGGAGTGCCCTTCGGCATTGTTGATCTGTCTTTGGCGCCGACTCCGGCAGTGGGAGACAGTGTTGCTCATATTCTTGAAGGAATCGGACTTGAATCGTGCGGAACTCATGGTACAACAGCAGCGCTTGCACTTTTAAATGACGCTGTAAAGAAAGGCGGCGTTATGGCGTCATCAAATGTAGGCGGACTTTCAGGTGCGTTTATTCCTGTTTCTGAGGACGCAGGTATGATTGATGCTGTAAATAACGGCGCTCTCTGTCTTGAAAAGCTTGAAGCAATGACAGCTGTATGTTCAGTGGGACTTGATATGATAGTTGTTCCCGGAGATATTACAGCCGAAACAATTTCCGCAATTATTGCCGATGAAGCGGCTATTGGTATGGTTAATAATAAAACTACTGCGGTTAGACTTATACCGGCAATAGGAAAGAATGTGGGTGATACTTTGGAATTCGGAGGTCTTTTGGGAAGCGGTCCTGTTATGAATATAAACAGAAAATCTCCGGCAAAGTTTATTTCAAGAGGCGGCAGAATACCGGCACCTATGCACAGTATTAAAAATTGATTTAATGAGGTTTTGATTTATGGAAAGTGTTATAAATAGAATCATTGAAATAGACAGAAATGCAACCGAAAGAATTAATTCTGCGTCTGAAAAGAAAAAACAGATATTGAATGATATAAAAAATCAGTGCGCAGAGCTTAAATTAAAAATTGAAAATGACGCTGAAAAAAGAATTTCTAAGATTGAGGATTTAAATAAATCTGAATATGAAATGAAAACAGCAGAGCTTGAAAAGAAATTTAATGATGAAATTAATGAAATGAACACTTTCTATGAACAGAATCATAAAATAATAGAAAGGGAAATATTTGCTGAAATAGTAGGTGAGTAAGTTGAAGGCTTCAAAAAATGCAACTGTAGCGAAGATCAGAGCTGTTTATGGGAAACGACTGAAGGAAAACGATTATTATGAGCTTTCCTCAAAGAAAAAAGTAAGCGAAGCTGCGGAATATCTAAAGCGTAATACTCATTATTCGGCAGCGCTTTCCAATATTGATACGTCTGTTATACATCGAGGTTTTTTGGAATCACTGCTTAATAAGGCATACTATGATCAGTATGAAAAACTTTGCAGATTTCAGCATTTGAATGAAGAGCCTTTCTATAATTTTCTTCTGAAACGTTTTGAAATCCGTGAACTTCTTAAAGCCATTCTATATTTAAATAATGACAGCAAGGACGTTTATATCGAATCTATGCATGCATATCTTCTTAAAAAGGCAGGTTTTGACCTTATTGAACTTGCCAAAGCGTCTGATTTTAAACAGCTGCTTAATGTTATCAGGCATACTCCTTACTATAATATAATTAAAAATATTGAAACGGATAAGAATGGAACAATTCCATATACAAAATGTGAGGTAATGTTAAGAACATACTATATGAAATGGCTTATACAAACAGCCAAAAGCGAGTTTGGAGGTAAATCACTGACGGCGTTACTGGATCAGATTCATGTTCAGACAGATATAATAAATATAATAAATGCTTATCGTATGAAAAAATATTTTAATGCTGATGCACAGTTTTTAAAAGAAAATATGCTGCCGTTTTACGGCAGATTAGGACGTGATAAGCAATATGAACTGTTTGATTCGGTATCTCCTGAAGAATTTTTGCGTACACTTACAAAAACATCATATGGCAGACATATGGAAAATCTTGCTGAAAATATGGAAAGTGAACAATTTGAACGGGAATTGGTAAAACTTAAATGCAGTATGGCAAGAAGAGCGCTGATGTTTTCCGAAAATGCAGCGGTAAGTCTTTATTCTCTTATGTACCTTTTGGAAGTGGAATTGAACAATATTATAAATATTGTGGAAAGTATCAGATATAATAAAAGTAAATCATATATGGAAAGTATTATTGTAGTACAATAATATATAAAGGTACGGAGGTGAGAAAATGTCTATAGAAAAAATGGAGTTTCTTACAATTGTCGGAGTTATGAAAGATCTCGACAAGTCTCTGGCAAAGTGTGTGGAAAGCGAATGTTTTCATATGGCTGATGCCTCTAAGGAGGTTTCTGCCGGTAATGATGAATT
The DNA here is from genome assembly GCA_949745795.1 of uncultured Oscillospiraceae bacterium. Classification (GTDB taxonomy): domain Bacteria; phylum Bacillota; class Clostridia; order Oscillospirales; family Ruminococcaceae; genus Porcipelethomonas. Next base: position 12,622 of record CATKAZ010000115.1, on the reverse strand, counting down.
TGTACGTATTGATGATGAAAATCCTTATAAAGAACTTCTGAAAAGAATTGTGGAGTTGGATACAGGAGAAAATTTTAAGTTTCATGAAGTTAATACGGATGATATTTCTGCCATGCCGCTTGAGGATATTGATTCTTCATTCAGCGAATTGGAATGCCAATTAAAAAATAAAAACATAGAAATTTATGAACTGTCATCAAAAATTAAGGAATGCAAACAAGCAATGCTTCAGATGAAGCATTTAAAAGGCATGAATATTGATTTGGAACGTTTGTTAAGCTGTACCCATATTAAAGTCAGATTTGGAAGGCTTCCGTGTGAAAGTTATCAGAAAATGTCATATTACGATAATAAAACATTTATTTTTATGCCTTATGATGATGACGGTAATTATAAATGGGGATTTTATTTTGCTCCTATTGACAGTATAAAGGAAACAGACAGTATTTTTAAATCATTGTATTTTGAAAGAATATGGCTTCCGGATTTTATCACCGGTACTCCGGAGGAAGAATACAGTAAGTTAAGTAAAAAGAATGAGGAACTGGAGAAACAGAAAAATGCTGTTATAGAATATAGAAATAGTATGATATCCGAAAAAGGAGAACTGCTTAATAAATATTTTTGTCGGATCAAATATTTGTATGATTTGTTTGAACTGAGGAGAAATGTTACTGTTTATAATAATAAATTTTATATGGCAGGGTTTGTGCCTAGGAAACGTATACAAGAATTTAAAAAATATTTTGAATGTATTGAATCGGTTTCGCTTGTTATAAAACCGGCAGGTGAGGGTAACATTGAGAAAACTCCTGTAAGACTGAAAAATAACTCATTTTCAAAACCGTTTTCGATGTTTGTTGAAATGTATGGACTCCCGTCCTATAACGGGTTTAACCCTACGATGCTTGTAGCCGTTACCTATACTTTGCTCTTCGGAATCATGTTTGGAGATTTAGGGCAAGGACTTATTATTTCTCTTGTGGGTTATTTTTTATACAGAAAAAAGGGAAATCTGCTGGGCGCTATTTTGCAGCGTGTAGGACTTTCCAGTGCGTTTTTCGGTTTGATTTACGGATCTGTATTTGGCTTTGAGCATGCGCTTGATCCTTTATATAAATTTATAGGATTTAAGCACAAGCCTCTTGAAATTATGGATAATACTATGTTTATTTTACTTGGCGCAATTGTAATCGGCGTTGGAATAATTTTAATATCTATAATAATAAATATTTTTATAGGATTTAAGCATAAGAATTACTCGGAAGCATTATTTGGTAATAATGGAATAGCCGGACTGGTTCTTTTCAGTTCGCTGTTGGCAGGGGTAGCTGTTATGATGACAGGAAAAGGAAATCTTTTTACTGCTCCGTATATAATCTGCCTAATAGTGATTCCGCTGATAATAATGTTTTTCAGAGAACCATTGGGATGTATTGTTCTGAGAAAAAAATTCAAACTGGAAAGCGGTATAGGTGATTTTTTTGCTTCTAATTTTTTTGAAGTATTTGAATTCATTTTAGGCTATGCTACCAATACGCTTTCGTTTGTCAGAATCGGAGGATTTATTTTCTCGCATGCCGGAATGATGTCAGTTGTTATGCTGCTTTCTGAAAGTGTTGCTAAAGGAGCTTCTCCGTTGGTTATAGTAATTGGAAATATTTTTGTAATGGGAATGGAAGGTCTGATTGTAGGTATACAGGTTCTGAGATTGGAATTTTATGAAGTTTTTTCACGGTTTTATGATGGTGATGGTCAGCCTTTTGAACCGGTAAAAATAAACTATGATAAAAATATTGATTAAAGGAGTTTTTATTATGAATATTTTTGAAATAATGCTGCTGCCCCTTTTTGCTGTTGTAATGCTGATTCTTCCTGTTGTTTATATATTGAAAAAGAAAAAAAGCAACAGTGCCGCTAAGACAGCTTTTATTGTTAATATATGTTCGTTTTTTGCAGTATTGGCTTTAGCAATTATTCTTCCTATCGGAGGATTTGTTAATGCTGAAACAGCTGCAGCAGTTACTGACGTTATAGGCAATGCAGGTTTGGGTTACCTTGCAGCCGCACTTTCTGTTGGTCTGGGTTCGATAGGCTGTGGAATAGCCGTAGGTTCTGCTGCTCCTGCTGCTATCGGAGCCGTTGCAGAAGAACCGAAATCTTTTTCAAAATCATTGATCTTTGTTGCTTTGGGCGAGGGTGTTGCATTATATGGATTTTTAATTTCATTTATGATATTAAATGCTCTTTAAAATGATTAAATTGGGTAGACAGATATGAAATTCTATTTAATAAGCGATAATATTGATACTCAAATGGGAATGAGACTTGCGGGAATCAGCGGAACGGTAGTTCATGAACCGGATGAAGTAAAAAAAGAACTCGAAAAAGCTGTACGTAATAAAGAAATTGCAATTATACTTATGACTGAAAAGCTTGTTAAGCTTTGCAGCGAACTGGTATATGATATAAAGCTAAATTATAAATCACCTCTTATTGTAGAAATTCCGGACAGACACGCTACGTCTCATATAACTGAAATAATTAACAAGTATGTAAGTGATGCAATAGGACTCAAGCTTTAGACAAGGAGGCGATCTATATCGTGGATGAATTACAGACTGAAAAGCTAGATAAATTTGTTAATTCAGTCAATAATGAGGTTGATGAAAAAATTAGTAAAATTATTTCTGAAGCTGAATTACAGAAAAAAATTCAAATTCAGAAAACTGAAGATGAAGCATTGCTGAATGCATATAATAAAATTCAGAAATCAGTTCGTGAAATTGAATCAAAATACCGCAGAATGCTGGCATTAAAGCAGCAACAGCTGAAAAGTGATTCTCTCAGGCAAAGAGAAGTTCTAGCAGAGAGTATATTTGAATCGGTAAAAAAACAAATATGTTTATTTACTGATTCCGAAAAATATCAGAATTATCTTATTAGTCTTGTTAAAAATGAAGATGTTAGAAAAAATTCAGTAATTATGATTTCTGAAAAAGATATGAAATACAGCGAAATTCTTAACAATATGTTTAAATGCAAAGTTGAACTTGATACTGAAATCGAAATAGGCGGTATAACAATTGTTGATAATGATAATGGTATTGTAATTGACAAAACACTTGACAGTGCATTTGAAGAACAAAGAAAAAGTTTCAGCAGCAGGTACAAATTCAGAAATGAAAATCTTAACTGATTAGGAGAGTGACCGGAATTGAATAAAATATATTCTGTTAACGGACCTGTTGTAAAGGTTAAAGATACAAAAGACTTTTCAATGCTTGAGATGGTATATGTAGGTGAGAGAAGACTTATAGGCGAAGTTATAGGAATAACAGGAGAATTTACAACTATACAGGTTTATGAAGTAACCACCGGACTCAAAGTAGGCGAACCGGTTTTTAATACAGGCTCTCCTATGAGTGCAACTTTAGGACCGGGAATAATTTCAAATATTTTTGATGGTATTGAACGGCCTCTTAAGGAAATCAAAAAAACCTCCGGAGCTTTTATAAATGAAGGTTCAAATGTTCCTGCGATTGATACGGAAAAATTGTATGACGTTACAATTGAAGTTACGATTGGAACAGAACTGACGGGCGGCAGCATATATGCGTCCTGTCCTGAAACGCCTGTTATAAGGCATTATTGTATGCTTTCTCCGTTTTTGAGCGGAAAAGTTATATGGACTGCTGAAAACGGTAAATATCGTGTGAATGATACTGTATGCAAAATAGAAGATAAAAAAGGTAAAGTTCATGAGCTTACATTGTGTCAGAAATGGCCGATACGCCAGCCTAGACCTGTAGCAGAAAGACTTATGATTTCACGTCCTCTTATTACAGGACAAAGAATTATTGATACAATCCTGCCTATCGCTAAGGGAGGAACTGCTGCAATTCCGGGAGGCTTCGGTACAGGTAAGACTATGACTCAGCACCAGCTTGCAAAGTGGTGCGACGCTGATATTATTGTGTATATAGGCTGTGGTGAACGAGGAAACGAAATGACTCAGGTACTGGAAGAATTTTCCGAGCTTATTGATCCGAAAACCAATCGTCCGCTTACAGACAGAACAGTATTAATTGCCAATACCTCAAATATGCCTGTAGCAGCAAGAGAAGCTTCAATTTATACAGGAATTACCCTTGCCGAATATTACAGAGATATGGGATATCATATTGCTATAATGGCTGATTCTACCTCCAGATGGGCAGAAGCTTTACGAGAAATATCCGGACGTCTTGAGGAAATGCCGGCAGAAGAGGGATTTCCTGCTTATTTACCGTCACGTCTTTCGGAATTTTACGAAAGAGCAGGTTATATGGAAACACTTTGCGGTAAAGAAGGTTCTGTAACTATAATAGGTGCGGTTTCTCCGCAAGGCTCTGATTTTTCCGAGCCTGTAACTCAAAATACAAAACGGTTTGTACGCTGTTTTTGGGCGCTTGATAAGTCCCTTGCTTATGCAAGACATTATCCGGCAATTAACTGGACTACAAGCTACAGCGAATATATAGATGATCTTACTGAATTTTATGAAAGAGAAGCAGGTGCGGAATTTTTACAGCTTCGTCAGGAAGTTTCAAATATTCTCATTGAAGAAAATCAACTGATGGAAATCGTTAAGCTTATTGGTGCAGATGTACTGCCGGATGAGCAAAAACTGATAATAGAACTCGCCAGAGTTATTAGAGTAGGTTTCCTTCAGCAAAACGCTTATCATAAAGATGATACTTATGTCCCTCTTCAAAAGCAAAAGCTTATGATGGAGGTTATTCTTACACTTTTTGATCGAGCAAAAAAAGCTTTGTCTAAAGGAGTATCTATGAATGAAATTTCTGCTGCCGGTCTTATGGAGAAGGTTATTAAAATTAAATATGATATACCAAATGATAAACTTGAATTGTTTGAAGACTATAAAATAGAAATAAATTCAGTATTGGAAAAGCTTGAAAACAATGAAGAAGAAAGGAGTGCCGTATGAGTATTCAGTATCTTGGATTAAGCGAAATTAACGGTCCTCTTGTGGCTCTTGACCATGTTAAAGGCGTGGGATATGATGAAATCGCCGATATCCGTTTAAGTGACGGTACTGAAAGAGTCGGCAGAATTGTTGAAATATCCGGAGAAAAAGCTATACTTCAGGTTTTCGAGGGTACTAAAGGTCTTTCTCTTACCAATACTAAAACAAGATTTACAGGAAAACCTATGGAGCTTGCTTTGTCTGAAGAAATGTTAGGTAGAGTGTTTAGCGGATCGGGTAAGCCAATTGATGGTTTGGGGGATATTTATCCTGATAAATTTGCAGATATAAACGGAAAGCCGTTAAATCCCGTTTCAAGAACATATCCAAGAAATTATATCAGAACAGGAATTTCTTCTATCGATTGCCTTATGACACTTATCAGAGGTCAGAAGCTTCCGATTTTTTCCGGGTCAGGACTTTCTCACAATAAGCTTGCAGTGCAGATAGTAAGACAAGCAAAGATTGCCGATGAAAGTAATCAAGAATTTGCAGTTGTATTTGGAGCGATGGGCGTTAAAAATGATGTTGCAGATTATTTTAAGAAATCATTTGCAGAAAGCGGTGTTCAGCAAAAGGTTGTTATGTTCATGAATCTTTCAAACGATCCGATTATTGAAAGGATTCTGACTCCCAGATGCGCTCTTACAGCAGCTGAATATCTTGCATTTGAAAAGAATATGCATATACTTGTTATTTTAACCGATATAACTTCTTATTGTGAAGCGCTTCGTGAGTTTTCGTCCTCAAAAGGTGAAATTCCCGGACGTAAGGGTTATCCCGGATATTTGTATTCTGATTTAGCGTCTTTATATGAGAGAGCAGGTATTGCCGAGGGTTCAACAGGCAGTGTCACACAAATACCTATTTTGACTATGCCTAATGATGATATTACTCACCCAATTCCGGACCTTACCGGATATATTACTGAGGGTCAGATAGTTTTGGACAGAAGCTTGGATCAAACCGGTATCTATCCTTCGATTTCAATTTTACCGTCTTTGTCAAGGCTAATGAAAGACGGTATCGGAGAGGGATATACCCGCAGTGATCATTCGTCTGTTGCCAATCAGCTTTTTGCAGCTTATGCAAAAGTTCAGGATGCAAGATCTTTGGCTTCTGTTATAGGTGAGGAAGAATTGTCAGAGGTTGACCGTAAATACATGAAATTTGGAGTTCAGTTTGAAAAGCATTTTATTACTCAGGGTTTTAATGAGGATCGTTCGATTGAAGAAACTCTTGATTTAGGCTGGTCGCTGCTGTCGCTGCTTCCTAAAAGTGAACTTGACAGAATTGATGAGGATATGCTGAATAAATATTATGACGCTAATAAAGAGGATAATTTATCTGACTAATAAATTGACTTATATGTAAAATATATTAAGGAGAAATTATTATGCGTGATGTTTTTGAAATAATTTTATTCGCTATGATTGCGTTGCTGGGATTATTTATGACAATATGTCCTCAAAAAAGTTTAAAAGATGAAAAGCGTGAAGATCCGGAAGCTATAAAGAAAATGAGAAGAAACGGAATTATAGTAATGATTATCGGAGCAGCAGCGGCGATTGTTATAATTATAACAAATAGTTTGTTTTAATAAAAGGGGATGTCTCTATGGCAGAACAGGTTTTTCCTACAAAAGGGAATCTGATTAAAGCACGCAAAACATTATCTCTTTGCCGTCTGGGTTATGATCTTATGGATAGAAAACGTAATATTCTCATTAGGGAAATGATGCAGCTTATGGATAAAGCGAAGGCTTTGAGAAATTCCATTGAGAATACTTATAAGGAAGCTTATGCCGCATTACAGGATGCAAATATCACTCTCGGTGTTATTGATAAAATTGCCAGAAGTGTTCCTATAGAAGACGGTATTAAAATTACGTATAGGAGTGTTATGGGTGTTGAAATTCCAAATGTAACAATTGAGCGTAAAAGGATAGACGTACCCTATGGATTTTACTCTACTAATTCACAGCTTGACAAGGCATATGTTTCTTTTTCAAAGGTTAAAGATATGACAGTATTGCTTGCGGAAGTTGATAATAGCATTTATCGTCTTGCGACGGCTATAAAAAAAGCTCAGCGAAGAGCAAATGCATTGCAGAATATATTGATTCCAAGATATGAGGAAATGGTTAAATATATTTTAGAAAGTCTGGAAGAAAAAGAACGTGAAGAGTTTTCACGTCTTAAAGTGATTAAATCGTATAAATTAAAGAATAAATAAAATGCCTTTCTATTTTTGAAAGGCATTTTACATTTAATTGAGATAAGAATTTAGGTAATTGGTCATGATTTTAATGTTCGGAAAGATATTCAGCTATGAAATCTTTTAAGTTTTCATATGAAACAGATTTTGTGTACAATTCATTTAATATGTTTTCACATATATCACGATTTGTGGAAGTATCCTCAACAGTTATAATATGACAGCAATCGGCTGCCGATATGTTGTATGTAACAGCAGTTGTTTCTTCAATAGTTATTTCGGCAGATGATAAGAAAAATACTGTTTTACCATCCTGGGATACAATGCTTTTAATAATATTATAGTTTAAATTCTGCATAATTTTTCCTCCTTTAAAATGATATATACATTATAACATATAATTCGACAAAATAACCTCACAAATATCGCAATATTCGTCATTATATGTCGAAAATAGTGCAAAAATCCTAAAAAAAATATCGCACAATTTTAATGTGCGATTAGAAATTATCAAATAGTTCGTTTATTTTTTTTATGGAAATTTTTCCACATGTAATATCAGTTAATTTTTTACAAAATGATTCATAATGCTCTGATTTAATATTTACAGTTAGTTTTATATTATCTCCAAAATCCGAATTTAATTGTTTTACTTCAAATTCCGGAAGTACATAACTGATTTTTCCATATAAATCATAATCTATTGTGATTATTGCTGTATTGCAAAAATGCATATTTAAAATATCAGCGTCCTTAACTGCCAATGAGGCACAGTGAGAATATGCACGCACAAGTCCGCCTCCGCCTAGAAGAATGCCGCCGAAATATCTGGTTACAACGCAGCAAACATCAGTAAGTTGATGTTTTTGTAAAACGTCCAAAACAGGTACACCTGCAGTACCTTGCGGTTCGCCGTCATCTGAATATCGTGTGATGTTATTGTCACGCAGTATATAAGCATAAACATTATGTTTAGCTTTTCTGTGTTCTGCTTTAATTTTATTTATAAAATTAACTGCTTCATCATTTGTAGAAACAGGACATAAATAACCTATAAATTCTGAGCGCTTTTCAATAAAAGACGCTTTAACCGGTGCTTTAATAGTAGTATAATTCATAATTTAACTCCGAAAATGCAAAAAGGACGACACAAAGCCGTCCTTATTTTTACTTATCCATATTGAAACGCTTTTTAAATCTGTCAACACGTCCGCCTGTATCAACAAGCTTCTGTTTGCCTGTATAGAACGGATGGCATTTTGAACAAATTTCAACCTTAATGTCCTTCTTTGTGGAACGAGTTTCGATTACATTACCGCAATGGCAAGTGATTGTAGTTTTTTCAAACTGCGGATGGATTCCTTCTTTCATGATTGTCACCTCTTTCAATTTAACAATTATGATTAACACAGCAGCCCATCAGTTACCTTAGACAGTAGTGCTATTGATAATTCACTAACGTTATTAATTATATCACATCAAAAATAAAAAATCAAGTATTTTTTTAAAGTTTTTTATACTTTTTTCCCTGCCAGCTGTTTAGTTCTGCCTGAAGTTTATCAATTCCTCCGAGGACGGAAATTTTATCAGTACTCCATAGCGGTGCAATAAGCTTATTTTTATCTCCGTCACCTGTAATTCTTTCAATAACAGTTTTGGGCGGAATATATTCCAGTTGATTTACTGTAGTAGAAATATAATCTTCTTTTGACATTACGTTGAACATTTTATTTATATACATTTTTTCAAGAGGAGTATTTTTTATTACATGAAGCAACTGAATTTTTAAAGCGTCCGGTTCAATTATTCCGACATGATAAGCGGTTTCAGTCATCATATCTTTGCTTTCACCGGGCAGACCGTTTATAATATGAATGCATGTTCTTATATTTCTGTTTTTCAGTGAAAAATAACCTTTGAGAAATTCGCTGTGATTATAACCTCTGTTTATCAGATTTAGGGTTTTGTTATGGATTGTCTGCATACCAAGTTCAACTGTCAGGTAAGTTTTGTGTGAAAGCTCTTCTAGGAGGTCAAGGATTTCTTTTTGAAGGCAGTCTGCTCTTGTTCCAATAGAAATTCCTGCTATATCTTTTATGGACAAAACAGGTAAATAAATACTTTTTAATTTATTTATATCAGCATAAGTATTGGTATTAGCTTGAAAATATGCAATAGCACGGGCATTTGGATTTTTTGCCTGTATTCTTATAAGTTCCGCTTTAATTTGTTCATCTATTGGTTTTAAATGGGAATTAGTGAAATAACCGCTTCCGCTGTCACAAAATATGCATCCGCCTGTTCCCTTTAAACCGTCCTTGTTAGGGCAGGTAAATCCGGCATCAATTACGGCTTTAAAAATTTTTTCTTTAAAAATACGTTTATTGTGATAAGCTAAAGTATGGTATCTTTTATTATCGCAGGAAAATTTAAATGGATTTTTCATATTTCTATATTCTCTTTCCTTAAATTTACAAATTATTAATAAATTATATAAAATATATAATATTTATTATGATAACATATAATAAGGGAGGTTGCGTATGCTATCATATAGAAAATTTTTTAAATTAGCCGAATCAAAAAATCTTAACATTGAAGAACTAAGAAAAATGTTTACACCCAGAATAATTTACAGACTTGCAAATGGTTCAGAGATTTCTGTATATGTAATTGAAAAAATCTGCTGTAAAATGCATTGTCAGCCTGGTGATTTTATGGAATATGTAAATGATAAGCAAGAATTAAATTAATTTAACCTAAATCTTCTTTGCAGCATATAATGTATTATCCTGTCTTATAAACAGGAATAATACAGATGTTTTTTTGCTGTAAGGGAGTAAATTTTATGCCTAAAATTTTTTTGAGTCCTTCCACACAGGAATGGAATGAATACGTAACCGGCGGAAATGAAGAACAATATATGAATCTTCTTGCCGATAAAATGGAACCATATTTAAGATCGAGCGGAATAACATATGTCAGAAACGATCCTGACAGAAATGTAACCGGTGCAATAGCTGATTCAAATGCGGCATATTATGATGTACATCTTGCGTTGCATACAAATGCCGCTCCGGAGCGACTTGCAGGACAATTGAGGGGAATAGATATATATTTTGCCCCGGGAAGCTTTGACAGTGAGCGTCTTGCAACAATTATTGCGAATAATTTAAAGAGTATTTATCCGCTTCCGGACAAAAGCAGAGCTGTTCCGACTACTAGCCTAGGTGAAGTGACACAGACTCGTGCTACAGCTGTTCTATGTGAACTGGGATATCATGATAATGTTGAAGATGTCACATGGTTGAAAAATAATCTGGACGCTATAGCTAAAAATCTAGTACAGTCTCTTTGTGATTATTTTGGAATACCATTTGTCAATGCCGGACCTGTTCATAAAGGAATGGTAGCTGCCGGAGGCTCGAACCTGAATTTAAGAGATTATCCGTCTATAGGCGGAAAAATAATCGGATCCATTCCCGACGGTTCAATGGTTACTATTTATGGAGATACCGGTAATGGCTGGTTTGTTGTGAACTATAACGGACAAACAGGATATGCAAGCAGTCAATTTATTGTAGCCGGATAGAAAAAATGCCGTTGCTTAAGCGACGGCATTTCTTATTCTGTAATTTTAAATTTCAACAGTTACTATAAAACCGTCAATATTATTTCCGGAAATGGTATATGTTTTGTCACCGGGAACGGGAATATCTGTATTTGAAGATGGGTCGGCAGCAACATAATAAATTTCATAATTTTTATCTGTTCCCGCTACTTTCAGATGTTCGCCGTCATAAGTATAATTCTTTACCTGATCAATATATTCTTCTAAACATAAATTATTATCATTTATGTAAATAGCATGAGGAATGCCTACATATCTGAATTGATAGCTTTTTGATTCCATACCTGTTTTGTCTTCCTTGCCTTTGGGATAACGAATGACAAAACCGTATTTTGCACAATTTTCTTCGATCCATGCGTATTTTCCGTCAGGGATATAATAGTATGAGCTTTCGTCCTGTGGGAATATACCCAAATCCAAACTTAAACCGGTATGATATTCTGAGCATCCGCCTTTGACATCTGAGGTTCCTGCATTAAACAATTCGTCCTGATATTCTTTTGTTCTGTATCCTGAAATAACCATTATATCAGTCAGATTGGTTTCATTGTAGAAAGCGTCCAATAAAGAATTAAGAGCTTTGATCGTATTTGAATCTAAATACGTTTCATAATCATTGACCTGGTAGTTATCGGATTTGGTTTCATATACAGGAACGATTTTAGAATCTTCTTCAGTTGCCGGGAATGAGTATTCATGCTGTTTGTTTACAAGAACCAAATCTCCTGCATAAATATCGTTTGGCATGGCACTGATTGTAGAATAGCTGTCAAGTGAATCAAGTGAAGAATCATCGGATGGGGCACTGTTTTCACTGTCTTTATTTTTTTCTTTGTTATCAGTGGGCACAATGGAAGAAGTATTTCCTGGTTTTTTATCATCATTGCCGCACGATTTACAGCATGAAACTACCAAAATTAAAAGTACTATTAAAATGGCTGCTACTCCTATAATACGGTCATATCTTATTTTGGGTTTTCTTTTTCTGTATGTACTCATTATAACATAAATCCTTTCTAATGAAATGTGTATATTATATAATATCATATTTTAAAGAAAAAGTAAACAAAAATAAGTCTAAATAACGTGAAAATTATCGAAAAAAATAATAGAAAAGTAAGTTTATGTGCTTAATGCTGTATTTTTTACGGAATATCATAGTGAAAAATGTGAAAAAAACATAATTTGAAAAACAGCTATTGACATTTAGACCATTTGGGTGTATTATAAATACATCAATTAAATAGTAAATGAATTTGAAACAATGGCGTTTCAGCAGTCATAAAAATTATTTGAATACTGCTGGAGCGTTTTTTATTTTTAAAGGAGGATTTTCTTATGTCAGAAGTTCAGACAGTAGCAGATTATTTTGGTTGTAATGTATTCAGTGATAAGGTGATGAGAGACAGATTGCCGAAGAATATTTATAAATCTGTTATGAAAACAAAGAAATTTGGTATTGCTCTTAATGACGATGTTGCAAATGTTGTTGCAAACGCTATGAAGGACTGGGCCATTGAAAAAGGAGCTACGCATTATACACACTGGTTTCAGCCTATGACAGGGTGGCTGTCCTAGAACTGGCTCTGCAGAGCAGGCTGGCCTCCAACTCACAGAGATCCTCCTGCCTCTGCTTCCTGAGTGCCCGGCACCCCCAAACACTTTTGATGAGGGAACTCACACTGAATTAAAACATACATGTCTGTCGGGCAGTGGTGGCACATGCCTTTAATCCCAGCACTTGG
>CATKAZ010000114.1 GCA_949745795.1 uncultured Oscillospiraceae bacterium | reverse complement strand
TGCTTCGGCAGTCTTTTTGTCGTATACTTTTTGGCTTTGAAAAACTTTTTTCTATTTTTTTTATTTAGGGGTTGACTTTTATTTGCAGGTCTTTGAGAATTCGCCAATGGCGAATTTATATATTTTCCAATTGAACAGACATTCCATTGGAATGTTCTTTTTCGTTTAATTTTGACTGATTCTCACGGAGCCATATGAAATGTTCGTAAGTGTAAAATTTACGGACATTTATTTTTGCTTAAATAAAGAATATGTTAAAGCTGTATATTATAATAAAGCTTACTATAATATCCCACAGAAGTATTAGATTACTTTTGTGGGTTTTATTGTTAATGATATATATTAATAGAAGAAATACCTATTTCATTTTTTAGCTATCTTATGTATTTACTTTTAACGAAGTTTGTGGTATAATTTGTCATATAAACATTTTTTATGAAAAAGTTAGTGGGAATAGTGTATATTGCATATGATTATACGGCAAAAAATGTTTTAACTCTTTTTGGGTATTTATGGAAAATGTATTGATTTTTATATAATAATTTTGTATAATAAAGATATTAAAGTAATTTATAGGCGTAGTTATAAATAGGTTTTGAAATTTTAAATAAAATGCTTTAATAAAAATAAATACAATTATGGAATTGTACTAGGTAGGTGTATTATGGAGAACTTTTTAACAAAATATTATTATTTAAATTCAGATGAAGTAATGGATGATATTGTAGATTCTCTTGGAGATTGTTTAGTGCAAGCTGCATATCTGGTTTTAAAGAGTAAATATGGATTGCGGCGGGATGATTATAAAGCATTTTTAAACGAAACTACAGTAAAATTGACTGTAAACTCAGATAATGAGTTAATTTCTTTTGAAACAATCGAAAACATATTTGATAGGAAAATTTTTTCTATTAATTATAATTCACAAACAAATCAAAATACAATAGAAATAGTATCGGGTATTTTGAAAAACGGGGACATTCCGGCTATTGCGACGATTATTGAAAGGCTTCCTTTTTCTGCTTTCTATGATGTTAATTATAAATTAAATGTAAGACGAACAGGACATGTTTTTATTATCGTTGGAGAAGATGAGGAAAATTTCTTTTATGTTGATAATCCCAGTGTAATATCATATAAGCAATATGAGGCTTATGAAAAAAATCGAGGTATCGGTATTATTTCAAAGAAATTTTTTTATGAGGCAACTAAAGATTATTGTGATGTACTAACATTTAAGTTTAATAAAGATGTTATTGATTTTTATACTAAGCATCCGCAAGAAGCGCTGATCAACTCAAAGGAAAATTATTATAAGGATGAAGTTAGTTATGGTGACTTTACTGAATATTTCGGTCGAAATGCTTTGCTGAAATTGATTGAAATATTTGAAATGGAAAAATTGCACTTTGATGAACTAGCGCCATCAGAGGACAGAGATATGATTACATATTTCAATTGGAAGTTATGGAATATAAAAGGTCGAAGAAATTTACAAAGACATTATTTAGAGCAAATCGTTGATAAAAATAATGACAGTGCATTACAATTAATAAAATCATTAAAAGAATCGATAAAGCAGTGGGATTTACTTTACAAGATTTTATATAAGGATTACTTACAAGGTGCAGTTAATATGGGGAAAAAGCATATTCCGTTTATTGAAAATGTTATTGCTGCCGAAGATGAGCTGCATACGGCATTGGTGAAATACTTGAGTTTTGAATAGCTAAGCAGTTTTTAATGTAAATTGTAATGGATGAAGGTATAAAAAGGAGAATGTCTTTGAAAATAATAAAGCTTGAATTGAAAAAAAATATAGATAAAAAAGAGTTTATTAAAAATGTAGGTTTTGTTTCTGAAGCAATATTAGATTTTAGTATAAAAGATAATAAGTTAATTGTAGAAATTTCAGATAATGCAGATGAAAATCAAATTGAGCATGATTTGAAATTATATGCTGAAAGGTTTATATTTTCAGAAGAAGATAAAATATTTTATAATTATGATGATAGTACTCGGATTTATCATGACGTCTTTAATAAATATACTCAGTGTATTCATGACTTTGGCTGCGGTAATGTTGTATTTAGCGGGGTTGCTGAGTTTTTATATAGATTTTTTGACAGAAGATTTGAGAGTATTGCGATGAAACATAATGCATATTGTAAGGTTTATCCAACGTTGCTTCCGATAGCAGCGTATAAAAAAACGGGATATTTAAAGCATTCTCCACAATATGCGATATTTTGCTGTAGTACGTTTGAAGATATGAATAAGCTTGAAAAATTAGATAAAAATATTGACTCTTATAATTGGTCATCAGTGTTAAAGAATCCTACACATGCGTTATCACCGTCAGCTTGTTTTCATACATATTTAGAATATGAAAATATGGTTTTAGATACAAATTCAGTAGTTACTTTTAATCAAAATGTATTTCGTAATGAAGGAAGATTTAATTATTCGGAGTTTGGCAGATTAATGGGTTATCATGTAAGAGAAATTGTTATGATCGGTTCTGCTGACTTTGTTTCTAACATAAGAAAAAGAATTTTAGATGAAGTGGTCAATTTGTTGAAGCAATGGGAAATGTGTTCGAAAGTATGTGTTGCAGCCGATCCGTTTATAATACCTAAAATGCAAAAATTTAAAAAGATTCAGAAGTCAGAAGAACTTAAATATGAAGTTAGGTTGAATTGTTCTAATGAACATGAAATTTCTGTGGCTTCATTTAATTTACATGGAACAGCTTTTACGTCACCTTTTAATATCAAAATTGCAGATACAGAAAATACAGTTACAGGTTGTATTGGATTTGGATTAGAAAGATGGGTTATAGCTTTTATTAGTCAATTTGGCATAGATATTAATGATTGGCCTGCTGAAATTAAAAATGCTTATAAAAGGGAGCAAAATGATGAGTAATAGTGTATATGATATAGTAGCAAAAAATGTAAAGCAAATTTTTGATGAAGAAAATATAGATAATATTGTTACATATGATACCAAATTGGATAGGACTTTAGGTATCGATTCAATAAATTTATTAAAATTGACTTTGGGCATAGAGGAAGATTTAGGTATAAATCTAGATGATTATTTGAATCTTATACATTCTGCCCGTACCGTAAGAGAACTGGTTTCGATTATCGAAAAAGCAACGAAAAAATGATGAGTTTATTGTAGTTATAAAAATACCCCCTTTCAAGTAATCTACCTGGAAGGGGTGTTGTGCGTTTAGAGAATAATGTTTAATAACTGAACTAAACCTTGGTATAAAAATAAGAAAATTATAAAAGAGTCTTGACTTTTTTTAAAAAATATGGTATTATCCCACTAAATTGATAAGTTATATAAGAAAAATGAGGTAAGATGAAAAGCACTTTATATCAGAAAGGATTGATTTAGAAATATGATAAAGGAAATTTCAAAAAGCATACGGGAATATAAAAAGCCTGCAATTGCAACTCCGATACTTGTATCGTTAGAGGTTGTAATGGAGTGTATTATTCCATATCTCATTGCAAGACTTGTAAATGAAATCAAGTCCGGATGCGAGCTAAGTGTCATTATCAGATATGGACTTATACTGATTGTGATGGCTGTGTTATCGCTGATATTTGGTGCAGCAGCAGGTTCTACATGTGCTACTGCATCCAGTGGATTGGCAAAAAATCTCCGTAAGGACATGTTTTACAGTATTCAAAATTACTCTTTTGAAAACATTGATAAATTCTTAACTTCTTCACTTGTGACTCGTCTGACAACAGATGTAACCAATGTTCAGACAGCCTACATGATGATAATAAGGAGTGCAATTCGTGCTCCGTTAATGATTATTTTTTCACTGATAATGGCGTTTGTAATGGGTGGAAAAATGGCATGGATTTTTCTGTTTGTCATACCCTTTCTGACCGCAGGATTGGGATTGATCATTTATAAAACGATGCCGCTTTTTCGTAAGGTGTTTAAAAAATATGATAATTTGAATAGCTCCGTACAGGAAAATATTAAAGGAATGCGTGTTGTCAAATCTTTTGTTCGTGAAAATTATGAACAGAAGAAATTTGATGCTGCGGCTGAAGATGTCTGTGCTGATTTTACAAAAGCAGAACGCATTTTAGCGCTCGATAATCCTTTGATGCAATTTTGTTTGTATGTGGATATGGTATTTATATTGTCATTTGGATCTTATACAATCATTACTTCTCAAGGCTTAAATCTTGATGTGGGTCAGATGTCTGCACTTCTTACTTACGGTTTTATGATGCTTAGCAGTCTGATGATGCTTTCAATGATTTTTGTTATGATTACAATGGCAGCAGAATCAGGAAAGAGAATTGTGGAAGTACTTTCCGAAAAATGTACGTTGATTAATCCTAAAGATCCTTTGTATGAGGTTGCAGACGGTTCAATTTCTTTTGAAAATGTAAGCTTTAAATATTCATTGAAAGCAGAACGCAGAGCGCTTGCCGATATAAATCTGAATATTAAATCAGGAGAAACAGTTGGTATTATAGGAGGTACCGGATCGTCTAAATCATCACTGATACAATTAATTTCAAGACTTTATGATGCTACAGAGGGCATTGTTAAGGTTGGTGGAATAGATGTAAGGAAATACGACTTGGAAACTCTGAGAAATCAGGTTGCAGTAGTTTTACAAAAGAACATTTTGTTTTCCGGTACTATTAAAGAAAACCTGCGTTGGGGAAATAAAAATGCAGATGACGAAGAATTGATACAGGCATGTAAACTGGCATGTGC
The DNA here is from genome assembly GCA_949745795.1 of uncultured Oscillospiraceae bacterium. GTDB lineage: Bacteria > Bacillota > Clostridia > Oscillospirales > Ruminococcaceae > Porcipelethomonas. The sequence continues at coordinate 90,923 of CATKAZ010000114.1, read as the reverse complement.
AGATGAGTTTATCTCACAGTTTCCCGACGGTTATGATACATATATCGAACAGGGCGGTGCGAACGTTTCCGGCGGACAGAAACAAAGACTTTGTATTGCCAGAGCATTATTGAAAAAACCGAAGGTTTTGATTTTTGATGATTCTACAAGTGCAGTAGACACAAGGACAGATGCAAGTATTCGTAAAGCGCTGCGGGAATATATTCCGGAAACAACTAAAATTATTATTGCCCAGCGTACCGCTTCTGTGGAAGATGCAGATAAAATTATTGTTATGGATAGCGGAAGGATCAATGGGATAGGAACTCATGAAGAGCTTTTGGCGAATAATGATATTTATCGTGAAATTTATACTTCTCAAAATAAGGCAGGTGAACGTGATGAATAATAAAAGTACTAAAAAGGGAATTATCGGACGTCTGTTGAAAACTATAAGAGAATTTTATCCTGTCATGATGCCATTTACCATTGTCTGTATAGTATTTAGTGCTATAGTCAGCTCTGCTCCTGCCATTTTTATGCAAAATATTATTGCGGTAGTGGAAGAAAGCTGGCAAAATGGTGATTGGAATGCAGTTAGCTCTAAAATATTTTTCTTTGTAAGTATTTTGGTGGCATTTTATATTTTATCATTGCTTGCAGGATTGATTTATAATCAGCTGATGGCGATAATAACCCAGGGAACGTTGAAAAAGCTGCGTGAGAAAATGTTTAACGGTATGCAGCGTCTGCCAATCAAGTATTTTGATGCAAACAATCATGGCGATATTATGAGCCATTATACAAATGATATTGATACACTTCGACAGATGATTTCTCAAAGTTTTCCGCAGCTGCTTATTTCTGCAATTTCAGCTTTGACAATTTTAAGTATTATGCTTTATTTTTGCTTATGGCTTACTATAGTGGTGTTGGTAGGCGTAGTACTAATGTACTTTATCACGAAAAAAATCGGCGGAGGTTCTGCAAAATTCTTTTTTCGTCAGCAAACTGAACTTGGCAAGGTTGAAGGATTTGTAGAAGAAATTATGAACGGTCAAAAAGTTGTTAAGGTGTTTTGTCATGAAAAGGAAAGCGAAGCTGATTTTGACAGATTGAATGAAAAACTTTTTTCTGAAGCAGAACGTGCTAATAAATATGCAAATATTTTAATGCCGATATTAAACAATATTGGTAACGTTTTGTATGTAATTATTGCCATAGTAGGCGGAATATTGTTGATTTTTGATGTGCCGAATGTCAGTATTTCAGGTATGGCAATCAGACTCAGTATAATTGTGCCGTTTTTAAATATGACAAAGCATTTTGTTGGAAGTATTAATCAGGTTTCAAATCAGATTAATTCTGTAGTTATGGGTATGGCAGGTACAGAACGTATTTTTAATCTTATGGATCAACTGCCGGAACAGGATGAAGGTTATGTTACATTAGTGAATGCTAAGGAGGTTGACGGAGTTCTGACCGAATGTGAAGAAAGAACCGGAATGTGGGCATGGAAGCATCCGCATCAGGCAGAGGGAACCGTTACCTATACTAAGCTGAGAGGCGATGTGCGTTTATTTGATGTTGACTTTGCGTATGTTGAGGGAAAGAACGTACTGCAAAATGTCAGTATATATGCAAAGCCCGGGCAAAAGGTTGCTTTTGTAGGGGCAACAGGCGCCGGAAAAACAACTATTACCAATCTGCTGAATCGTTTTTATGATATTGCAGACGGAAAGATCCGTTATGACGGTATTAACATAAATAAAATTAAAAAGAGTGATTTACGCCGTTCGTTAGGCATAGTATTACAGGATACCAATTTGTTTACAGGTACTGTTATTGAAAATATACGTTACGGTAAATTGGATGCAACTGATGAAGAGTGCATAGCTGCTGCAAGGTTGGCAGGTGCAGATGATTTTATTACTCGTCTGCCGGACGGCTATCAGACTTACCTTTCCGGAAATGGAGCTAATTTATCCCAGGGACAAAGACAACTGCTTTCTATTGCCCGTGCAGCCGTTGCAGATCCGCCGGTTATGATTCTCGATGAGGCGACTTCTTCAATTGATACCAGAACAGAAGCTATTGTTCAGCGTGGTATGGATGCGCTTATGGAAGGAAGAACGGTATTTGTTATAGCCCATCGTTTGTCAACAGTTAAGAATTCAGATGTAATTATTGTACTTGATCATGGCTGTATAATCGAACGTGGAGATCATAACGATCTGATTGCACAAAAGGGGCAGTATTATCAGCTTTACACCGGTGCTTTCGAATTGGAATAAATACTGCTAAACGGAACATTTCTGAGGCTTCTGTAGGTACAGAAGAGCTTGCGCACATGGAAATAGTTTCAGCGATATTGTATCAATTGACAAGAAATCTAACACCTGATGAAATAAAAGCCAGTGGATTTGACACTTATTTTGTTGATCATGCTACAGGAATTTATCCTATTGCTGCTTCCGGAACACCTTTTACAGCAGCATATTTTCAGTCTAAGGGAGATCCTATAACTGATCTTGTAGAAGATATGGCAGCAGAGCAAAAGGCACGTTCCACCTATGATAATATACTTCGACTTGCAGATGATCCTGATGTTCGTGATCCAATTAAGTTTTTACGTGAAAGAGAAATAGTTCATTTCCAGAGATTTGGAGAAGGCTTGCGTATAACACAAGATAATTTAAATTCAAAGAATTTTTATGCATGCAATCCGGCATTTGATAAGAACTGTGGAAAAAATTGCAGAAGATAAGTATGGGATATTAGTATATGTGCAAATAGAAATCTAGCAGGGGACAATTATATGTCTCCTGCTATTTAAAAAAATTGTGCAATATGAATAAAATTATTATGTTAAAGAGTTACAAAACAGAAATTTTTTTTCAAATCCCTTGTTTATTATTAAAATATCGGTTATAATATTTATATAAGAAAAAAGGGGGCTGAAGTTTCCATGTGTGATAAAACTATGACCTTTTCTGTAAATGATGAAAAGGAACTGGAATTAAAGAAAAATCTTACTATTATTTATGATGCTCTGATTCAAAAGGGCTACAACCCCATAAATCAAATTGTTGGTTATATTCTTTCGGAAGATCCGACATACATAACCACATACAATAATGCAAGAAGTCTCATACGCCATATCGACAGAGATGAACTTTTGCAGGTGTTGGTTAAGTCTTACCTTGATGAATAAAATATATTACGGAATTGTGTTTTTCGTATAAAATTTTTTATTACTCAAATTCAAGAGATTTTTATAAATATGATTTCAGTTTGTTGTGAGGAATTGCACAGTTTAATACTGTGCAATTTTTTATGCATGTAACGGATATAAGAAATCCCTCGAACCTATATCGAGGGACTTTTTTGTATTATACTTTATATTTCTCCGACTGAGCCTTAATAAGTTCCATATCATCAAAATAATTGATTTTCATAGCATTTTTAACATCATTCAAGGTTTCGGCAGCTTTTTCTCTTGCCTTTATGCTGCCTTTTTTCAGTACGTCATAAATGTAAGGAATATCTTTTTCAAGTTCCTTTCTTTTAGCTCTTATAGGAGAAAGTTCTTCTTCAAGAACACAATTTAAAAATTTCTTTACTTTTACATCACCAAGACCGCCTCGCTGATAATGAGCTTTTAGTTCATCAAGATTTGCATATTCCGGAAGATATCTTTCAAATTGTTCAGGCTTGCAAAAAGCGTCAAGATATGTAAAAACCGTATTGCCTTCGATTTTACCGGGATCAGTTACTTTAACATGCTCGGGATCGGTATACATACTCATTATCTTTTTCTTAATAACGTCCGGTGCATCTGAAAGATAGATGCAGTTGCCTAATGATTTGCTCATTTTTGCTTTTCCGTCAATTCCCGGTAATCTCATACAAGCCTGATTGGTTGGCAGAAGAATATCAGGATCTACAAGTGTTTCACCGTAAACATTGTTAAATTTATGTACGATTTCTTTTGTCTGTTCAACCATAGGCATCTGGTCTTCGCCGGCAGGAACAGTTGTAGCCTTAAAGGCAGTAATATCGGATGCTTGGCTTATGGGGTATGTAAAGAATCCCACAGGAATGCTTGTTTCAAAATTACGCATTTTAATTTCTGTTTTAACTGTAGGATTTCTCTGTAGTCTGGAAACTGTTACAAGATTCATGTAATAACAGGTAAGTTCGCAAAGCTCCGGTATCTGCGACTGAATAAACAGAGTGGATTTTTCAGGATCAAGTCCGCATGACATATAGTCGAGAGCAACCTCAATTATATTCTGACGTACCTTTTCAGGATTATCTGCATTGTCAGTAAGAGCCTGTGCATCAGCAATCATAATGTAAATCTCATCATATTTTCCGGAATTCTGTAGTTCGACTCTTCTTCTTAAAGAACCCACATAATGTCCAACATGCAGCTTACCGGTTGGTCTGTCACCTGTTAAAATAATTTTTTTCACGTTCTAATCCTCCGAATAATAAACTATAAAACACTAATTAAAGTATACTCCAATTTATAAAATTTGTCAACGATTTCATATATTTATCCGCATATTTCTATAACAGCGTTTGCAGTCATTTCGGCATTTAGTATCATTTCTTCCGGAACAGTATATTCATCAGCGCAGTGAATATTATACTCCTTTCCGGGCATTTCTGCGCCAAATGCAACGCCGCCTGCGGTATTGTGAACATAAGTACCGCCGCCTATGGCAATACAATTTCCCTTTTTACCTGTTAAGCTTTCGTAGACCTTTAATAAGGTCTGTACAAATTCACTTTTCTCGTCAACGTAATGAGGTTCGGAGGCTAGTATGCATTGGTATTCAAAGCCATGACTTTCTAGTGTTTTTTGAATTTTATTGTTTATTTCTTCAGACTTGAAGTTTACAGGAAAACGTATATCAAATATTCCCTCAATATTATTATTGTCTAGTTCAAGTACGCTTAAAACAAGTGTAAGAGAACCGGATTTGCTGTCGCTGCATTTAACTCCCGCATGTTCTCCGTTTGTTTCACCATGCGGAAATATTTGGGACAGCGACTTTAAAGCATCTGAAGCTTCGCAGTTAAAATTCATATGGCTTAAAAGTTCAATAAGCGCTGTAAGAGCGTTTTTTCCGTTATCAGGAGTAGAAGCATGTGCTGACACGCCTTTGGAAATTATTTTTATGGAACTTTTTAAAATTTCATATGAAAACCCATTTTCAATATTTATTTCATCTTCAGTAAGATTTGATATTTCCGCAAATGCTTCTGACGGTACGGCATTGACAGTATTTCCGCCGTAAATTTTTAAAATGGATTTTTCCGATTGAAAATCAGAAAACTTTTTTCTGAATTTCCCTCTTATCATACCTTTTTCAATATTTATAACAGGATACTGACCGTCGGGAGTGTAAAGCTTTTCAGGTAAATCTTCCATTTTACAGTAATATTCCAGGTCATCAGAACCGTTTTCTTCATTACAGCCAACAATAAATCTTACCGGTTTTTTTATCAGTTCGGTTTCTTCTGCCGCTTTTAATCCGTAAAGCACAGATACAGCCGGACCTTTGTCATCTGTAGTACCTCTTCCGTAAAGCTTACCATTAGCTTTAGTAAGTTCAAAAGGAGGGTAATTCCATCCCTTACCGGCATCAACTACGTCTAAATGACATAGTATACCGAGTTCAGGTTTACCCTCTCCAATATCTATTGTTCCGGCATAATTATCAATATTCCTGGTTTTAAAACCGAGATTTTCGGCTTTTTTTAAAAAAACGTCAAGTACTTTTGCTGAATTTTCTCCGTAAGGCATATTGATTTCTGCTTTATTCATAACGCTTGGTATTGCTACAAGTTCTTTGAGAAACTGTTCCATTTCATCATAATAGTCGGAGCATTTTTCGTGTATAATTTTGCGTATATTTTTATCTGATTTCATTTTAATCTCCTTAAATTAAGTTATAATATATACTATATCATTTTAGCATATTTTTTATGTTAAGGCAATAAAAAAAGAAATCTTTGATTATTTAATTTAAGAACTAAAACTGTATGAAAGATCTATAGCTTTTTTGATTTTTTCAATATTTTCGGAAATTTTATCCAATGTGCATATGATATCCTCCATTTGAATTTTTTCTTTGTCATCTATAATGCCGTCCTCCATGATATCTACCAACTGACGTGAAATATCCGCCATTTCATAAGATGAGCCTAAAAATTGAATTACCATTCTGTCCAGGTCCTCCGAAAAATTTACGTTCATTATATTATCTCTCAGAAGATAGTCTATAGATACTTGAAAAAAATCACTCATAGAAATGAGTTTTTCAATTTCAGGAAAAGTATTTCCGGCCTCCCATTTTGAAATTGTCTGACGGCTGACATCAAGTTTTTCAGAGAGTTCTTCTTGTGATAGATTGTTTTGTATACGCAGCTTGCGTACTTTGTCCGAAAAATTCATAATTTCATTCTTTTCCAATTAAAATAACAGGATTTTTAAAACCTGTATAATAAATTATATCTGAAAGTATGAAATAGTGCAATAAATTATAATGCGCATTTCCGCAACTTATAGTTGCGAATATTTTTTATGCCGCCGAACAAAAAAACAGGAGGAATAACCTCCTGTATATTTTTATTTTTTTTCTTCATCTGTATGATTAAGTCCATAAGATAATGTCATAAGACTATCAGTAAGATGAACATTTTCTACAATTATATTTTTATTTATAGTAAGGTCATAATGACTGAAATTCCAAAAACCTTTTATACCTGCGTCAATAAGCTTGGTTACAATTTCTTCAGCAGCATTTTTAGGAATACATAAAATTGCGCAGACAGGATTATTTTTTTTACAGAATTTTTCAAGTTCAATTATATTCATAACTATATTTCCGGCAATAATTTGTCCGTTTTTTTCCGGATTACTGTCAAAAATACCAATAAGCCTAAATCCCCTTTTATTGAAATCAATATGAGAAGCTATAGCTCTGCCTAAATTTCCGGCGCCTATCAGTATTGTTTTGTTACCTGCATGGATTCCCAGTATTTCTGCAATTGCCGCATGTAGTTCTTTGACATTATAGCCGTAGCCCTGTTGACCGAAACCGCCGAAGCAGTTTAGATCCTGACGTATTTGAGATGCCGTAACTCCCATTCGTTCTGAAAGTTCCCTGCTGGAAATACGTATAATGCCCTGACGATCAAGTTCCCCCAAAAACCTGTAATACCTGGGCAAACGCTTTATTACCGGTGATGAAACCAAGGACTTTGACATATCTATCTCCACCGCCGCAAACTGTATTCCGAATATTGTATTCGGAATACACTGCGGTTTCCGCTTTTTACGGCTGCGGCAGCCGAAATTTTTTAATTATATCTCTATTATTTATTTTATTTCATAAGAACAGAAAGTCTGTTGTTAATTTCTTCAAGGAATGTTTTAGAATCAACCTTCTTTTTGTTTTCAAGATCGGAAAGAAGATAAAGGTCACCTGTCATAACGCCGTCTTCAATTGTTTGAATTGTTGCCTTTTCAAGCTTGTCGGCAAAAGTCATAAGCTCATTGTTACCGTCAAGCTCGCCTCTTTTTCTAAGAGCGCCGCTCCATGCAAAAATAGTTGCAACAGAATTTGTAGATGTTTCTTCACCCTTTAAGTACTTGTAATAATGTCTTTGAACTGTTCCGTGAGCGGCTTCATATTCATATACGCCGTCAGGAGAAACCAGAACAGAGGTCATCATTGCCAGACTTCCGAATGCGGTTGAAACCATATCTGACATAACATCACCGTCATAATTTTTACATGCCCAGATGTAGCCCCCGTTTGAACGGATAACTCTAGCAACTGCGTCGTCAATAAGTGTATAGAAATACTCAATGCCTGCCGCTTCAAACTTTTCTTTATATTCTGCGTCAAAAATTTCCTGGAAGATATCCTTGAATCTGTGGTCATATTTTTTAGAAATTGTGTCCTTTGTAGCAAACCAAACGTCCTGCTTTGTATCAAGAGCGTAATTAAAGCAGGATTTTGCAAAGCCTTCGATACTCTTATCAATGTTGTGAAGACCCTGAATAATACCGTCTCCGTCAAATTCATGGATAGTCTGTCTTGTTTCGTTTCCGTTTTTATCTGTGAAAACGAGCTCAGCCTTACCGCCGCCTTTAACCTGCATTTCAGTATTTTTGTAAACATCGCCGTATGCATGACGGGCAATAGTAATAGGATTAGTCCATGTAGGGATATAAGGCGTGATTCCCTTAACGAGAATAGGCGTTCTGAATACAGTACCGTCCAGAATTGCTCTGATAGTGCCGTTAGGGGACTTCCACATTTCAGTCAGATTATATTCGGGCATTCTTGCTGCATTCGGAGTAATTGTTGCGCATTTAACGGCTACTCCGTATTTTTTTGTAGCTTCTGCACTGTCGAAAGTAACTTTATCCTTTGTTTTTTCCCTGTACTCAAGACCAAGGTCATAGTATTCGGTGTTCAAGTCAATATAAGGTTCGAGAAGGATATCTTTGATCCACTTCCAAAGGATTCGTGTCATCTCGTCTCCGTCCATTTCGACCAGCGGTGTTTTCATTTGAATTTTTGCCATTGTTTTTCCTCCTTGTTTACGAAACTGTATATGTTTATATCAGTTCTAAAAATCTTCGATCATATGTCCGTTGTTATGAGCAATACGGGAAATTTTTTCACATGCTTCAGCGTTGACTATAATGATATTATAGCTGTCGCTGTCAATATCTATCATGCATATATATGCTCTGCCGCCTAAAGCCGTATTGATTTCTTCGCCCCATGCTTCAATATTTTCATTTTCGTTGAGATTTAGCGAAGAAAGGTCAATGTCTATAAGGCTGTAAGTCTTTAACTGTTCCAATGCCCATAAAAAGTCTTCGAGTTCACATTTATAATCAATATCAAACGCATAATTTTTCTCGTTCAGCAGATTAACCATGCCCAGCCAGCAATCATTGTCGGAATTACTTTGCATAATATTTTCTCTTAATGCATTTATTATATCGGAATTATTATCGGTTATTAATTCCGTAATTTTGCAAATGTATGAAAGGTCCTTTTTTTCATTTTCATTTTTGTCGGTTTTAAATAATCTTCCCAAAAGTCCCATAAAATTCTCCTTTTATAATGTAACGTATCTGATTACGGTAAGCAGCAAAAGATGAGCCGGATAGAAAATATAGAAAAACCACTTATAGGATTTTCCGCTTCGTCTGATTTCATTGTAGTGCATGAGTAACGGTACGGCGAGAAATATGCCAAGCTGAAAGAGATTATTGTACCAACAGCCGTTAACTGCATTGAATATTATATTCAAAACGATCATAACTGCGGTAGAAATACAGAAATACTGCATTTGAGTTTTTACGGAATAGTGTCTGCTGCCAAAAATTAAAATCCATACAACTGCAATTCCGCCCCAGTCGCCGATCATAGATACGAGGCATATCAGAAGAATTATTATATTTTTTACAGATGTTTCATATTTAGTACTGTCTCGAATAATTAATGCGATCAGTCCCATAAAAAGGGTAAAGATTACGCTTGTAGTACTGATAATTTCAAACTTTCCCGTATGAAAATAAGTGTACGGAATATGCGACAGCAGGGCGAATATTCCAAGTCTCTGAGCGTATTTTTTTACGTTACTGGTTTTGTAATAGCCCTCTGCAATCATAAAACACATTATCGGAGCGGTAAGCCGCCCGATAACATGCATAATTTGTCCGGCAATGCTGCCGAAGGGGATAAATAACCAAGCAATATGGTCGATAACCATTGCAATTACGGCAATAAGCTTTAAAGCGTCTGAGGACAGCCCTTTTTTTCTTTGAGAAGCTATGGTCACACGTCTTATAGGACCGTCCCGTCTGTTTGATATGTCAATAGCCATTATTACTTCATAGACTCTCTTGTATAGTCAAGGAGACCGCCAGCAAGGATAATATCCTTTGTACGTCCGCTGAGTTCGCAAAGTACGGGGATTTCCTTACCTGTTGTCTTGTTAATAACAGTAAGCTCGGATTTGCCCGCTTCGATTTCTGCTCTTACATTGTCAAGTACCAGTTCGTCGCCCTGTGAAATAGCGTCATAATCAGCTTCGTTTACGAATGTAAGCGGTAAAATTCCGGCATTTATAAGATTTGCTCTGTGGATTCTTGCAAATGATTTAACCAGTACTGCCTTGATGCCGAGATAAAGAGGAGCGAGTGCGGCATGTTCTCTTGAAGAACCCTGACCGTAGTTTGAACCGCCTACGATTATGCTCTTGCCCATTTCCTTGGCTCTTGACGGGAACTGTTCGTCGCAGATTGTAAAGCAGTGCTGTGAAATAGCGGGAATATTTGAACGAAGAGGAAGAATCTTTGCGCCGGCAGGCATAATATGGTCTGTTGTGATGTTGTCGCCGACTTTAAGTGAAACGCCTGCGTCAATTGAAGCGTCAAGAGGAGATGTTTCAGGGAAAGGCTTTATGTTTGGTCCTCTTAAGATTTCAACGCTGTCCATTTCTGTTTCTGCGATTGGAGGTACTACCATATTGTCGTTGATTTTGAATACTTCCGGAAGTTTGAATTCAGGCATGTCGCCCAGTTCTCTCGGATCTGTGAAAACGCCTGCAACAGCGGAAGCTGCGGCAACTTCAGGAGATACCAGATAAATCTGACCGTCCTTTGTACCGGAACGTCCTTCAAAGTTTCTGTTAAAGGTTCTTAAGGAAATACCCTTTGAGTTAGGAGACTGTCCCATACCTATGCAAGGACCGCATGCACTTTCGAGAATTCTTGCACCTGCGTCAATCATAATAGAAAGAGCGCCGTTTTCGGCAAGCATATTCAGAACCTGTTTAGAACCCGGAGCAATTGAAAGAGAAACGTCGGGATGAACAGTTCTGCCCTTTAAGATGTGGGCTACCTTGAGCATGTCCATAAGAGACGAGTTTGTACATGAACCGATACAAACCTGATCGATTTTGATTTTTCCGATTTCATTTACAGATTTTACATTGTCGGGAGAATGAGGACAAGCGGCAAGCGGTTCGAGTTCGCTTAAATTAATTGTAAGCTCTTCGTCATAAACTGCGTCAGCGTCGGCTGAAAGCTCTGTCCATACGTCTTCTCTCTGCTGAGCCTTTAAGAATTCTCTTGTTATTTCATCGGACGGGAAAATTGATGTTGTTGCTCCCAGTTCAGCGCCCATGTTTGTAATTGTAGCTCTTTCAGGTACTGAAAGTGTTTTAACACCTTCGCCGCAGTATTCGATTACCTTACCTACGCCGCCTTTAACAGAAAGACGTCTTAAAACTTCGAGAATAACGTCCTTTGCAGCTACCCAAGGGGAAAGCTTGCCTTTAAGCTCCACTTTAACTACCTTAGGACATGTAATGTAATAAGCTCCGCCGCCCATTGCAACGGCAACGTCAAGACCGCCTGCACCGATTGCAATCATACCTATACCGCCGCCGGTAGGCGTATGGCTGTCAGAACCGATAAGAGTTTTTCCCGGGATACCAAAACGTTCCAAATGAACCTGATGGCAGATGCCGTTGCCCGGACGAGAAAAATAAATACCGTGTTTCTTTGCAACACTGCCGATAAATCTGTGGTCATCGGCATTTTCAAAGCCGTTTTGAAGAGTATTGTGGTCTATGTACGCAACGCTTCTTTCGGTTTTTACTCTCGGAACTCCCATAGCTTCAAATTCAAGATAAGCCATTGTACCAGTAGCGTCCTGAGTTAGAGTCTGGTCGATTTTTATTCCTATTTCTTTTCCTTTTACCATTTCACCGTCGACAAGGTGAGCCTTTAATATTTTTTCAGTTAATGTTAAACCCATTGCAATCAGTCCTTTCAAGTTTATCTATTATATTTTACATCAAATACATGGTGTTTGTCAAGAAAATCACAATTTATGTGTTTTTGCATAATAATATTTAAATATAAAAGTTAAAATTTAATCAAACATAGTGAAAAAACTGTGAAATTTAAATTTTTCTATTGATTTAAAGGTTTTTTGTGCTATAATGAAAATTAGGAACTATTGTTGTTTCGACAGAATAACTGCTCACAGGAGAGCTATAATAAGCATATGAATAAGATTAATATTATCACCGGTCATTATGGCAGCGGAAAAACTACAATTGCAATTAATACCGCTCTTAGACTGGCACAGAACAATAAAAAAGTATCCATTGTGGATCTTGATATAGTAAATCCATACTTCAGAACTTCGGATTTTCCGAATCTTTTGAAAAAAAACAAAATAGAAATGATTGCCCCTATGTACGCCGGAAGCAATCTTGATATTCCTGCGGTTAATTTTGATATGGAAAGAATAATTTCCGACAGCAGCTATACTGTAATAGACGTCGGCGGTGATGACGCCGGAGCTTATGCCCTTGGCAGATATGCTCCGCTGATTGAATCAATGAAGGAACAGACGGACATGCTGTATGTCATAAACTGTTATAGGTATCTTACCAAAACTCCGGCAGAGGCAGTACAGCTTATGTATGAAATTGAACAGGCGGCAAGGATAAAACATACGGGAATTATTAATAATTCATCACTTGGTTATGAAACTTCTGCCGAAGAAATAGAAGAGTCTCATGAATTTGCAGTTAAAATTTCGGAGGAAACGGGACTTCCTCTTGTATTTACCGCTTACAGAAAGGGAATTGATATAAATATTTCTCCTAAAACAGAAGTTGAACTGTTTGTAAAGCCTTTGTGGGAAATATAAGAAAGGAGATTTTTATTTATGAAAAAAATGGAAGTACTTTCGGATAAATGCAAGGGATGCGGACTGTGTACCACAGCCTGTCCTAAAAAAATTGTAGTTATTCAGAAAGATGCAAGAAACAGTAAGGGTTATTTTACTGCGGCATGCATAGATCAGGAAGCATGTGTAAGCTGTGCGATGTGCGCTTTAATATGTCCGGACTGTGCTATAAAAGTCAGCAAATATAAAGAATAAAGGAAGTTTTTTGATTGGAAAGAAATTTAATGAAGGGCAATGAAGCCCTTGCCGAAGCTGCTATCAGAGCGGGCTGCCGCTGTTACTTCGGTTATCCTATAACGCCTCAGACGGAAATTGCCGCATATATGGCAAAGAGAATGCCGAAAGAGGGAAGAGTGTTTTTGCAGGCAGAATCTGAAATTGCAGCTATAAATATGGTTTTGGGAGCGGCGTCAGCCGGAGTAAGAGCTATGACTTCTTCATCTTCACCCGGTATAAGCCTGAAATCGGAGGGAGTTTCATATATTGCGGGAAGTGATTTGCCGTGCGTTATTATAAATGTTCAGAGAGGCGGTCCGGGACTGGGAGGTATTCAGCCTTCACAGTCGGACTACTGGCAGGCTACCAAGGCTTTGGGACACGGGGATTTTCAGCTTCTTGTATATGCGCCGTCGTCTGTTCAGGAAATGGTCGACATGGTTATTAAAGCGTTTGATAATGCCGATAAATACCGTATGCCTGCAATGATTCTCGCAGACGGTCTTTTAGGTCAGATGATGGAACCCGTATCCTTTCCGGAAATACAAAATAATCAGACTTACAAACCGTGGGCTACAAACGGACACGGAAATAAACGTCCCCATAATATTATAAACTCATTGTTTTTACAGGCGGACCAACTGGAAAAACTGAATTTTGAAAGATTTAAACGTTATGAAATCGTAAAAGAAGAATGCCCCGAGGCAGAAACATATATGACTGAGGACGCAGATATTATAGTTGCCGCATACGGCGCTGTAGCAAGGATTGCAAAATCTGCCGTTCACAGAGCAAGAGAGATGGGAATAAAGGCAGGACTAGTGCGTCCGATCACGCTTTGGCCGTTCCCCTCCGAAATTATAAAAAAGTCTACAGAAAATGCAAAAAGTATTCTTGTTACTGAAATGAGTATGGGACAAATGGTAGACGATATAAAGCTTGCTGTAGAATGCAAAATCCCCGTACATTTTTACGGAAGAACCGGCGGTGTTGTTCCGACTCCTGACGAAGTACTTAATGAAATAAAAAAACTGGGAGGTGCTCAGTAATGGCAGTAGTATTTGAAAAACCTAAATCTCTTATTGATACGGCAATGCATTACTGTCCGGGCTGTACTCACGGAATAATTCACAGGCTTATATGCGAAGTAATCGACGAAATGGGCATAGAAGGGGATACGATTGGTGTGTGTCCTGTAGGCTGTTCGGTAATGGCATACGATTACTTTGCCTGCGATATGATAGAAGCTCCCCACGGACGTGCTCCTGCTGTTGCAACGGGAGTTAAGAGAGCTTTGCCTGATAAATATGTTTTTACCTATCAGGGAGACGGCGACCTTGCGGCTATCGGAACTGCCGAAACTGTACACAGTGCAACACGAGGCGAAAACATTGTAGTCATATTTGTTAATAATACTATTTACGGTATGACAGGCGGTCAGATGGCTCCAACCACCATACCCGGACAGATTACACAAACCACGCCTTACGGCCGTGACACTAAAACCGCCGGATTTCCTGTGAAAATATGTGAGATGCTTTCTGCCCTGGACGGCGTTGCCTTGGCGCAGAGAACTTCCGTAGACAGCGTACCTCATATAAGGGAAACGAAAAACGCTATCAGAAAAGCGTTTGATAATCAGAAAAATAACAGAGGCTTTTCTATTGTCGAAATTCTTTCGACTTGTCCTACTAACTGGGGACTTACGCCTGTTGAATCTATGGAAAGGCTCAGAACCGAATGCATTCCCTATTTTCCTCTTGGAGTATATAAGGATATAACGGAAACGGAGGAGAAAAAATGAATAAGGAAATTTTACTTGCAGGTTTCGGCGGTCAGGGTATTTTGTTTGCGGGAAAGGTTTTGGCTTATTGCGGTCTTATGGATAAAAAAGAACTTTCTTGGCTGCCGTCTTACGGTCCTGAAATGAGAGGAGGAACGGCAAACTGTTCCGTATGTATTTCAGACGAGCCTATTGCTTCACCGCTTGTAACTGAGCCTGATTTGATGATGGCGATGAATCAGCCGTCGTTTGAGAAATTTATTAATAAAGTAAAGGCGGGGGGAAAGGCGTTTATTGACAGTACACTCGTTTCATTGAAAAGCGATAGAAAAGAAGTAGAATGTCATTATATTCCGGCGACTCAGCTGGCAACGGATAATAATATAAACGGTACTGCAAATATAATTTTAATTGGAAAAATGATTAAGGAAAGCGGTATGTTTTCATTTGATACGATTAAAAAGGCACTGGAAAAATGCATATCTCCTAAGAGGATCAATCTTTTGGGGATTAATCTCAAAGCTGTAGAGATCGGTATGAGCGTTTGAATGCGCTTTAAGGACAGTAGAAAATCTTAATTATGAAAAAACAAGGGGGCGCTTTAACTGCAAAGCGTCCCCTCTTGTCAAGCGCTGCCTTTAGAAACCGCAAGCTTTTTCAAAAGCTTAAACCAAAACTTTTCCTTTACATAAAGCCGGTAAAATGTTATAATTATAATTGATATCAAAATTTAAAAACAAAAAATTCTTGAAAACGGAGAATATAATGAATACATCTGTAATAATCGTCTGTGCCGGCAATTCAAGCCGTATGCAGGGCGTAAATAAAATACTTCTGCCCCTTGGAAAAACAAACGTTATCGGCTGTACTCTTGCCGCATTTCAAGAGTGTGAAAGCATTTCCGATATAATTGTAGTCTGCCGTGGTCAGGACGAAGAAGAAATACGCAAAACGGCGGATAGTCTTGGTATTACAAAGCTTCACGGCTTTGCACAGGGCGGCAGTACCCGTCAGCAGAGCGTTGTAAACGGTCTGAGAAAAATCAGTCCCGATACCGAAATGATTGCCGTTCACGACGGTGCAAGACCCCTTGTAAATCCTGCACATATTGAAAAGACGATAAGGGACGCTTCTGTTTTCGGCGGAGCAGTGCTGGGTGTTCCCATAAAGGATACTATAAAAATCGTTTATGACGGTCTTATTGAAGATACTCCGCACCGTCCTTCGCTTTATATAACGCAAACGCCGCAGGTCTTTAAACGCAGACTTTATTTTGAAGGCGTAGACTTTGCCCTTGAGCATGAGCTTGATTTTACCGATGACTGTCAGCTTATGGAGGCAATAGGAGTTAAGGTCTGTATGACAACTGGTGATTACAAAAATATTAAAATTACAACTCCCGAAGATATAAAAATTGCAGAACTTCTTTTACAGGAGGATTAATATAATGAGAATAGGTCACGGATACGATGTGCACAGACTTTCAGAAAACAGAAAGCTTATTTTAGGAGGAGTAGAGATTCCTTACGAAAAAGGACTTTTAGGACATTCAGACGCTGACGTTCTTACACATGCTGTAATGGACGCTTTTTTAGGAGCGTTGGCTCTGGGAGATATTGGTAAACATTTTCCGGATAACGATCCAAAATATAAGGGAGCGGATAGTATAAAGCTCTTAGAGCATGTATATAGACTAATTAATGAAAGGGGATATAAGCTAGGTAATCTTGACGCTGTAATTTTAGCGCAGGCTCCAAAGCTTTCCCCTTATATTGAAAAAATGAGAGAAAATATAGCTAAAGCCTGTAAATGTGAAATTTCACAGGTTAGCGTTAAAGCTACTACAGAAGAAAAAATGGGCTTTACAGGTGACGGTTCAGGTATGGCAGCACACTGCGTACTGATTCTTGTTGAAAATCAGCACGGCATTTAAGAAATATATTAGATTACACAAGTTCAATTTACCGGCATATAATAGTATCATAAGGAAGAATTGCATTTAGAAGATTGCATTCAGAATTTGTGTTTACAGGCTTAGAATGCCTGTGAACACAAATTCTCAAAGAAGGGGTGATACTATGAATATGACAGCAGTCTCTATGCCCTCTGTTACTCTTGCCATTAAAGCAAAGCGTATGTTAAATGAGCAGGGCTTTAAATGCACAGTCAAAAGAGCCGCAAACGTTTCGGAAAACGGTTGTACTCATATGATAGTTGTTAACGGAGCTCCTGAAATAGTGATTGCGTTTTTAGATAAGTATAATATCGCATACGGAAAGCTTTTAGGGGATGCGATGCCGCAATGACAATTAATTTTGACAATGCAGCAACGACTTTTCCAAAGCCCGTTTCTGTTGCAAATGCGATTTTTAAAGCGGTAAAGCAATATGGAGGAAATGCGGGAAGGGGAGGGCATAAGCTAACTTTATTAACATCCGAAAAGGTTTTTGATACAAGACAGACTGCCGCTGACTTTTTCGGCGCTCAAACAGAAAATGTTATTTTTACAGTTAACTGTACTCATGCGCTGAATTTTGCAATTCAAGGAATAATGTCAAACGGCGGTCATATAATAATAAGCGGAATAGAACACAATTCTTCCGCCCGTCCGGTCTATGCCTTGGCTAAGAAAAAAAAGTGTACTTTCAGTATAGCCGAAGTTTCAGACGATCCTGATGAGACGGTCAATAATTTCCGTTCACTTATAAATCATAATACAAAAGCAATTGTCTGTACGATAGCCGGTAATGTTACCGGACAGATTATGCCGTACAAGGAAATCGGAAAGTTATGTCAGGAGAAGAATATCTGCTTTATTGCAGACGGTGCACAGGCATGCGGAACTCTTGATATAAAAATGTCCGACGGAATAAATATACTTTGTACGGCAGGTCATAAGGGACTTTATGGTCCTACCGGAACAGGACTTCTTATAAGTGATGGAAAATATCATATAACACCGTTGATTCAGGGGGGAACAGGCAGCTCGTCTCTTAATCTTGAGCATCCGGATATACTCCCGGATGGTATGGAAAGCGGAACACTTAATGTTATAGGAATAATTGCCTTAAAGAACGGAATAGAATTTGTTAGGGATATGGGAACAGCTAAAATTTTCAAACATGAAGATAAACTATGCCGTCAGTTTATAAACGGTCTTTCGGATACCCGTACTATTATTTATCGAAGTCCCGGAGTTGAATATGTCCCTATTGTTTCATTTAATATTCCGGATATGAAACCGGAAGATGTTGCGGAAAAGCTGGATCAACAGGGATTCTGTCTGCGTGCCGGTCTCCATTGTTCTCCTCTTGCTCATTATTCTATGGGAACGACGGATGGTACAGTAAGGTTTGCACCATCTGTTTTTAATAATGAAAATCAGGTTGAAAGTCTTGTGAAAACTATAAAAAAAATACAGAAAATATAATAAAAACTATTGAAATTATCTGTTTTTATGGTAAAATTAATATTAGGATAATACAGGGGGGCATTGTCCCCTCTGTACATAGTGATACAAATTTAAGCCAGAGCCGTATAAAGCTTGTTGGGCAGATTGCAGGGTATCGACTTAAATGAGTAAGGGGAGTGAATTATGTACATTATAAAAAATGGTATAAATATGGCATGGAATGTATTGCAGTCTATAACTTTTATGGATTTAATAGACATGCTGCTTATGTCGTACCTGATATACATATTAATAAAATTTATAAGAGAAACCCGTGCAGGACAGCTGGTTAAAGGAATTTTATTTATTGCCGCAGCATATCTTATCAGTACTTTTATCGGATTAAAATCTATCTCATACATAATAAAAAGTATTTTGGATATAGGTCTTTTAGCAATACTCATTATGTTTCAGCCTGAAATCAGACGTGCCCTTGAAAAGGCAGGCCGAACTAAGCTGGGTGTAAATTTATTTAATTTTTCAGGGACATCAGATGAAATAACCTCTCAATGGAATCATGCAATAGAAGCAATATGCGATTCGTGTATGGATTTATCCTCTACAAGAACAGGAGCGCTGATAGTAATTGAAAGACAGACGAAGTTGGGTGAACAGATTGCAAACGGAACAATTATAAATGCAAAACCGAGTAAAGAGCTTTTCGGTAATATATTTTACCCGAATACGCCGCTTCACGACGGTGCGGTAGTAATCAGAGACGGAATTATTCTTGCCGCTGCATGTTTTTTGCCTAAACCTCAGAAGGAAGAGCTTATAAATAAAAAGCTTGGTTCAAGGCATAGGGCGGCAATTGGAATGAGTGAAAATTCAGATGCGGTTATTATTGTTGTATCAGAGGAAACGGGACAGATATCTGTTGCGGAAAACGGTGTGCTTGTTCGTGATTTTACAAGATTTAAATTAAATGAATATCTCCACGAAGCAATTCTTCCAAAGCCTGTTGACATGAAGAAAAAACTTCCGGTCAAAAAAGGATTTCGTTTTAAAGGGGATGGTAAAAAATGAGATATTTTAAGAACATTGTTAAGAATCTCCAAAGTACTCTCACTACTAATCCGGCAATGATTATTTATTCGGTTATTATTGCCGTTATTGCTTGGTTTATAATTTCTATAACAGTATACCCTACAACACCTAAAACTTTAAATAATATTCCTGTTGAAGTAGATATAACAGGAACCTCTGCTGAAGAAAACGGCTTGAGCGTTATAAGCTATGAAACTAAAAAGGTTACTGTAACAATTCAGGGAAATCGTTCAAGTATAGGAAGTCTTTCGGCAGATGATCTTGTTGCTTCGGCTGTTGTGGAAAATGTGACTTCTGCCGGAGAAAAGTATTTGAAGATTAATGTTAAAAGTAAAAAGTCAGATGTAAAGTTTGACGTTACCAGTGTCAGTCCGTCAACCATGGCGGTAATGTTTGATAAAATTGATACAAGAGAATTTGAACTGTCTGTTGAAGCTCCTAAAATAAAAGCCGTTGAAGGACTTTATATGGATAACGGTGATTTTAAATGCACACCAAATATAATAGAGGTTTCAGGACCGTCAACACAATTGGATAAAGTTGATAGAGCGTCGGTTGTTGTAAATAATGAACAAGTGCTGGATACAGCATATACTTTCCATAGTTCGGAAATTGTTTTATATGACAAAAATGAATCAAGGATAGATACGAAAAATATTACGTTTAACACAAATGATTTTACTATTGATATACCTGTTTATATGCAGCAAAAATTAAAACTCTGCTATGATTTAAGATATGCTCCTGCAAACTTTGACGCAGATTCATTAAGCTTGGAAATGAATATGAATTCAATAAGTTTGGCTTCTCCGAATACTGAGCTTGAAAAAATTGATAAATGGAATATAGGTTCTATACCGCTATATGATATAGACTGGGATTTTAACAAATCCTTTGATTTGGAAGTTCCAGAGAATTATAAGAATCTTTCAAATATTTCAACAGTAACGGTCAAGCTAAACACTGAAGGACTTGCAAAAAAGACAGTAACGGTAAATGATATTTCCATTTTAAATGCTCCTACCGATTATAAATGTACTGTAAATTCTTATGGACTTGTGTTCGACATTATCGGTCCTGAGGAGGACATTGCCGAAATAACAGAAAAGGATATTCTTGTTTCTGTTGATCTTTTGAAATATACTATTCAAAGCAGTAATTTTACGGCTGATGCCACAATAAGTTTCCCTAATTACAATAAAGTATGGGCAGTAGGATTGCAAAAGGTTTCCATAGAAGCAGAACCGATTACTACTGAAAACAATAATGATTAAAAAATAAATGCGCTTTTCAATTGAAGAGCGCATTTTTATTAATTTTTAATACTAAATAAACTGCATATGGGTTGTGTTATGGTTTTCAATAGGAGTTTAACGATTAGTCCCGTAAAAATTGCAGCTATAAATGTTCCCTCACGGACTCCTTGAACTGTATGTGAAAGCAGCAATGAAATAACAGCTGCTATGATAACACATGATATGTCAAAAGCGATTTTCACATTACCAAACTTTAAATGCAGTTTATCGGATAATGCTTTTACAAATCCCTCGCCTGAATTAAGTACCACATTTGCAATAACTGAAAGAGTAACTCCCAATGCTACTACTATCATTCCGATTATTGTTAACATAAGTCTTAAAGTGTAGTGGTTCGGGATTGAATTTGCTGATATGATATACTTTGAAAAATCCGTAAACCATCCGAAGATAAGGGACAGAGGAATTTGCATTAGCTGTATTTTAGAAAAATTCTTTTTAAGAATGATAATTTGGGCAGCCAGAAGAATCATATTCCAAATAAACAGAAGATATCCCAATGATATTGGAGTATTTAAACTAAGAGCATAAGCAACAGACGAAATAGGAGATGTACCAAGACCTCCTTTTACAGCCAAACTGACTCCCATAGCAGTACAAAACAGACTGATAATAAAAAGCATATATCTTTTAAACAGCTCTGTTTTCGACATTTTTATTGACATAATTCATCACCGTATAATATTATACCACTTTGTTTTTTATATGGCAACAATAAAACTGCAAAAACCGGTAAGATTTTTGCAGTTTGTATATTTATAATTTTAATTTATTCCCGAATATTTTCTGCAATAACTTCTGCTATAAGGTTTGCAGGCAGCTGTTCATATCTGAGAAAATCAAATGTGAAGCTTCCCATGCCCTTTGTTATCTGTTTTAGATACATTGTAAAGCTATGCATTTCTCTCATAGGAACTTCCGCATATATTTCAGTCATGCCTTCTTCAAAAGGCTCCATACCTAAAACTCTTCCTCTGCGCTTGTTAAGCTCACCCATAACATCTCCGGTATTTTCATCCGGTACTGCTGCCTTAAGACTTCCAATAGGCTCCAGCATAACAGGTTCAGCCTGTTTTAACCCTTCTTTATATGCAAGGGACGCTGCTGTTTTAAATGCCATTTCAGATGAGTCAACAGGGTGATATGAACCGTCTACAAGTATAGCCTTTAGACCAACTACAGGGCATCCGGCAAGTACGCCTTTCTTTACTGCTTCCTGTAATCCTTTTTCAACAGCAGGGAAATAGTTTTTAGGTACTGCACCGCCAAATACTTTTTCTTCAAAAATCAATGAATCACTTACACATGGTTCAAACTCAATCCATACATGCCCATACTGACCGTGTCCGCCTGTTTGCTTTTTGTATTTTCCTTCTGATTTGACTTTGCGGCGGATGGTTTCCTTGTATGCGATTTTGGGTTCAGTAAGATCCATTTCAACTCCGAATTTATTTTTCAGCTTTGAAAGTGTAATCTCAAGGTGCTGTTCGCCCAGACCGCTTAAAATTTGTTCTTTTGTGCTTTCATTTTGCTCATACTTCAAAGTTTTATCTTCGTCAAGAATTTTCTGAATACCTGACGAAATTTTACTTTCGTCACCTTGAGCGGTACAAACTGCCATTGAATAGCAAGGAACAGGAAAGGTCATCTTTTCAAATAAAACTTTTCGTTCCGGAGCGCAGAGTGTGTCTGATGTAGACGCATTAATTTTTACTGCGGCAACTATATCTCCTGCATAAGCTTCAGATATTTCGGTTTGCTGTTTGCCTTTCATAAAATAAAGCTTACCGATTTTTTCATTTACTTCAGTTGATGAATTATAAATTGATGAATCTGCTTTCAATATGCCTGACATAACTTTAATATATGACATTTTTCCGATAAAAGGATCAACTATAGTTTTAAAAACGAATGCAGACAGAGGTTCTTCAGAAGTACATTTAATTGGTATTAAATCATTTTCAAAAGCAGCTTCAATCGGTTCAGCCTCATCTGCGGACGGAATAAGAAGTGCAATTTCTTTCAAAAGCATATCAATACCTGTAAGATCATTGGCGGACGCACATACAACAGGCGTTATTATACCCTTATTCATACCATTGTGTATTCCGTCAATAAGTTCCTTTTGAGTAAATGGTTCGCCTTCAAAGAACTTTTCCATTAAAGCTTCATCAGTCTCAGCAACAGCTTCACTGACAGCTTCTCTAAGACCATCTATACGATATGTCATTTTTTCGATTTTTTCTGTTTCAGGCAATGCTGCTTCAATTGTATTGCCCTTATCATCGTACCTATATGCTTTCATTTCTATGAGATTAACATAGGAAACGATTTGTTCATTTTCAATAACAGGAACTATAATCGGGCAAACTGTAGGACCGAATACAGTTTTTAGCTCTGTCAGTACATTATAAAAATTAGCGTTTTCATCATCAATTTTTGTTATAACAAATATTTTTGACTTATGTTGCTTTTCAGCTTCTTTATATGCTTTCTTTGTACCGACTTTTACACCTGATTTTGCCGAAACAGTTATCATTACCGTATCAGCAGCAGATATCCCCTCAATCATTTCTCCGGTAAAATCAAAAAGTCCCGGAGTGTCAAGTAAATTTACCTTTATATTTTCATATTCAAATGACGCCGTAGAAGTACTTATTGAAATTTTTCTTTTTACTTCTTCCGGATCAAAATCCATAATTGTTGTGCCGTCAGTTGTTTTTCCGAGTCGGTCAGACGCTCCGGATTTAAAAATCAATGCCTCGGCAAGTGAAGTTTTTCCTGAACCGTTATGTCCTGCTAAAGTTATATTTTTTATACGTTTCATTGTAGATTGCTCCTTTTATCAAATTGTACAATAACTTACTTAATATTATACTGTATTTTATTTATTATTTCAACTATTTGCAAAATATTCTACATATTTTATTAAAAGTTAAGGTAAATTTTGTGAAAAAACACCAAGGCGAATTTAAGTGACCATTATGTAATTCTAAAAATAACAATCCGGATCAGTTGAATGATCCGGATTGTTATTTTACAGTTTTCTTATACGTACTGCTAAAACAGTTATTGCAGTACATATCAAATGGTAAACTAAAATCATAGCGGGGGATAAATCCGAAAACGCATTGAGTACACAGTTAATGGCTACGACGCCCAAACCTAATAAAGCTGATGCTGCTTGTATTGCAACGCCTGCCGCTACGGTTTTTTTAATAGATTTAGCGCCCATAATAAGCTGTACAAAAGACGTAAATTTTCCGGAACAAGCCATAGAAGCGCTTATTTTTTTAACCTTTTTAGTTTCTTCATCAAAATCCCTTACCATTCTTTGCGGTATAATTTTCAGCAATTCATCTGAATAATTAAAGAGGGAAGATATACGGCTGATTGTAATAAAAGGATCTACGCTTTTTATTATAACTGCAATATCATTTTTTTCCAGTTGTTTCATACATTTTTTAACAGCAGTACTTGCTGTAACTTCAATTATGAACATTGCAGCCAAATTTCCGGAAACCGAAAGATAAAGAGCATCTCTGTTTCCTTCGGTAAATTCGCTTTCTTTTGTCTTAGTTGGGATTCCTTCGATTTTATGGCTGTTCATAAGTTCACGGTTTCCGAGAAGAATTCTTCTGTTGTTGATCCAACCGCAAAGACCCATTGAATCTTCGTAAACAAAGTTTTCAACATGATTGAGCATTTTCTTTTTACCGGCAATGACATCATTGAATAAGTCTTTTAAAATACTGTTTCCATGAGAAGCAAGGCTGGCTGCTTCGATTAAAGCATCGTCAATTTTAGTACCGGAAAAAAGCTTTATGGAGCAAAGATTTATTGTGCCTTCGGGAAATAATGTACTGGCATCAATCATAACGGAATTGATATCATAATAGTCTTCAACGCTTTGATATCCGAGCATAACTCCATGGTTTCTGACATATTTTTTTGCTGCCTTTTCAAGAGGGATATTAGCAATTAACGGTATAGCCATGCAAGAGCACGAGCTAATGCAAGCTGAAAAAACAAATAATCCAAAGGATACAGCTTCTAAACTTAAGGTACCGATTTTCCAAAATGTTAAAGCTCCGGAAAACAGTAATGAACCGATCAGAACGATTGGAGCGATTATGCGGCTGTATTTATCTCCTGTATCTGAAGAATATGTATATCTTGCAAAATCCTTTATAAAATTAGTAGGCTTCATTGCCGCAAGAATAGGAAAATCGCCGATTGTTCCCCTTGTCAGGCTTTCTGCTCTGTCCACGTCTTCAACACATACAACTGCATGTCGATTAAAATCCTTTGAAATAAAGTCAAAATTAAGTGATGCCCTGCTGATAATCAGCCTTTTGCCAAACGCATTGATTAAAAGACTCAGTATAGCAATAGGAGTGTAAATAAATAATTTTTCTTTTTGCAGCATTTGCGGGTCTATTATTACCGGTATTGCTGAAGCTGCTGATGCAATGCAGGTGAGCGTTGTAAGACTGTCACTATCTGCACGGAATTTAATCAGACTTATTAATCCGTTTTTTATAGTACCGAAGGAAACGATAACAGAAAGAAAAAGCAACAGAACCTGAACCCATGAATATATTTCAGGAGAATGACTGCTGCTTAGCATTTCCGGTACCGGGAGCTTCAGCATCTCTCCTACAGCTATGTATACGCTGAAAAGTGTCATAAAAAGCAGTACCATTATTCTGAATGAAATACTTCCTTTCAGGTCAGCAATATCATTTTTTATTTCCCTTGCGTTTTCAAAGCTGTCGTAGTCTTTAATTGACTGTTTTTTGTTATAAGCTTTGCTGTTATTTTTTTTTCTTTTTATTTTAGTTTTTTCATTATCAAATATCTCATCATTAAGCGATTGATTAATGTCGGGAATTTGAACGTCCAGCGCTTCGGGAGCTGCCGATTCGACCAGTTCTACCATACCGTTTTGAGGTTCCGGTTCCTTTTTGTTTTCTTCTTCTCGTTGTACGATAAATTTAGATTTTTTCTTTTCCGGTTTGGTAAATATTCCATCAGGGGATTCGACCGGATAAGTAAATTCCGGCTGTTTCTTTTTCTTTTTACGGCGCTTTGCACGCATTTCTTTTGCTCTGGTGGAATTACTCATTTTTCTGACCTTTGGGGTATAAACATCGTCGCTTATATTTTGAGTTACTACAGCTCCGTCATAACCATCGATCGAATCTGTAGGTCTCGGAGGAAGGTCGGCTTTGTTTATTTGAATATCCTTTACAGAATTTATGTAAGAAACATTAGGTCTGTTAATATCCGAAACTGCAAATTTTCCGGATTGATGACTGGGAGACGGTTTTTTAACAAATGTTTTTTCTGCGTCCTGTAATTCATCAATATTATATGTAACAGTTATATCGGCATTTTTGACAGATTCGGGAACTTTTATGAAACCGGTATTTTGATAAGGCTTATCAAAATCTGTTTTAGGTTTTGTTCGGGTTTCTGCTGATCTATTTTTAACGGAGGTTTTAGCTGAACCTCCGGAATATTCGTTTAAAATATCATCAAGATTATAATCTTTAGGCATTTATATCAATCTCCAATTATTTCTTTGTTCTTTGTCTTACAGCTTCATACATAAAAATTCCCGCAGCAACAGAGGCATTAAGAGATGTTATTTTGCCGTTCATAGGGAGTTTAAGTAAAAAGTCACATTTTTCTTTTATAAGTCTTCCCATACCGAAACCTTCCGAGCCTATTACAAGTGCAATACTGCCTTTCAGGTCAATGCCGTCATAATCTTCACCGGAAGCGTCAGTACCGTAAATCCAAACACCGTTATCCTTAAGCTTGTCAATTGCTCCGGCAAGATTTGAAACTCTGGCTACAGGCAGCCAGCTTGCCGCTCCGGCAGAAGTCTTATGAACGGTAGCGTTTAAGGATGCACTTCTTCTTTTGGGGATTATAACGCCGTCTGCACCGGCAGCTTCAGCTGTTCTGATAATAGCTCCCAAATTATGAGGATCTTCAATTTCGTCACAAATAATTATGAAAGGTTCAGTACCTTTTTTAGCAGAGATATCCAGTATGTCCTCAACAGAAACATATTCTGCACAGGCAGTTATTGCTACTACACCTTGGTGTGCAGCGCCTTCTGACAATTGATCCAGTTTTTGCGAATTTACATCTTTGACTACTGCTCCGTTTTTCTTAGCCATAGAGCGAATTTTACCTAAAATTCCGCCTTCTCCGTTTATATATACAGTATCTATATTAGTTTCTGATTTTAATGCTTCCAGAACAGGGTTTCTTCCGCATATCAAATTATTTTCATTCATGTCATCTACTTCCAATATCTTCAGATTTATAACAAAATTATCTTTATTTTTTTACAAAACGTTTTCAAAATTAATTATAGCATTATTACAGAAAAATTACAAGAGAATTTTACAGATTATTTTGGTATATAAAGACGAAATCAATGAAATACTGCAGAAAGAAAATACATGCCGGCGCCCAAAGCAAGAAAAGAAGATGTGATCATCAGCAGTAATTTTAGCCAAAAGACGTATTTAGGCGCTTTAGGACTCATACTGCGTATAAGCTCGTTAGCCTCACGGCTTATAAGCTTTTCAGGTGCATTGCTCATATTAGGCTTTAAATACAGTACTGCCTTTTCAAAATATATACTTTGTGGATTATTGATCTCAAGAACCTTTTTATTTACTCCTTTTATCATGGTAACCTCCGAAAGCTGATTTCAGGTATAATTATTACCGTTTTTTCGGATAAATATACATTCTGTAATAGACAAATGTTAAAATAGTTGTTGAAAACTATGTGGAAAGGGTGGAAAACTACGGGAAAAGCTGTTGAAAACTATGTGGAAAGAGTGGAAAACTTCGTAAAATCATAATTTTAGTCTGTTGAAAACAAATATTACTATCTGTAATGCTAAAATGCTACTTGTTTTTAATTTTTGCATAACATTTTTACAATAATACAGTGCCGAATATAAAAAAGGACGGTTAAACCGTCCTTTTTTCATTTTTTTGCATTTGCAAGCATAAGCTTGATTCTGTTTTCCTGATTAACTTTGGTAGCTCCCGGATCATAGTCGATAGCCACTATATTTGCGTCAGGATATGCCTGCTTTATAACTCTTGACATACCTTTAGCTACAATATGGTTAGGCAGACAGCCGAAAGGCTGAGTACAGATAATATTTTCGGTACCGGTTTCCGCAAGAGCCGCCATTTCAGCAGGAATAAGCCAGCCTTCACCCATATTTACACCTTGACTGATGTACTTGTCAGCAAGCTTTCTTATGTGGTCAAAATCATGAGGGGCTTCAAATACGCCATGTTCATTGATTGTATTTATAACGGTTTTCTGTACCTTATGAATAAAGCCGTAACCGATTTTGCTGACAAAGGTTTTCTGCGATTTAAACTGATACAGTTTTCCGTCTGCTACCGAACCGGCGAGACAATACATTACAAATTCCATAAGCGCAGGTACTATAGGTTCGCAGCCCTCGGACAGCAGAAATTCTTCCAGATGATTGTTTGCCAGGGGAGAATATTTTACATAAATTTCTCCTACTATTCCTACACGGATTTTCTTTTCCTTAGTACGCTTTATTTTGTCGAAGTCCTCACACATCATACGGCAGTATTTTTTACATTTAAGAAACTCTCTTTTATCAAAAATCGGAATGAGCTTCTGCTGCCACAAATCTCTCATTTTATCGGTATCGCCTTTGTTTATTTCATAAGGCTTGCACTGGTTATATAAGGACATGAGCAAATCGCCGTAAAAGACTGCATAGACAACCTTAATAAGCAGCGGTAATGTAAGATTAAGTCCGTTGCCCTTTTCCAGTCCGCTTAAATTCAGGGAAATAACAGGCACCTGAGGAAATTCTTTTTTCAGAGCCTTTCTTAGAAGATGAATGTAATTTGACGCACGGCATCCGCCTCCGGTTTGGGTGAGCATCAAAGCGGTTTTATTGACGTCGTATTTGCCGCTTTTTAAGGCGTTGATAAACTGTCCGATTACCAGCAGTGCAGGATAGCATGTATCATTGTGGACATTTTTGAGTCCTTCGTCCACAACCTCTCTTGTAGAGGTTTGAAGCAGTTCCACATTATAGCCGTATTTTTTCAGAATGTTTATAATAAGCTTGAAATGCACGGGCAGCATATCAGGCACAAGAATAGTATAGCTGTCCTTCATTTCCGGCTTGAATACAGGATATTGCATATATTTTTCTCCAATTCTATCTCTCTTCCATTGCCGCTACAAGACTTCTCAGTCTTATTTTAGCTGCGCCGAGATTGTTTATCTCATCGATTTTTAGCTGAGTGTAAAGCTTGCCTTTTGATTCGAGGATTTCTCTTACTTCGTCGGTAGTAATAGCGTCGATTCCGCAGCCGAATGAAACAAGCTGTACAAGCTGCATATCCGGCTGTGTGGTTACATACTGTGCTGCACGGTAAAGGCGAGCATGGTAACTCCACTGATTTAAAACTCCGGGATTCGGATAATGACCGTATTGGAAAACGGCGTCCTCAGATACCACAGCCATGCCAAGACCGGTAATCAGCTTTTGGATTCCGTGATTTATTTCATTGTCGATATGGTAAGGACGTCCGGAGAGTACGATTATTTTCTGCCCGTTTTCACGTGCCTTACTGATAATCTGATTTCCCCTGTTAAAAATTTCATTTCTGTAGTCGGAAAGCTTTTCATATGCTTTTTTCACTGCCGATTTAATCTGTGGTTTTTTAATACCGTATTTTTTAAGTAGATCGTACATTACGGAAATTACATTCTTTTCTCTGTTTATATCTACATAAGGATAAATAAAATTATTGCTGTTAAGTCTGGGATTGTTGGCAATAAGAAGTTCCGGATAGTATGCAACAACCGGACAGTTAAAGTGGTTATCGCTTTCACCCTCGTCAATATTATAGCTCATGCACGGATAGAAAATAAAATCGACATTTTTATCCAGCAGGCTTTCAATATGACCGTGAGTAAGCTTTGCCGGATAGCACACAGTATCTGACGGAATAGTATGCTGTCCCAGATAATAGATATCTCTTGAGCTTTCGTCGGAAATAACCGTTTCAAAGCCCAGTTCGTTAAACAATGTTTTCCAGAATGGAATCAATTCATAGAAATTAAGCGCAAGAGGAAGACCTATCTTTGCTTTTGAACCTTCTGAAGACTGCTCAAACATGGAAAGAAGCAGTTTATATTTAAAATCGTAAAGACTTTCGTTTTCTCCGCTGACTGATTTCCCGGCGCCTCTTTCACATCTGTTTCCGGAAATAAATTTTCTGCCGTCGGCAAAGGTGATAATATTAAGACCGCATTTTGCTGTACAGCCTCCGCATTGAGCTGATTTAGACGTATATGAAAAATTGTCAAGAATTTCTTTGGTGATTGTGGAAGAATGGCCTTTTGTTTTTTCTTTTGCGTATAGAGCCGCTCCGAATGCGCCCATTAGTCCTGAAATTGCCGGACGGATAACGTTTCTTCCCATTTCTGTTTCAAATGCTCTGAGTACTGCGTCATTTAAGAAAGTTCCGCCCTGAACTACGATATTTTTACCTAGTTCTTCAGGTGATTTTGCTCTGATTACTTTATAAACGGCATTTTTAATAATTGAAGAGGAAAGTCCGGCGGAGATATCCTCTACAGTTGCGCCGTCTTTCTGAGCCTGTTTGACACTGCTGTTCATAAATACCGTACAGCGTGAACCCAAATCAACGGGATTTTCAGCAAACAAGCCTAAGGACGCAAAGTCCGCTATATCATATCCCAGAGCCAGTGCAAAGGTCTGGATAAACGAACCGCAGCCGGAGGAGCATGCTTCATTTAGCATAATACTGTCTATACTGTGATTTTTAATTTTAAAGCATTTTATATCCTGTCCGCCGATATCTATAATAAAATCTACTTCAGGACAGAAATATGACGCCGCTTTAAAATGAGCCACTGTTTCAACAATACCGAAATCTATCGAAAGTCCCGCTTTTATAAGATCTTCGCCGTAGCCTGTTACTGCGCTTCCGGCAATTTTTATTTCCGGATTCATTTCGCTGTATATCTTTTTAAGCTTATCTGCTATTCTGTCAAGCGGCTGACCTTTATTCGAGGAATAATGCTGATATAAAATTCGGCAGTCTTCGGTAATAAGAATAAGCTTGGTAGTGGTTGAACCTGCATCGATACCAAGGTAAGCATTTCCTTTATATGTATGCAGATCGGCATATTCAAGGTCACATTTTTTATGTCTTGAAATAAATTCTTCATATTCTGCCTTAGTATTAAACAAAGGCTGACCGGTTACGATTCCGTTTCCGGTTTTAGCGTGTTCAATCTTTTTTATAACCGATTCAATTGTAAAATCGTCATGACTGTTAAATGCAAACAAAGCGCAGCCTAAGGCAACAAATACGGGAGCTTCTTCTGGGAATACCGCTGTTTCTCCTTCTTTAAGTCCTAAGGTATCGACAAACGCTTTTCTCAGTCCTTTAAGGAATGATAGAGGACCGCCTAAGAAAAGTACCTTGCCTTCGATAATTCTGCCCTGTGCCAAACCGGATACTGTCTGATCCACAACAGCCTGAAAAATGCTTGCGCATATATCTTCTCTTTTAGCGCCCTGATTTAAAAGGGGCTGAATATCAGACTTTGCAAAAACGCCGCATCTTGAAGCGATGGGATAAACCTTTTGAGCGGACAGCGACATACTGTCCATCTCATTTACCGTTACTCCAAGGAGTGTAGCCATCTGATCTATAAATGCGCCTGTTCCGCCTGCGCATGAACCGTTCATACGCTGTTCGACACCGCCGGTCAGGAAAATAATTTTAGCGTCCTCTCCGCCAAGCTCTATAACGGCGTCAGCGTCGGGAAATCTTTCTTTTACTGCTATAAAAGCAGAGTTTACTTCCTGTACAAAAGGAATTTCCGCACCTGTGGCAAGACCCAGTCCCGCAGAACCGGTCATACATATTTTAAAAGTATCATTTGGATATTTTTGCTGTATAGCTTGAAGCTGTATTTTTACTGCTTCACGTACTTTTGAAAAGTGACGCTGGTATTCCGAGTAAATTATATTTTTCTTTTCATCAATAATAACAGTTTTTACTGTTGTTGATCCAACGTCAATACCGAGAGAATAAATAGCCATATCTGAATTCCTTTCTGAAATCCAATAGAAATTACATTTGTATATTATTATAGCATCTTTCCATTAAAAAAGCAAAGATTTTTTACAGTTATTTAATATGTAATGTTTACCGATGTTAAAAAACGTAAAAAAGTCAATATTGTATAATACAGTTGTCAAAATTTGCTCTTGAAAAAGAAAATGCCGACTGATATACTGTATTTGTCAGATGAACATATTAATTTTTGTAAAATTTTTATAAAAAGGAGTAACTTATGGATTTCGGAAAAAATTTTGTTTGGGGCGCCGCAACAGCTTCCTACCAAATTGAAGGCGGAGCTTACGAGGATGGTAAAGGACTTAGCATTTTTGATACTTTCTGTCAGATACCTGGCAGAATTAATAATAATGACAACGGTGATATAGCCTGTGATCATTATCACCGTTGGAAAGACGATATTGCAATAATGAAGGAAATAGGACTTAAAGCTTACAGATTTTCTTTAAACTGGTCAAGAATCATTCCTAAGGGAATAGGAGAAGTCAATCCCAAAGGAATTGAATTTTATAATAATATAATAAATGAACTGTTGAAAAACGGAATAGAGCCATATATTACTCTTTATCACTGGGATCTTCCTCTTGCGCTGGACAAGCTGGGCGGCTGGAGAAATCCCGAAATTGTGAGATGGTTCAGTTATTATGCAAAAGTAGCTGCTGAAAATTTTTCAGACAGAGTAAAATATTTTATGACGATAAATGAACCTCAGGTAATACTTGGTCTTGGATATCAGCAGGGAAGAATTGCTCCCGGGTTAAAGCTTACTGTATCTGAGCTGCTTGACACTGCACATAATCTGCTTAAGGCACATGGCGCAGCAGTTGTAACTTTAAGAGCTTATGCGAAGCAGCCCATTAAAATCGGATATGCTCCATGCGGAAATATGAATATGCCTGCGTCAGACAATGAGGAAGATATTAAAGCGGCTTATGATTCAATGTTCAGCTTTGACACTCCTGACATGGCTGTAGGCAGTCTTGTTTGGTATAATGATCCGATTTTCTTTGGTAAATACCCGGAACGTGAATTTAAAATATGTGAAAAATACATGCCTGAAATTACCGATTCGGATATGAAGTTAATAAGTCAGCCGCTGGATTTTGTCGGACATAATGTTTACTGGGGACACAGGGTTTCTGCCGGTGACGGTACTCAAAAAATAATCAGCGATCCGGGTGGATTTAAAAATGCTCCATATAAATGGCCGGTTACTCCTGACTGTCTTTATTGGGGGACTAAGTTCCTTTATGACAGATATAAAAAACCTATATTTATTACGGAAAACGGAAAATCATGTCATGATGAAATTGCAGCAGACGGTCATGTTCATGATACTGAAAGATTAGATTATATAAATGGTTATCTGAAGGGATTGAAAAGATCTGTTCTTGAAGGTACTGACGTTGCAGGATATTTTCATTGGTCGCTGATGGATAACTTTGAATGGGCTTACGGATATGCTGAACGTTTTGGATTAGTTTATGTAGATTATAAAACTCAAAAAAGAATTTTGAAAGATTCTGCATACAGATACAGTGAAATTATTAAAACAAACGGTGCAGACCTTTAATGTATATTTACCGCTTTTACGCAGAATATAATTATGAGGTGATAAAATGGAAAAAGGTGAAATTCCTGTTGGATTTGGTATGGCTCTTGCTATGAATCCTCCTGCTATGGAAAAGTTTTCGGCGCTTTCCGAAGAAAAGCAAAGAGCTATTATAGACGGTACTCATAGTGTAAATTCTAAAAGCGAAATGCAGCAGTATGTGAGAAGCTTATTAAGTGAATAAAAAAATAAAGTCCAGATTATTATTGAATCTGGACTTTTTTATATACACTATTATAAATTATTAAAACAGCCTACTGCTTTTCCAATTATATTTATTTTATTTATTTCGTCTCCGATAAAAATCATCGGTTCAAAATCAGGGTTATCGGGATTTAAAATTAATTTTTTTGTTTGTGGATAATAAAAATATTTTCTAAGAATTATTTTTTTATTAAGGGAAATTACAGCAATTTCTCCGTTTTGAATATTATCTGTTTTTTGGATAAAGACAATAGAACCAATGCTTATTTGAGAATTACTAAGACTGTTATCAGTAATCTTAAAGCAGAAATCTCCTCTAAAATCAGAAATACATAAATATTCTTTTGAAATAAATTTGTTACTGTCTGTACAATCAAGTAAAGGTATTGAATCCCTACATGGAATAGCGTCTTGGATTTTTATATTGTTGTCCTTTTCAATATCTTTTATAAGTTTTTCAATACCCTTTTTTTCGTTTTCTTCCTTCCAGCCCATAAGATATTCAGGAGAAACTTGCAGTATCTCTGACAGCGGTTTTAATATTTTTGCCGGTATTCTTGCTATTTCATTGTTTTCGTATCGGTATATAGTGGCACGGTTTTTATTTAGCTTCTCTGCAAGTTCGTCTGCACTTAATCTTAATTCTTTTCGCCTTTGTTTTATTCTTTCTCCCACAGTCATATAATCACGTTCCTTTTGTTGTTTTTATTATTTTACCATATAATTTGCATTAATGCAAATAGTTTTTGCATATTTGCAAAAAAACTATTGACAAGTAATATGAAATGTGATATGATATAACAACAATATGTCGCATATATGCAATTAAAACATGGCTGTTTTACAGTGGGAGGTGTATAATATTAAAAATATCGCGTATAAGCGACTAACAGATATGAAAGGAGGGTAAAATGACTGATATAATAGTAGCCTTAATTGCGTTAATCGGTACGCTCTGCGGATCCCTTGGAGGCGTATTGGTATCTTCAAAAATGACAAATTACCGACTTCAGCAATTGGAAGACAAAGTGGCTGAACATAATAACTTTGCCAGAAGAATGCCGGTTATAGATGAGCAAATTAAGGTTATAAATCACAGAATTGACGATTTGGAAAGGGGAGTGTAATGAAAAAATATTTTGCAAAGCTTGTAAGTGTTAAAAGTATCGTAACTATCATACTTACATTAAATTTTGCAGTTTTAACCGTGATTGGAAAAGTCAATGAAGAACAGTTTATAATGATTTTCACAACGGTTATAGCATTTTATTTCGGTACTCAGCATGAAAAAAATAAAACAGAATAATGAAAGGAAAGTTGTATATGAATAGTCCGTATATGGGTAATTTTAAGGTTACTCAGGAGTATAAAGGAAACGGCCATGACGGTCTTGATCTGGTTGGTATTGAATCAAAGGAAATACACAGTACGGTAAACGGTGTAGTAGAATTTGCCGGATGGGAAAACAGTTCTAAACACAGTCAGGGGTTTGGACAGTATGTAAAAATTATCGATGATGCCAGTGGGTATGGATATTACTATGGTCATATGTCAAGCATTAAGGTAAAGGTTGGAGATAGGGTCAAAATTACTGATATTATAGGAATTGAGGGCAGTACAGGCAACAGTACAGGCAGTCATTGTCATTATTGTGTACGCAAAAACGGTAAGGGTACGCATATTGACGTATCGGAGGTTTCGGGTATTCCCAATAAGCTTGGTACATACAATGACGGATATTTGTCAGGTTCAGTCAGCAAAAATGAAAACAAATCAGTAACTTTGATTATTGAAGGAGTTACTTATTCGGGAACGCTTACCAAAAAGTGATAAAAAAAGCACAGCCTTAGCTGTGCTTTAATTTTTATAATATTTCTTCCAGTTCTTTTCTTATTTCTGCGTTTCTTTTTATATAATCAATATTCATCGGTTTAACTTTACCGTCGGCAAAATCATACATGCCCTGTAAAATTCCTTCTGTACTGTCTTCTACAAGATATCCGCCATACTGTTTAAGAAAGTTGCTTGGACCATGAACGTCTGTGGAAAATACGGGTATGCCTAATGAATCCGCTTCAAGCATAACAAGTCCCAAGCCTTCATAAATTGATGAAAGTATGAAGAGATCGCATTTTTTAAGAATAGGCATAGGATTCTTCATAGATTTAATCAAGACAATATGTTCCCAGCAGTCGGTCATTTTTACTTTCTGGACTGTTTTGCCATAAAGATTTCCAAGACCGCCTATTATTATCAGCTTTGCTTCCGGAAAATTTTTATGGAAAGCTTCAAAAGCGTCAATAAGCCTGAAGTGACCTTTTTCCGGTGAGAATCTTCCGATAGTAATGAATTTCATGCCGGGAGAGTTTAAAATATGATTAACACCGTCAGGATGAGGACAGAATATTTCAGTATCCTTTTGGAATTCAACTGACATGTCTCCTTTTATGACAACCGAATCATGATTGTGGAAATTACTTATTACTCTAATATTATCACGTCTGCCGCTTATTTGGCAGGTAGGTTCAACTATGTCTTCTGAGACAGAAATGACATTATCGCAAATGTTATAAGCCCATCTTAAAATATATTTATTTTGATTATTTCTGGTTTTAATTTCCTGAACCATATCATTATGGACAAATATTGTCTTTCTTGAGTCAAATTGAGTTAGCATACCTATTATATGGTTTTCATATCCGTTGAATTGAATGACATGTTCAAACTTTATTCCGTAAAAATGACGTCTGATTTCCCTTGCATAAGCCTGAGAAAGAATCCTTTTATATTTTTCTTTCTCTTTGCCATGCTGTGCAAAACGATTATATGCATGAGCCGTTTTGAAGTCAAAGGAAATATCGCTGCTTATTGGAATTATACCGACATTTTCCGGAAGAACAGAAGTTCTGTAAGGATCTGCACGTAAATTTTTTTCACGAAATGATATATAGTAATTATATCTATCTAAGTCAATATTATCCAGAACAGATAAAAGAGCAGTAGTAATACCGTTCTTATTTAAATCACCGGCATAAATGAGAACGTTCTTTTTACCGTTAGGAATAAGTTTTTCTTCATTTGTTACCGGTTTTCCGAGAAAGACTCTCTGACATATTCTTTTAACTGCGTCCGGACTGTCATAAGTACAGTATTTTTTTATAAATTCCGAATCATCGTAATCTTTAGGATTATTTATAGCTTCGATAAGCTCATCGATTGTTGCGGCCTGAGGAAAAGGAAATTCATCTAATGAAACGTAAACGCCTCTGTCACGGAAGTATTCTTCTTTATCATAGGTATAGAGAATTATTTTCTTACGGGAATTTGCAAAATCATAAAATACGCTTGAATAATCGGTAATAAGAGTATCTGCCATATTCAGTATCTCATAATACTCGTACCCTGCCGGAAAAGCCTTGATATGTTTGTATGCGTTATCTTCAAATTCCAGCTTCATAAGAGGATGATATTTTACGTACATCAGCTGATTATCTTTAAGTCGGCAGTCCATATCCTCCAAAAAGCGGGTTGTTTCATATATAACACGTTCAGTATCAAAATTATTGACTTGACCTCTCCATGTAGGCATATATACGATTATATCTTTATCATCAACATTAAATTCTTTTCTTAGTTCAGAACGTCTTTCATTATTAAAAAATACAGAATTTCTAGGGTATCCTTCATTTAAAATGGTAGCCTTACTTAGGTTTTTGAGCATGTAAGCGCTGACCATTTTTTCCTTCATGTATTCATTTGGGAAAACCAAATAGTCGCTGAAAATGAGGTTTCTCATAACATTTCCCATGTTATAAACTTCGTTTTCAACATCTCGTCCCATATTTTTTAGAGGTGTTCCGTGCCAAGTATTTAAAATT
Organism: uncultured Oscillospiraceae bacterium; assembly: GCA_949745795.1. Classification (GTDB taxonomy): domain Bacteria; phylum Bacillota; class Clostridia; order Oscillospirales; family Ruminococcaceae; genus Porcipelethomonas. The sequence goes on along the minus strand of CATKAZ010000114.1, from coordinate 53,400 downwards.
ACCTGTCCGTCTTTTTTTATAAAACGTCTGGGAAAGGAAGTGTCATTTACAAGATACTTTGACTTGGAAAGATATTTATAATATTTTAATGATTCAGCACGCAAAAGCTTTATGCCGTTTATATTATACTGTTTCAGCATTGCCTTTACATCGTTAGTTTTAAACGGTTTAGCTGACATGTATAATTTTAAATGTTTATATTCTGAATTTTGGGAAAGCTCTTTTGTAATATAAAGAATGTTTCCGGCAAGGTCACTTCCGCTTCTTGATTCGATGAATACCATTTTGTCGTTTATTTTTGACTTCTGATATCTGCCGTAATACATGCTGAACCATATTCTCGTTTTTAATTTATTCAGAAGCTTTTTTGTATTTATCAGAGCCATCAGGCATCCTCCATTATAATAAAAATAAAAAAAGAATTATTTCAAATCGTTTTTAATTTGAGTAGTAGAAATTTCCGGTGTTCTGGGAAGATATACAACGTCACAATATTCTTTAAGAAAATCGAATTTGCCTGCCCAGTCATCTCCCATTACAAATGTATCTATCTTAAATTCCTTTACATCGTTGATTTTCTGTTCCCAGTTTTCTTCGGGAATTACAAGATCTACATATCTGACAGATTCTAGCAGACGTTTTCTCTGTTCATAGGTAAAATAGCATTTTTTTTGTTTGGAATCCCAATTAAATTCGTCTGTGGATAAAGCTACTATAAGATAATCTCCCAACGCCTTAGCTCGTTGAAGCAGATTGATATGACCGTAATGAAGCAGGTCATAGGTACCGTAAGTAATAATTTTTTTCATTATTTAATACTCCTGATATCGTTTTTTCTTTAATTAAGGGTTTTAAACAAAATATTTTATTATTTTTTGCTGTAAATTTTAGTATATAGTAAAATTGTGGTTTTGTCAAGAGATAATGCAAGTCTATACGTTATTATATTATGACAAAATTATATATAGGATCTTATTAATATTAAAAAATGTTTATGATTTTAGTAAAGAATTTCGGCTCACAATTAGATTCTTTATATCAATATATTTTACTTTTTATTTTAGATTAAACTATAAATTACTTAGAATTAAATGGAAACAAATAAGGAGTTCAAAATCGAACTCCTTAAATCATTCAAATATACTTATTTGCAAGATAATGTGCTATAGCCGCAGCGTCATTGGCAGTAATTTTACCGTCATTGCTATAATCTGACCATGCCGGCAGCTCGTCTTTTTTCTGATGTGCAAGCATTTTTGCAATGTATGCAGCATCGTTGGCGGTAAGTTTTTTATCATTATTTGCATCTCCACGAAGACCAACCTGAACAGGAATATAAACAGTTTCGATTCCGTTTATAATAAGAATGACTTCTTCCTCTTGGTTTTCGTAAACTTCTGACGGTGTTGAGGAAAAATTATACGAAATATTTTTTTCAATTCCATTGTCATCAACAAAATTTATTTTATTTTTAAAAGTAGTTTCATCTGATGCAAATTCAAGTCTATCATTGATATTCAGGTATAAATTATCAGTAACTTCATTTACATAAATTGTTTCGTAATTTCCCGCCATGTCATAAATTTCCACATAGCTTTCAGATGCATTTTCGGGAAGTCTTACAAGCATGCTGTTTTTATTTGAAGCCTTTGCCGGTGAAAAATCTTCGGGAAAAAGTTCGTCATAAGCATCATAGCTTACAGCTCCCTGTAATGTGCCGTTATCTTTTGCTTCTATCATAAGGTATTCAGTATCGCCGAGAGTCAGTTTTGTACATTTATTTATAATTGGTTTTTCCGTATCAACGGTAAAGCTTTGAGTTATAACTTGACTGCTGTAGCTTTCTGAAAGAGGTGCTTTGGCGCATACTTGTATAGTATAGCTTTCGTTGTTGTGAATTTTTCCGTCAATATCACGAAAATCCCATCCGATTTCAAATGAATCAGATGCTCTCTCATTTGTATAAGGATTTGTTTTTATATTTCCGGCACCAACAATTTCACTGTAAATTTCCTGATCGGCAGAATTATAAATTGTAACCTTGACATCATAGCATCTGCGTTTAAAGTAGGCTTCCAGGAACAAATTATTAAATGCTTTATCATTAGGATCGTTATCAATATTCGGCGAGAAGTACGGCTGTGAGATTGTTAAATTAAGATCATCAGGTATGGAAGCCTCAGGCCCAAAATTATTTAGAATATAATCATAAGTTTCAATAAGATTTATGCCTGCAATATTTAAACCGTCTGACAAATAAGAACCGTATTCATTAGTACTGTCCTTATAGATAAACTGTTCTATCAAATCAGACTGATTATTTTCATTCCAATTTCCGCAGAATGCCATAAATGACAGTGTAAGCGCAGGTGATGTTTCACTTCTTAGATTTATAAAACCGTCAATAAACGTACCGTTTTTAAAGGTTTGGAAAATTTTATTGTAAGCTTCCTGTGAAAGTGTAATTTTTGCTGTTATTGGTTTGATACTTGTAGGTTCAACGGTTATTTCATCTATCGTATGTCCTGTGTCGGAATCTTCAAATGTAAGTATATAATCAGTATCGTTTAAAAGTCTTTGAGTATTCCAGCTTAATGTTGAGTCGGCATTAAGGGTATCACTGAAAATATCGGCGCTAAGCTGATATGTTTGAGCCGAATCGCTTACATTATGTATATTAAATTGCAGTATATATTCCCCTGAAGGATTTTCACCTAATGAAATCTTAGGACGGTAATTATCAACTGCACTGTTTGAAGAAAGGTAGCATGGCGTATTTATTGCATCGGCAACATTGGCAAGTCCGTTTCCCTGTACTCTTGGAGACGCAACCTCCAAACCGTCATTGGTGCTTATAGGTTTTGCTGTTGACATAAGAAGCTTTGCCATAAGTTCTCTATATTCTGAATTGCCGGCAATACCGTATTTATCGGCGTTTTCCTTTAAATATTGTTTAAGAATAACATTTAATCCGGCAACCTGAGGTGATGACATTGAAGTTCCGCTCATTGGTGCATATAGGTTATGTACCTTTTGATTTACATCGGGAACGGAAGATATAATATTGCCCCCAAAGCCTGTAATATCGGGCTTTAAAAGCAAGGATTCTGTAAAGTCCCATGAAGAAAAGCTGCTCATTACTTCTTTATCATATTTAAGAACCAAATATAACTCTTCACTGAAGCTTATTGTTTTATTTTTTTCTTCAATCATCTGCATTCCGGAATTGTATGATATAAAGCCGCTTGGAATTCCTTCGCATTCCATACCGGATAGTTCGCCGTTTTCGTCATTATCGTATACTATAAGACCGACTGCTCCGTGTTCCGCAGCATTATAAGCTTTATCGGAAAAAGAAATTTTTCCCCTGGAAACAAGTGCTATTTTACCTCTGACATTAATCCCTTTATAATCGTTGGTTTCTCCGTATCCTTTAATCGGTACATATTGCAGTGTTTTTCCATTAAAAGCTGTTGATATGCTGTATTCTGAATTGATAATTTCATACTGATTTTCATTAACAGTCACAGCTGAAGTTTCTTTAAAATAATTTTCAGCTGAACCGACAGACATTACACCGCTTATGTTATTCAGATATCCTCCTGTACTGTAATCAAGGTAATTATTTTCAATAACTTCAAGCTTTCCTTCGTTTCCGGCAGAGGCGCATAGCATTATCCCGTTATTGATTATATTATTAATAGATTCGCAGTCAGGTATATATAATCTTTCTTCGATGGCTGACGAACCGCTTACCCCAAAGCTTGTATTTATAATATCTGCACCAAGATAAAGACAATCATCGAAAGCTGCCATAAGATTTACACTGTTAAGAGTGATATCAGACATTAAAACAAGCTGTGCATTAGGAGCAACGCCCTTCGGATCAAACTGCGGATTCGTTTCGGCTTCTCCGTTACCCGCTGCAATGCCTGCAACATGAGTGCCATGTTCGTGATAATCCTGCAAAGTATCGGGTGTTTGTGAACCGTAATTGAATGCATACGGTATTTTATTATTTACGTAATAATCAGCTCCGTTTTTCTGTGTAGCCGATAGATAAGGAGAAATATTTATAATGTCTTTTTTGGTTAGTTTTTCTGCGGCACCGTCAGGAAGCGACAGAAATTCATGATATCGGTCAAAGGAATTATCAATTATTGCAATTACCACTCCATCACCTTTATAATCGACTGCGGACGCTCCCACAGTTTCAAGTACTTTATTTGTCAGTTCAGAGTAGGAATAGAAAGAATCATTACTTTCAGCTTCAGCAGTTTCTTGAGCGTTTCGTGTGTTTTGTTCTGATTCGCTTCCTATCATGGAAACTTCATAAATATCTGAAATGACCGTCGAACCGATATTTTTTTTAATCTTTTTATATTCATTATGTGAAAGCTCGGCCGAAAATCCATTGTATGCTGCTGTGTATTCATATTTTGAAACCAGTGAGTTTTTTCCAAGCAGTTTTGCAAGATGTTTTTTTGCAAGCTTATGTTCTTCTATGAGTGTTTCATATACAGCCTGTCCTTCATCTGTAAAAATAAACTTATCTACACCGATAGACTGTGCCATAGGATATTTTGCCAAAGGATCGCCGGGGAGCTTGATTATACAATTAAATAAAATATCATTGTAATCCTCCTCATAGATAGATGCAATGACATGTGAATTTGATGTGACAAGCATTGATATTATCATCATTGCAGATGTCAGCAGGGAAAATATTTTTTTCATATTGGATGTTTTCCTTTCTTATAATTGATAAAATATTTATTTGATTATATTTATATTATAACTTATTTTTCTTATTTAGTCAATTATATGTAGAATTTGAGGCAAAAAAAATCCTCCTATGATTTATAGGAAGATTTTAATTATTATGCCTTTACGAACATCCACTGTTCATTATATGTATTATTATAAGGGTACCAAATGATTTTTGCCAGATTTACCGTAGAACCATTTTGAACAACCAGGCAATATGCTAAATTCGGCATATGAAGTTTATATGTACCGTTATCGTTTTCATAAATATCTATGTTCATACTTGAACTTTTGACCACACCGTAATTATCAGTACCGATATTGATATAGCCGGGATACTTTGTGGATTTTGTTTTGATCTGATAATTTCCGCTTGAAGTTTTAACGATTTCCCACTTCTGATTATTACCGCTGTTTAAAGTGTTTTGTACCAGACCGCCTGTAGTTTCATTTAACTGAAGATATTTTCCGCTGTTCGCATTTATTATATAATATGTACCTCTTGCGATTTCAGCTTGATTTCCGTCTTCCAGTACCCATTTTTGACTGCTCACACCGGTATATTCAGCCCAGCCTACAACAGATGTGGATTTATATACGTCAAGAGCTCTCCATGTATTACCGTCCTGTTTTAAAATGCAGTAAGTTCCATCTGGATTTACTGATAATGAAATTTTTAGTGATGAACCGACTACAGCTCTTGGAAAATCAGTTGCGTAATTTGCACCTGTTGTAACATAGCTGTTTGTGTGAACGGACTTTAATGTATTATTTTGGTAAACAAAGCGTTGATTATTGCCGCCCATAAAGGCATGCTGTATTAACTCCTTATAACCCGGAGCTGCAACGTCCAGATATAAATTACTGCTGTAATTTCTAATATAATAAGTATTATTGGCAGATATCGAAAGTGCATTTTCCGATACTATTTTTGCATTAATATTAATTTCATTTGCATAGACATTTGTCAGCGGACAGCAGCATAATATGCATATTAATAAACAAGAAAACACTTTTTTAAAAATCTTTTTCATGATTTTTTAACCTCTTTTCATATAAATATAATATAATCATGATTATATTACTATTATACATTTTTTGGAATTTTTTGCAATATATTTATTTAAAGTTTAATATTTTATTTTCTTATTATTAATAATATGTTAATAAATTCTATATAATAAAAATTAAAATTGTAATATATTAAGTGATCACAATATTTATAAATGTAATTTAAAGCTATAAAAAATAAGGACGCTTTAATGCGTCCTTTAATACAATATCCGATTATTTTTGAATTTCTTCCTTTACACTTTTAGGAATATTAAAATCGTATAAGCTTTCATATGAATCATATTCCGATTCTGTTATAACAGCGGACGGAATAAGTCCGGTACATTCATTTGCCGAGCCGGCTTCATTGAACATAATGTCTTCATATGAAGGCTGAACAGGAGTATCCGGTCTTGAATTTTTCATTTTATTTTTCCTCCTAATTTGTTCAGATTACTAAGAATCTGTCTTAATTATTGTTAGAAAAAGAATTTTTTATATTCATTAAAATGAAAATTAATTTAAAAAAATCCACAGTAAAAGGAACTGCGGCAGAGCAGAATTTCTTATGCAATGCCGCGTATGCTTTTTATTATTATTTTTTCATAAGACCTTTAAGTCTGTTCATTGCTTCAATAGTGTTTTCTCTGTCTCCGAATGAAGTTAGTCTGAACCAGCCTGCACCGTTTTTACCGAATCCCTCTCCCGGAGTTCCTACTACATAAATATTGTTAAGAAGATAGTCGAAGAATTCCCAGCTGCCCATATTATTCGGACACTTCAGCCAAATATAAGGAGAGTTTATGCCGCCTGTGTACTTAATGCCCAATTCGTCCATTGTTTCTGCGATGATTTTTGCATTTTCCTTGTAATATGCGATATTTTCTCGGGTTTGCTTCTGTCCTTCCTCAGAAAATACTGCCGCTGCCGCACATTGTACAGGATATGATACACCGTTGAATTTTGTGGAAAGTCTTCTGTACCAGAGCTTGTAGATATTAGTACCGTCAAGCTCAAGTTCTTTAGGAATTACGGTATAACCGCATCTTGTACCGGTAAATCCGGCTGTCTTTGAAAGTGAGCACATTTCAATTGCGCATGTTCTGGCACCTTCGATTTCCATAATACTTCTCGGAATATCATCTTCGGAAATGAATGCTTCATATGCAGCGTCATATATAATAAGAGCATTATTTTCATTTGCATAATCAACCCAAGCTTTAAGCTGTTCTTTGTTTAAGCATGCTCCTGTAGGGTTGTTAGGGGAGCAGAGATAAATTATATCGGCTTTTACGTCAGGATTGGGCATTGCGCAGAAATTATTTTCTTCCGTACCGTCAGCATAGAGAATTTTTCTGCCGGCCATAATGTTTGAATCCACATATACCGGATATACCGGGTCTGTTACCAAAATTACATTGTCTTCAGAGAAAATGTCGCCGATATTGCCCGCATCGCTTTTAGCTCCGTCGTTTACGAGAATTTCATCGGCTGATACGTTAACGCCGAAGCTTTTATAGTAATCTGATATGGCGGTTCTTAAAAATTCATATCCTTCGTAATCAGGATAACCTTTAAAGGTTTCCTTTACGCCCAGTTCTTCACAGCCCTTTTTCATTGCTTCCACAACTACAGGCGCAAGAGGAAGAGTAACGTCGCCTATACCCAGTCTGATAAGCTTTTTATCGGGATTTGCTTTTATAAATTCGTTTGTCTTTTTGGCTATATCTGCAAAAAGATAATTTGGAACAAGGTTTTCAAAATTCTTGTTTACTTTTGTCATTATAATACTCCTTAAAAATTTATTTTATATGACTTACATCAATGTCACCGTCACAGATTAGTGCGGCAGGTCCTTTCATAATAACGGTACCGTCAGAGTTCCATGTTATTTTAAGGTCGCCTCCTCTGAGATGAACGGTGACTTCTTCGTCATGCTTGCAGTATCCGTTTAGTACTGACGCTACCACCGATGCGCATGCCCCGGTTCCGCAGGCAAATGTTTCACCGCTTCCTCTTTCCCAAACTCTCATATTAAGAGTTCTAGAATCTATAACTTCTATGAATTCGGTATTGATTCTGTCTGGAAAGAGCTTGTGATTTTCAAAGGAAGGACCGATTTTTTCAAGTTCAAGACTTTTAATATCGTTCATATAAACTATAGCGTGAGGATTACCCATTGATACGCATGTGATTTTATATTCTTTTCCGTCAACCTCTACAGGTTCGGAAATAAATCTTTCTTTTTCTGAAATTACGGGTATTTCCTTTGGAATTAGGATGGCTTTGCCCATATCTACTTCTACAAATTCCACTTTGCCGTTTTCCGGAAACAGTGTGAGGTATTTTATACCTGAATTGGTTTCAAGTGTTATTTCGGTTTTATCCGTCAAACCTTTATCGTAAACGTATTTTCCGATACAGCGTGTAGCGTTTCCGCACATCATTGCTTCAGAACCGTCTGCATTGAAAATTCTCATTCTGAAATCAGCCTTGTCGGACGGCATTATCATTACAAGTCCGTCAGAGCCTATACCCTTACGGCGGTCGCTTACGTATACGGCAACCCTTTCGGGACTGTCGATTTTTTCTTCAAAGCAGTTTACATATATGTAATCGTTGCCGATACCGTGCATTTTTGTAAATTTCATTTTTATCGCCCCTTTGATTTAAATTAACAATATAAGTATATATTATTTTCCGTAAAAAATCAACAAGCTTTTTGAAAAAATGCAATATTATAGAAATCAGACGATATAAAATTATTAATTTTACAAGTAATAATAAAAAAAATCTTGCAATGATTGCTAAAATGTAGTATAATTTAATAAGTTTATTTTATTGAAATAATGCAGAAACGAGGGATTTGATTTGGATCTTGAAATGGTGTCGTATCTTTCCAGACTCGGAAAGCTTTCATTTACTGATGAGGAACTTAAAAAAACAGCCGAAGAAATGACCAGTATCATTGAAATTATGGATACAATCAAGGAAATTGACGTTGAATATAATGCGTTTGCGGATAATAAAAATGTGTATCTTAACAATCTGCGCGAGGACGCATCGGAAGCCAGTATGCCAACGGAAAAAATACTGCAAAATGCAGTTAACAGCAAAAATTGCTTTGTTGTTCCTAAGGTTGTTGAATAATTCGGATAAGAGGTTAAGATATGGATATTACAAAACTTAAAATCAGAGACATGAGAACGCTTTTGGACAGCGGAGAAATTTCTGTTTCCGAGCTTACTCACAGTTATATTGACAGAATAAAAAAATATGACGGTAGTGTAAAAAGCTATATTACCGTTACGGAAGAACATGCACTCGAGAGCGCTGAAGCAGCTCAGAAAAAAATCAAAGCCGGAAATGCTTCCCCGCTTTGCGGTATTCCTATGGCGATAAAGGACAATATCTGTACAGACGGAATCAAAACAACCTGCGCTTCAAAAATGCTTGAAAATTTTGTTCCGCCTTATAACGCTACGGTTATGGAAAAGCTTAATGAACAGAACATCGTTATGCTGGGAAAAGTAAGCATGGACGAGTTTGCTATGGGCGGTTCAACTCAGACCTCCGCTTTTGCAAAGACAAAAAATCCTTACGATTTGAACAGAGTTCCCGGAGGTTCTTCAGGCGGTTCGGCGGCAAGCGTTTCTGCATCCCTTTGTGCAGGGGCACTGGGTTCCGATACTGGCGGTTCTATCAGACAGCCTGCGGCATTCTGCGGCGTTACAGGTCTGAAACCCACTTACGGCAGAGTTTCACGTTACGGTCTTGTGGCTTTCGCTTCATCTCTTGATCAGATCGGTCCTATTGCAAAGGACGCTCATGACTGTGCATTGATTTTAAACGCTGTTGCAGGATATGACAGACATGACGGTACTTCCTCAAAGAATCCTGCGGAGGATTTTACCGCTAAAATCGGTATGGATATGAAGGGCGTTAAAATTGCCGTTCCGAAGGAATTTTACGGAGAAGGTATTGATAAAGAGGTAGCGGACGCCGTACTGAAAGCAGCTGAAGCATATAAGCAAATGGGTGCAGAGCTTATAGAATGCAGTATGCCCAGTCTTAAATATGCCGTTCCTGCATACTATTTGATTTCTTCTGCCGAAGCTTCTTCAAATCTTTCAAGATATGACGGTATTAAGTACGGTCACCGCAGTGAGATAGGAGAAAACTTTAACGAGCTTATCTGTAATTCAAGAGCAGAAGGATTCGGCAGTGAAGTTAAAAGAAGAATACTTCTCGGAAATTATGCTCTTTCAAGCGGCTACTATGACGCATATTACGGTAAGGCTCTTGCGCTTAGACAGAAAATATCGGCAGAATATGACAGCATTTTTGAAAAGTGCGATATGATTCTGACTCCTACAACACCTTCCGTTGCTTACAATGCAGATGAAAATGTGTCGGATCCAGTAAAAATGTATAAGGCTGATATCTGTACCGTAACAGTAAACATTGCCTCTCTTCCGGCTATATCTACAACATGCGGATATAACAAGGACGATATGCCTGTTGGTATGTCAATTATCGGAAAGAAGTTCGACGAGGCTTCTATTATCGGCGCTGCGGACGCTTTTGAAAAGTCTTTCGCCTATAAAGCGCCGGAAATGGTTTAAAGGAGGAGAAGAAAAATGTCATCATATATTCCGGTTATCGGTCTTGAAGTTCATGCCGAGCTTTTAACTAAATCAAAGGTTTTTTGTACCTGTAACGCAGAATTCGGCGGTGATCCCAATTCACGCTGCTGTCCTGTCTGCACAGGTATGCCCGGAACTTTGCCGGTTATTAACCAGACGGCTGTTGAATATGCAGTTAAAGCAGGCTTTGCTCTTGGCTGTGATATCAATAAATTTTCAGTATTTGACCGTAAAAACTATTTCTATCCCGACCTTCCGAAGGCTTATCAGATCTCGCAGCTGAATCTCCCACTTTGTATAAACGGTGTTGTTACTATTGAGGTAGACGGAAAGAAAAAGGATATCCGTGTAAATCGTATCCATCTTGAAGAGGACGCAGGTAAGCTGGTTCATGACGACTTCAATGCCGTTTCTCTCGCCGATTACAACAGATGCGGTGTACCGCTTATAGAAATAGTTACAGAACCCGATATTTCTTCCGCTGAAGAAGCTAAGGCTTTCGTAGAAAAAGTAAGTCTGCTTTTACAGTACGCAGGAGTGTGTGACTGTAAAATGGAGCAGGGTTCTCTCAGAGCAGACGTTAACGTTTCTATTATGAGACCGGAAGATAAGGAATTCGGTACCAGAACAGAGTGCAAAAACTTAAACTCATTAAAGTCCATCGGACGTGCTATAGATTTTGAGATTAAGCGTCAGTCAAGACTTTTAGACATGGGTAAAAGAGTTATTCAGGAAACAAGACGTTTCAACGATAACAGAGGCGAAACTACTTCCATGAGAACCAAGGAGGACGCTCATGATTACCGTTATTTCCCCGAACCCGATATTTTACAGGTCAACTTTACCGATGAAATGCTTGATGAAATAAAAGCTAAGCTTCCGGAAATGCCTCATAAGCGTTTGGCAAGATATACAGGTGATTACGGTCTTTCAGAGGTTGACGCCAAAATTCTTGTAAATCAAAAGCTGGTTTCGGATTTCTTTGATCAGGCTCTTAAAATATATAATAATCCTAAGAGTGTTGCTAACTTTATTATTGTTGAACTGCTCCGCCGTGTGAATTTGGGAGAGGTTTCAATGGATAGTCTGCCTTTTGATGCAGACGCATTTGCAAAATTGGTTGAAATGGCTGATACAGATAAGGTTTCTAAAAATGACGCTAAAAAAATTCTTCGTGAAATGATATCAAGCGGCAAGTCTCCTGAGGAAATTGCTAAGGAAAAAGGAATGCTTATCGTTAATGATATGGCGAAGGTTGCAGAAGTAATCGAATCCGTATTAAAGGCAAATGAAACAGCAGCTCAGCAGTATCGAAACGGTGAAATGAAGGTTTTCGGATTCCTTATGGGTCAATGCTCAAAACAGCTTAAGGGCGCTTGTACACCTAAGGTAATTAAGGAAGAACTTGAAAAGAAGCTTTCTGAGGGTACAGATGCGGCTGACATCAGTGCGGACGGTAAATCTGACGAAGCTGTTAATGCTGAAGTTCAGCTTAACATGACGGCTTATGAAAATGATAATAAATATAAGCCGGGTACTAAGAAAAATATTATGCAGATAGGTACTGATACGCTCAAAAAAGAATTTGAGTTATTAGACGCTGTTGACAATGTCGGAAAGGATATTACTCTTAGCTGCTGTGTTTATAAAATCAGAAATATGAGTGAATTTTCCTTCATAGTTGTACGTACGGGAAGATATCTGATTCAGACTATTTATTCTCCTGAAAACTGTAAGGACAGTATTGACGGTCTTAAAGAGGGATACTTTGTAAATATCACAGGCACTGTAACTGAAAATGAAAAGGGTTACAACGGAATTGAACTTGTTCTGAAAAATATCAGTCTTATTTCAAGTCCTGCCGAGGAATATCCTCTGCACGTTCCTAACAAGCGTCTGGGCTGTACTCTTGACATAAATCTCAACAATCGGTCCGTAGCTTTGAGAAATGCTTATGAAAGAGCAATTTTCAAGCTTCAGGAGGGCGTATGCAATGGATTCAGAGAGTTTATGCTGAAAGAAAACTTTACTGAAATTCATACTCCGAAAATTGTTGCACAGGGTGCAGAAGGCGGTTCAAATATATTCCATTTGGAATACTTTGACAAGCCTGCTTTCTTAAATCAGTCGCCGCAGTTTTATAAACAGACTGCTGTTGCGTTCTTTGACAGAGTTTTTGAAATCGGACCAGTTTACCGTGCGGAGAAACATGCAACCTCAAGACATATTAATGAGTATATCGGTCTTGACTTTGAAATGGGTTATATTGACAGTATGTATGATGTTATGGCGATGGAAACTGCTATGCTGAAATACGTTATGGATTATATCAGAGAAAATTATGCTAATGAAATTGAGATTTTGGGAGCGGAAGTACCGGTAATTAATGAAATACCGTGTGTTACACTTCTTGAGGCTAAAGAAATTCTCGGCAGTAAGGGTTCGGGAAATAAGCTTGACCTTGAACCTGAAGACGAAGTTTCAATTTGTGAATACGCTAAGGAAACATTTGACAGTGACTTTATTTTTGTTACGCATTTTCCGTCCTCAAAGCCACCGTTTTATGCTATGGATTCAAAGGAAGATCCAAGACTTGCATATAAATTTGACCTTCTTTTCAGAGGTCTTGAAATAACAAGCGGCGGACAAAGAATTCATGATTATGATGAACAGATAGCTAAAATGAAAGCTCAGGGACTTAATCCCGAGGACTTCAAATATTATCTTGAGGCTCATAAATACGGTCTGCCTCCTCACGGCGGTTTGGGGATCGGTCTGGAAAGACTGGTAATGAAAATTATTAACGCTCAAAATATCAGAACATGCAGTATGTTCCCGAGAGATATTAACAGACTTTTACCATAAAAAAAATCCCTGCTTATGCAGGGATTTTTTAGTATTCATAATCAATACATGCTCTGGATTCTCTGACTTGAGTTATAAACTTTCCGAATTTTAAATGTTCGGGATGGTTTTGATATTCATTTAAATCGTCAATACTTTCAAAGTCGCATATTAAGGCAATATCATAATTGCTGTCGGGAGCATCGGTTGAATTTGCAACCGCTTTAAAATCCTTTATTACCGGAATCAGCTCTTTGAAATTTTTAAGCATATTCATTGCGATATCTAGGTTTTCTTTTTTAGTTTTGCCGTCTGCATTTTCTGAGAGCTTGAACATGACAATATGTTTTATCATAATTTATTACTCCTTTGGTTTTATAACCTTATTATACCATTAATTTTATGATTTAACAAGCTTATTCGCTTTCCTTTGTACGCAATTTTAAATTTTCTTCTTTGAGAATACGGCCGTCCTTTAGAAGCTGCTCAAGAGTATCGCTGTCGTTATCCGCAATAGCGTCACGGTATTCTGTCAGATGCTTTATAAGCTCGTCGATTTCAAATACAAGGCAGTCACGGTTTGACATAAAAAGCGTTGTCCACATTGTTTCGTTTAAAGTTGCCACTCTTGTCATATCCTTAAAGCTTCCTGCACTGAAACCAAGTTCCTTCTGCATTGTCGGACTTTTAACATATGCGCTTGAAACTACATGGGCAAGCTGGGAAGTATAAGCGATTATGCTGTCATGGTCAAAGGGAGATGTTTCCACGATTTTGCCGAATCCCATATCCCTTGCCAGGGTTTCAACAGTAAGGACGGAGTTTTTGTCGGTTTCAGGCAGCGGCGTAACAATAAAATTAGCGCCGATAAACAGAGAACCGTCTGAAAAGTCAAAACCGAAACGTTCTTTACCTGCCATAGGGTGAGTGCCGACATAATTTATACCGTGTTCAGCAGCAAGCTTGGTCATATTGATAGTCATCTGACCTTTTATACCGCAGACGTCTGTAAGTATACAGCCTTTTTTAAATTTACTCATATTATCTTTCATAAACTGTTCGGTAGGCTGCGGATGCAGACATACAATTACCATATCAAATAAGTCAAGCTCGGATACGTCTGCGCCCCTTATAATACAGCCGCAATTTACTGCGTCTTCTATTACTTTTTGATTTCTGTTAAGACCGTATACTTCATGATTTGTATAGCTTGTAATTGCTTTGCAGTAAGAACCGCCGATAAGACCCAAACCTACAATAAGTATTTTCATTTCTACCATTCCTTATAAAGTTTTATTTTCAAATTCACACAGCTTTTTTACATCTGTCATTACATTATCAAATGCTTCCGGAGTAAGGGACTGTGCGCCGTCGCACAGCGCTTTTGACGGTTCGGGATGAACTTCGATCATAAGACCGTCTGCACCGGCTGCAACTGCTGATTTTGCAAGTGGCTTTATAAGCGAAGATTTTCCGGAAGCGTGGCTTGGATCTGCAATAACAGGCAGATGAGTAAGATTATGAAGTACCGGAATCGCCGAAACATCAAAAGTATTTCTTGTAGCAGTTTCAAATGTACGGATTCCTCTTTCGCAGAGAATTACATTCTCATTACCTTCGGACATAATGTATTCGGCGCTCATCAGCCATTCTTCAATAGTATTTGCAAGACCTCTTTTGAGAAGTATGGGCTTGCGGCATTTTCCGATTTCTGCAAGCATTTCAAAGTTTTGCATGTTTCTTGCGCCGATTTGAATAATATCAACATCATTGAATAAATCCAGATGTTCAAGGCTCATAAGTTCTGTTACAATGGGAAGTCCTGTTTCTTTTTTTGCTGTCAGAAGAAGCTCCAGTCCTTTTGCTTTAAGACCTCTGAATGCATAAGGTGAAGTACGGGGTTTAAAAGCTCCGCCTCTTAAAAAGTTTGCTCCTGATGCCTTTACTGCTTTTGCACAGCTTACAATCTGTTCTTCGCTTTCAATAGAACATGGACCTGCCATTACCGCAAAATGACTTCCGCCGATTTTAACGCCGTTTACGTCTATAATTGTATCTTCATTATGAAACTTTCTATTTACCAGTTTGTAAGGTTCTGAAACTCTTTGTACCTTTTCAACGATATTAAGGGCGGCAACGTCTTCAACATCAATTTTTGAAGTATCACCTATAAGTCCGATAATAGTTGTTTCAGTACCTGTGCTGAGATGTGTTCTGAATCCAAGGTCTTCAAATTTATCTGTTAAATTTTTTATTTCTGTTTCATTAGAATTTTTGCATACTATAATCATTTTTAATAACTCCTTTACTTATTCGCTTTAAATAGTATATCACTTTAAAGTCGAAAAGTCAAGGGCAAAAAAATATTTTATTACTATATAGTAACAATACATAAAACCGTCGAGGATTTATTCCCGACGGCTTTATTCTATTTAACCATATTTTCGATAAAATATTTATGTACTGCATTACTATTTGTAAGTTCCGGATGAAAAGCAGTAACCAGTTGTTTATTTTGTTTTGCGGCAACTATTTTACCGTTTACCGTTGACAGTATCTCTGCTTTTTCACCAACGGATTCAATATAAGGCGCTCTTATAAAGGTCATTGGTATTTTACCTATGCCTTTAAATTCATCGCTGGTTTCAAAACTGCCAAGCTGTCTGCCGTATGCATTTCTTCTTGCGGTTATATTCATTGTTCCGATATGACTTAATTTATCCTCGTAAATTTTTTCAGCAAGAAGAATCAGTCCGGCACATGTTCCGAATGCAGGAAGTCCGTTTTTAATCATTTCACGAATAGGATTCATAAGTTCAAGGTCATTTAAAAGCTTGCCCATAACGGTGCTTTCACCGCCCGGAAGAACGATAGCATCCATATTAGTTTCAATGTCTTTTTTTTGTCTAATTTCAAAGGTTTCAGTGCCAAGACTTTTCAGCATTCTTTCATGTTCGATAAATGCGCCTTGAAGAGCAAGAACACCTACTCTCATTATTTGCCTCTTTCAGCCATAAGCAACTGGATTTCCTGTTCATTAATACCTACCATTGCTTCACCTAAATCTTCTGAAAGTTCAGCCAGCATTTTATAATCATTGTAATTTGTAACTGCTTTTACAATTGATGAGGCACGTTTTTCAGGATTTCCGGATTTGAAAATTCCCGAGCCGACAAATACTCCCTCTGCGCCAAGCTGCATCATAAGAGCTGCATCTGCCGGAGTTGCAACACCGCCTGCGGCAAAGTTTACAACTGGCAGCTTACCGTTTTCGGCAACGTATTCTACTAAAGTATAGTTTACCTGTAAGTCCTTGGCTGCCTGATAAAGCTCGTCTTTTGACATTGAAGTGAGTCTGCGGATTTCACCTTGCATCATTCTCATGTGTCTTACTGCCTGAACAACGTCACCTGTGCCGGGTTCGCCCTTTGTTCTTATCATTGAAGCGCCTTCGCTTATTCTTCTGAGGGCTTCTCCTAAATCTTTAGCGCCGCATACAAACGGTACTTCAAACTTTGTCTTATCAATATGATACTTATCATCGGCCGGGGATAAAACTTCACTTTCATCAATATAGTCGATTTCTATAGCCTGAAGTATCTGTGCTTCTGCAAAATGACCGATTCTGCATTTAGCCATAACAGGAATTGATACAGCCTCTTGAATACCTTTTATCATTTTCGGGTCGCTCATTCTTGAAACACCGCCAGCCGCACGGATATCAGCCGGAATTCTTTCCAGTGCCATTACTGCGCATGCACCTGCCGCTTCAGCAATTTTTGCTTGTTCAGGAGTAGTTACGTCCATAATTACTCCGCCTTTGAGCATCTGCGCTAATTCTTTATTCAGTTTATAACGTTCGTTTGCCATGAGTTTCAAACCTTTCTGCCAGCAGTAAATTTTTACTTGACTGTTTTTTTTTAGTACGCTATAATAATACTACTGAATTGACATTACTTCAATAGTCAGTTTTGGAATTTTTAATAAGGTCGGTTATTATGTTAACATTTAATCTGTATTCTAATGATAAAGTTCCTCTTTACGAACAGCTTTACTGTCATATAAGAAACGAGCTTGAAACGGGCAGAATAAAGTTTGGAGAAAAGCTGCCTTCTAAGCGTGAACTGGCTTCTCATCTTAAGGTGAGTATTGTAACTGTTGAGACTGCTTATTCACAGCTTATGGCAGAGGGTTATATAACCTCAAAGCCGGGAAGCGGATATTATGCCGAAGCGGTTCAGTACCATACACGGGCGGAAAATAAAAGTATTTATATGCCTGAAAAATGCCAGCATAAGAAATATAAATATAATTTTAAAACAAATATGGTTGATACCGCTTTGTTTCCATTTTCCACTTGGGCAAAGCTTTCACGGGAAACTTTAAGCGAGCAGAGTCCGGAACTGCTTAGTACATGTGATTCAAGAGGTATTTATGAACTCCGTTTGGAGATTGTAAATTATCTTAAAAGTTTTCGTGGAATTTGTGCGCATCCTGATCAGGTTGTAATCGGAGCAGGTTCTGAATACTTAACAGGGCTTATTATCCAGCTTTTAGGAAGAAATTTGGTTTACGGTATTGAAAATCCGGGATATACAAAAATTTATAAAATATTTAATGCTAATTGCTTAAAAATTCTTCCTATTCCTATGGACGAATTTGGTGCAGAGTGTAATTATATAAAAAATTCACAGGCTGACGCTTTACACATTACACCGTCTCATCATTTTCCTTTGGGAATGGCTATGCCTGTAAACAGAAGAACGGAAATTTTAAATTGGGCAAATTCTTCTCCTAACAGATATATTATAGAAGATGATTATGACAGTGAATTTAGATTTTCAGGAAAACCTTTACCGGCAATGAAAAGCCTTGACAGCTGCGACAGAGTAATTTATATCAATACTTTTACTAAAAGCCTTGCTCCGTCAATGAGAATCAGCTATATGATTCTTCCTCCAAAGCTTCTTGAAAAATTTATGAAGGAACTGGGATTTTATGCATGTACAGTACCTGTATTTGAACAGCTTACTCTATCTAAATTTATGGGCAGGGGACATTTTGAAAGACATATAAGACGAATGAAAAAGCTTTACCGTCAAAGAAGAGATACACTGACAAATGCTATAAATTCATGTCGGTTGAAGGAGTGTGTATGCCTTAAAGGACTTGATTCGGGACTGCATGTACTTATGGAAGTCAAAAATGGTATGAATGAAAAGCAGCTTGTTAATTCTGCGGCTGAGGAAAATGTTAAGGTTTACGGACTTTCAGAATATTATTCGTTTGGTAATGAAAAGATTCCGAAGAGCAGTATTGTTGCGGGATATTCCGGACTTGATGAAAAGGAAATACTTGAAGGTGTTGAATGTCTTGAAAAATCATGGACTTTTGGTAATTTTGAATTGAAAAATACTTGACAAAATATAAAATTTAGTGTATACTAACTGTATTAGTTTGAACGGTACACCGCTCAAAAACAGGAGGAAATAATTATGAACTTTAAAAAATATTTTACAATATTTTTTTTAATGATGTTCTGTATTACGTTAACAGGTTGTGGAATAATTCAAGATAAAATTGAAGAAAACTTTAGTGATAAAGAGGAATGTGTACTAAATACAGATAATGTAACGCAATTTACTTTTATGTCCGACAGCTATACAATATTAGAAGATACTTATTATAACGAAAGTATAGGAGAGTGGGTTGGTTATATCCGTAAAGTTGCAGCAGTAAATGAAGACGGAAAAATACTGGAGCAAAATGATATGGATAAATCAATTTTTGATTTCAGGGAAGGTATAGACGATAATGCCATCGTTATTAGTTTTTTAAACGTGTACACTGCTTCAGATGATTCTGATTACCTGATAGTAGATGTTAATAACGATCATCATAAAGCCATTCCTACTGAAAAAATCACAACTCAAGATACAATATTTGATTTTACATCATTAAAACAAGATTCACTAAGCAATCAATTTAAAATAAATCCTGATAATGCAACTCAATTAATTTGTGATGGTGTCATTTATCAAGTTACTTCGGAAACCGTATCGGATAGTGAACTGGGAAACTATCTTACTGTTATTGCAGAACAAATCACTTTTGATTCAGACACGAAAAAGTCACTATCTACGGATGAATTAAATAGTATTGATTGGTTTGGTGAAAATAGTCAGAAACGAGATTCTTGGTTTTATAAAGATATTTATGAAATATCCGGCATTAGCGTGACAGATGCTGTAGCGGTAAATATAAACTATAAATATTATAAAGCAGAAGTAAAGTAAAAGTTGGAACAGGGCATAATCTGAGAATTCTCTGTTTTATTTTTTTCATATGAAATAATTAAAAACGTTACTGAAACAGTGAACGTAGTGAAAGGAATGGTCATATATATGTTTGATCTTGACCTGCAAAGTAGAATGCCGATTTATGAACAGCTTTACAAAAAAACCATTGAGCTGATAATTAAAGGAGTATTAAAAGAAAATGAACAGCTGCCAAGCGTAAGAAGTTTGGCAAAGGAAATCGGTGTAAATCCTAATACAGTTGCTAAAGCATATCAAGAACTTGAAAGAAATAAGATTATATATTCTGTTTCGGGAAGAGGCAGCTTTATAGCAAAGATTTGCGATTCTTCCGTTAAGGACTATATTTTAGAAGATTTTGACAATTCGGTCAATGAGGCTGTTAAAATCGGTATTACAAAAGATGAACTTAAAAATAGAATAGATGGGGTGGAAATATGATAGAATTAAAAGGCGTTGTCAAGAAATTTGATGATTTTCAGGTTCTTGACGGTATTGACCTTACTATTCCTCAAGGAACGGCGTTTGGTTTGCTGGGATCTAACGGTGCGGGCAAATCTACTATACTGAGATTACTTGCCGGTATTTACAAACAGGAAGCAGGAGAAGTCTGGATTGACGGAGAAGCTGTATTTGATAATCCTGAGGTCAAAAAGAGAATATTTTTTATAAATGACGAAACTATTCAGTTTACATCCTTTACATTGGAGGAACTGAAAAATTATTACAAAAGCTTTTATCCAAAATTTTCGGAGGAGCTTTTTGAAAAACTTAGAAGTACTATAAATCTTCCGTTTAAGAAAAAGCTTAACGCTTTTTCAAAGGGAATGAAACGTCAGGCAGTTGTAATTACAGCTTTGGCATGTCAGACTGACTATCTGCTGCTTGATGAAGCTTTTGACGGTCTTGATCCAACTATGAGAATTATTGTAAAGAGAATGCTTGTGGACGCTATGATCGACAGAAATTTGACTACAATTATTTCCTCCCATAATCTGAAAGAAATAAATGAGGTCTGTGAAAGTGTGGCATTGCTGCATCAGGGAAAAATTATTTTTTCCAGGGATCTTGACAGTGTTAAGGGGAATATACATAAAATTCAGGCAGTATTTAGATCTGCTGATCCGGATATGCCGCAGTATTATTCAAAGGAAGAGCTTGCCGGAACAGGAGTCGAAATTCTGCATTACGAGAAAAATCAAAGCGTTTATTATTTGATAGCCAGGGGAGAGGTAGAGGAAATAAAAAAGAAGCTTGAACCTAAAAACCCTATAGTTCTTGATATAATTCCGCTGTCCCTGGAAGAAATATTTATTTACGAAATGGAGGTGCTGGGTTATGACTATAATGCCATTGAAACAGAGAACAGATAGTATGTTTTGGAAAAATTTTATGCTCAGCCTTAAACAAAATAAAAAAATATTGATTATAATCAGTATTTTACAGCTGTTGGGATTGCCTATGCTGTCAGTTACATTGACTGCTGCTTCAATATATGATTCAGACAATACCGGAAGTATAAGTATGATGAGTTTGGGATTTTTTACGCTGATCTCTTTATTTTGTATAGGTGTATCTATAATTTGCGGTATCATTATTGCTGTTAATAATTTCAGCTATCTTTATAAAAAATCACAGGTGGATATGATTTATTCACTTCCTATTAAGCGTAAATATAAATTTTTAAGTGATTATCTTTCGGGACTTGCAGTATACTTGGTTCCGTATATTGTTGCCGGCATTTTATCAATTGCAATTTTACTGGCTTCCGGAGTATGTGTAGAAAAAATGTCCGGATTACTTGAAGACGGTTCTTTTATAGCTTTGATTATTCAGGGTGAATTTGCCGGACTTCTTATTATGACCCTTTTATATACTTTAACTATATTTGTTTTAAACTGCTGCGGAACATTATTTGAAAGTATAATAAATATTCTTATTATAAATATACTGATACCGGGACTTATTGCAGTTATAGCAACAATGTTTTTTGCCGATCTTTACGGCATTTCGATTTTTGATACTATTCTTCCTGTTTTAGGATATACAAGCCCTATAGGCGCCGGAATTTATCTAATATTCCTTCTTGCTACAAATGATTTCCTTTATTTAGATGTATCAGGCTGTCTTCCGGCAGGTGTTTACGGTAAATGGATAGTTTTCTTTTTACTGTTTACAGCAGCTGTATTTTTATTTTCTATGTTTTTGTATATGAAAAGAAAAGCAGAAGATGTTTCTAAGCCTTATGTTTACAAGTTTCTTTATTATCTTGTTATAACCTCTGTTTTAATGGCCATTTCTCTTATTGCAAGGTATGATATTACTACTATTATTCCGGTTATTGTATTTTCACTTATCGTTTATCTTATTTTTGAGGTTATTACTAACAGAGGTTTTAAGAAAATTTACAAGTCATTTATTCGTTATGCAATTACCATGGTTTCTATTTTAATAGTGTGTATTATTGCAGTGGGAACTAAAGGTTTTGGTGTAGAAAGCCGTATCCCTTCCTTAAACTCTGTAAAAAGCGTCAGTGTAAGTTATCAGGGATTTGATAAAAGTGTAGTTAGTGGAACCAACGTAGATTATTATAATAAAAAATATAACAGAATTTATACTCAAAAAGAAGTTATTGAAAGAATCATTGAGGTTCATGAGGATGTTCTTGACTTGTATTACAGCGGAGAATTTGATGAAGCATTATTTAGTAATGATTATTATTATGAGGATTATCTTGATTCTGATGTTTATTATGACGGTACACCAAAGGCAGATTACCCTCGTTATTCAGTGAACTTTACATATAAACTTAAAACAGGCTCAACAGTAACTAGGTACTATATACTGACTTTTGAGGAAATAAAAAAATTGTTGATTCTTGATTCAACTCCTCAAATGGGCGCTTTTCTGGAAAAATGTATTATGAATGAGTTGATCCATCATCAGTATGTAAACAATAAAATGGAAGTTATATATAAAATTAATATTACAAATATTTTCAATACCGATGCTGAAGAAAATAAAATCAGTAAATCTCAGGCGAGAGAAATCTGTGAAGCTTATGGGAAAGATTATAGTAGTATGAATGCTGAGCAGATGCTTACTGATAACGTATATTGTTATATTAACAATGAATTTCCTGTAAGGGAATCGTTTAAAAATACAATAGAGTGCCTGCAAAAGTATAATTTAACTGTACCGCAATTTACAAGTTTAGATTATTTAGTGGCTACATTGTATCCTCCCCAAGCTTTGAAGTGCTGGGGTACGGATGAGGCGTCAGCCTCTTTTGGTTCGGCATATTTAAACACTATAGAAGGACGTTTGCTGAATTTTGAACAGTTTGAAAGCATGATAAAGTTGGGTATGTTAAGAGCACCTTATTACGAAGAAAGTGATTGCTATTGTGTCAATTATGACGGAAAACTATATATTATTCCGTCAGAGTTTAATGATAAGGCGGAAAGTTTATTTAAAAGCTTGAGTGAAACTGCATTTATAGTTTCCAAGGACTCTCTTATAAATGCACTTAGAGATGGTTATGATATTAATTATTTAATTGAACAATACGGAATGGATTATAATGACAATCTTTACAGTGAATTACGATATTTACAAGAACTTTCATATAATTTTTACGAGGATTATATAAATTTTGATGAGTATTATGAAAGTGATTATAACACGTATGTTTCCGAAACCACTGATTTAGACGAATATAATAAAGAAAAGGTTCAGTGGGATCACTGGCAGGTATTTAATAAATTTTATGGTTTTGCAACCCTTGACAGTTATCTTAAGATTTATTCAAATGAAGATTTAGATGAAATTTCAGATGAATGGTCTAAATATATTTCTGTATTTTCAGAGCTGAATAAACAGCAGCAATAAACATATTTTTTCTCCTATTACGCAAAAACGCTTTACCTTTATGCAGATATCATAAACGAAGAAATAATAAAACCGAAAAAATAATCGAATAGGATAAGAAAGCGGAGTACAAATAGAATTTGTACTCCGCAACTACCGAAACAACAGAAACATCAAATATATTAATAAATAATTAAATTAAATCAGTCGTATTCTAAATAGAATACGACTGATTTTTATATTAATAATCGTTATTATAAATGGATAAACAAGGTAAGATATATCAAGCGTTGTTGTGTTGGTGATTGAGAATTGTTCTCGATTTATTATCTCTCAGAAATATTATGAGAGTCTGTCTTATATATAATGCAATTTTTGATATAATAAAAGCAATAATTAGCTAGTATTGAGAAATAATATTTGATATAATTATATCAATAAATATGAAAGAAGGCATGACAATGCAGGAAAAGCAAGTTTACAATCCTTTTCTTCCATTTAATGAGTACATTCCCGACGGAGAACCTCATATTTTCGGAGACAGGGTATATATTTTTGGTTCGCATGACAGAGAGGGCGGATATACTTTTTGCATGGACGATTATGTGACATATTCAGCGCCGGTTGATGATTTATCAGATTGGAGATATGAGGGCGTTATTTACAAATCGTCACAGGATCCTCATTATCCGAATCTTAAGTATATGTTTGCTCCTGATGTTGTTCAAGGAAATGACGGAAAATACTATTTATATTATTGTATGGGCGGAGACTACGGCTATGGCGGATATCAAAGACCGATAAGTGTTGCTGTTAGTGACAGTCCGGCAGGAGAATATAAATTTTTAGGATATGTTAAAAACCCTGATGGTACTCCGATGATGAAGTATATCTGTTTTGACCCTGCTGTAATAAATGACAACGGAACTATCCGTGTTTATTATGGAACACAATACGGATATGAAGAACAGGATGATTTCTTTGAAAATGAAGAATATATAAAAGAAGAAATGGAGATGTTTGGAAGAACAAAAGAAGAAATTCTTTCATATCCTGACAGTATTATGGGTCCTTCAATGGTTGTTCTTGAAGATGATATGATTACTGTCAAAGAAGAAGCAAAACATATTATTCCATATAAAGTAAAAGGTACTTCCTTTGAAAAGCATCCGTTTTTTGAAGGATCATCAATGAGAAAAGTTGGAGATAAATATTATTTTGTTTATTCTTCTTGGCTTAATCACGAACTTTGTTATGCAACAAGCGACTGTCCCGACAGAGATTTTGTATTTGGCGGAACAATTGTTTCAAATGGTGATATTGGTTATAAAGGAAGAACTGATTCTGAAAAGCTCAATATGACAGGTACAACTCACGGAAGTATTATTGAAATAAATAATCAATGGTACGTTTTTTATCATCGTTTGACACATAAATCAGATTACAGCAGACAGGCTTGTGCTGAAAAGATATATATCAATCCTGATGGAAGTATTTCACAGGTTGAAGTTACAAGCTGCGGTCTGAATAACGGACCTTTAAAAGCAGAAGGTGAGTATCCTGCAATTATTGCCTGCAATATAACAAATGGACATATGCCGCATGGTTCAAACAGTATTTATACACTTCCGTTTCCTAATGTTACAAATATTGGCGAAGAAAGATTTATTGCAGAAATTCAAAATAACACTCTTATAGGATATAAATATTTTGACTTCAAAAATGTGCAGAAGCTTGGTGTTACAATAAGAAAAGAAACGGAAAATAATAAAGTCAGAATTGATGTCCCTAAGCGTACAGATAAAAGATGTGATGCTGAAATAAAGAGATGTATGGATTATAAAGATAATTCAGAGGCACAAGATGAATCATATATTGATGTTCTCATAGAAGAAAAAGGTGAATCTGTTGGAAGAATATCAATACCTGATGATTGTGACGGAAAATGGTATAAATTCAGCGGAGATGTTAATATTACTGACGGAGTGCACTCATTGTATTTTGTGTATCATGGGAAAGATATGATACAAATGAAAAGTTTTGATTTTATCGGAGGTTAAAAATGAAGGAATATTTTGATAGCATAGGAAAAATTCAGTATGAGGGAAAGGACAGCACAAATCCACTTGCATTCAAGTTCTACAATGCTGACGAGGTTATCTGTGGCAAAACTATGAAGGAACAGCTTAAATTTGCTTTGTCATGGTGGCATACAATGGGCGGCGACGGTACTGATATGTTTGGATGTGGAACTGCTGACAAATCATGGGGTGAAACAGACAGTGCAGCACGTTCAAAAGCCAAGGTTGATGCGGCTTTTGAAATTATGACAAAGCTCGGAATCGATTATTTCTGTTTCCACGACAGAGATCTTTCTCCTGAATACGGTTCACTTGCAGAAACTAACGCAAAGCTTGATGCAGTTACTGATTATATCGCAGAAAGAATGAAAGAAGATTCCTCAAAAAAGCTTTTATGGGGTACTGCAAAGTGCTTCGACCACCCACGGTATATGCATGGCGCTGCAACATCTCCTTCAGCAGATGTATTTGCATATACAGCTGCACAGGTAAAAAAAGCAGTTGAGGCAACTGTGAAACTCGGTGGCAAGGGATACGTTTTCTGGGGCGGTCGAGAAGGCTATGAAACACTTCTTAATACAAATATGGGACTCGAGCTGGACAATATGGCAAGACTTATGAAGATGACTGTTGACTATGCACGTTCAATCGGTTACAATGGAGATTTCTATATTGAACCAAAACCAAAAGAACCAACAAAACACCAATATGATTTTGATACAGCCACAGTACTAGGATTTTTAAGAAAATACGGTCTTGAAAATGATTTTAAAATGAATATAGAGGCAAATCATGCAACACTTGCACAGCATACATTCCAACATGAACTCAGAGTAGCAAGAGAAAATGGCGTATTTGGTTCAATAGACGCTAATCAGGGGGATCCGCTTCTTGGATGGGATACAGACCAGTTCCCAACAAATGTATATGATACAGCGCTTTGTATGTATGAAGTTCTTAAAGCAGGCGGATTTACAAACGGCGGTCTGAACTTTGATGCTAAAGCAAGACGTGGTTCATATGAACCGGAAGATATTTTCTACAGCTATATCGCCGGTATGGATTCATTTGCACTTGGTTTAAGAATTGCAGCAAAGATGATTGAGGACGGAAGAATAGATAAATTTGTTGAAGACAGATATTCTTCATGGACAAGCGGAATTGGTAAAGACATTATTGATGGAAAAGTGTCAATGGCAGATCTTGAAAAGTATGCACTTGAAAAGGGAGAAGCAACAGACAGCTTATCAAGCGGCAGACAGGAAATGCTTGAATCAATTGTCAACAATATAATGTTCAGCCTTTAATTCAATAAAGGGAGGAGTATTTTATGGCTTATGTTATAGGTATTGACTGCGGAACGGGCAGTACAAAAACGGTTCTTTTTGATGAAAACGGTAAAATTATCTCCTCGGCTGCTATGGAATATCCGATTTATCAGCCCCAAAACGGTTATGCAGAACAAAATCCTATCGACTGGAAAAATGCTATGCTTGATACTTTGAAAAAAGTTATATCCACAAGCGGAGTTGATAAAAAAGCAATCAAGGGTATAGGCATATCAGGACAGATGCACGGACTTGTTATGCTTGATAAAGATAATAATGTAATAAGAAATTCTATTATCTGGTGCGACCAGAGAACTTCGGCAGAAGTAGAACAGATGAATCGCATAGTTGGGCATGAAAAGTTTATGGAAATTACTGCTAACCCTGCTCTTACAGGCTGGACTGCCTCAAAAATTTTATGGGTGAGAAATAATGAACCTGAAAACTATGAAAAATGCCGTCATATACTTCTTCCAAAAGATTATCTCAGATTTATTTTAACAGGTGAATATGCAACTGATGTTTCAGATGCTTCGGGAATGCAGCTATTAAATGTTTCAAAAAGATGCTGGAGCAGGAAAATATGCGATTTACTTGAAATAGATATGGAAATGCTTCCGAAAGTATATGAGTCTTGTCAAGTAACAGGAACTCTTAGAAAAGAAATAGCAGAAATGCTAGGACTTGAAGAATCTGTTATTGTTGCAGGCGGAGCAGGCGACAATGCAGCAGCAGCTTTAGGTACAGGTGTTTATGAAGACGGAAAAGCATTTACAACGATTGGTACATCGGGAGTTGTCTTTGCACATACTTCATCCCCTGTAATTGACTCAAAAGGAAGAGTGCATACATGCTGTGCGGCCATACCTAACTCCTGGCACGTTATGGGAGTTACTCAGGCAGCAGGTCTTTCGTTAAAATGGTTTCGGGATAATTTTTGTACTTCTGAAAAAGAAACAGCTGACCTCCTTAATAAAGATGCATATTATATTATGGATAAAGAAGCAGAATCAGTTCCGATTGGAGCCGAAAAACTTATATATCTTCCTTATCTTATGGGTGAAAGAACACCTCACCTGGACCCTTATGCAAGAGGAGTATTTTTCGGTTTATCATCTTTCCATACAAAGAAACATATGCTAAGAGCAATAATGGAGGGAGTTTCTTATTCACTTCGTGACTGTATTGAAGTATTCAGAGAAATGAATATTGAAATAACTGATATGGCTGCCTGCGGAGGCGGGGGAACATCTCAGCTGTGGCGTTCGATGCTTGCAGATATTTACAATTGTAATGTCAATACTGTTGATTCAAAGGAAGGACCTGCACTTGGTTCGGCTATTCTTGCTATGGTTGCCTGCGGAATATACAGAAGTGTACCTGAAGCCTGCAAAGCTGTTGTAAAGACAGATAAAATTCAGTATTCAAATGAAAAGAATTCTAAGGCATACGAAAAATATTATTCTTTATACAAAGAAATATATTCTGCTCTGGAATTAGAATTTAAAAAACTTTCGTTAATATAATAATTTTAAAAAGCCTGATTTTTTGGTTTAAATCGGGCTTTTTTTACTTGATATGAAATTAAAAAAGTGATAAACTACTAAGTAAAGTTATATTTAAAAATTAATTCCAAGGAGAGTAATATTTTATGCCGATAAAACCAGAAAATATGAACGGTGATTTTGAAACCGTTGATTTTGTGAAAAACAGACATATAATTGTTTATGATAATATTCAAAACGAAACATATCCTATGCATTGGCATAATAGTATAGAAATTGTTATGCCGCTTTCTGAAACATATGTAATAAACTGTTCAGAGGAAAGATTTATTCTGAATGAAAGGGAAATACTTATTATTCCCGCCGGAACACTTCACCAAATAGACGCTCAAAAAGGAAGAAGAATTTTTTTGCTTATGGATTATAATACAATTTCATGTAATCCGGCTTTAAATTATATTTCAGATTTTATACAGTCACCGATATATTTTTCGCTTAAAGAAGATTCGGAAATTCTATCAAAGCTTAATTATACCATTCAGGAAATCTATAGGGAGTATTTTGACTATAATATAACAACTGAAATATATGTTTATATCAAATTTCTGACACTTTTATATGATGTAATCAAATTTAAAATACTGGGAAATAAGAAAACAGAACTAAGTGAATCCGATAAAGTTTTTGAGATGACTATAAAATATATTAATAAAAATTATATGAATGATATAAGTCTTGATACTCTTGCAAAAGTTTCAGGTTATAGTAAATTTTATTTTTCAAAGATGTTTTATAAATATACAAACTCGTCTGTTCCGGATTTTATAAACAAACGCAGAATAAAGGCATCTGAACTTCTGCTTGCAGATGGCAAATACAGTATTACAGATATTGCAGGGTTAACAGGTTTTTTTAGCATTACTACATTTAACAGAGTTTTTAAAAAAATAAACGGATGTACGCCATCTGAATTCAGAAAGTTCAATATTGAAAATCATATTGATATTTTTGGTTGTGAGCACCTGTAATTTCTGTTTTACTGTATCAAGGGTTGTTTCTCTGGCGACTGAAAATTTTATAACGATTACTTAGGTAAAGCGTTTTTGTTTTATTATTTGTCTTCATTAGGAATTTCCACTTTAAATGCAGCAAAACTGTATGGAGGAAGAGTTATTCTTTCTCCGTAAACAATATCACCGTGTATTGTATGGTAATAAGAGCAATCCTTTAATTCAAGCTTTGAACTGTCAATTACCTGTTCGTAAGGGGAACGATTAATAAAAATAATTACAGCTCGTTTATGGTGAGTTCTCATTCTTGCGAAAGATATAACGTTATCGTCCATATATAAGAATTTGAGTGTACCGTCGGCAAATACTTTTGAACTGTTTCTTACTTTTGACAGAAGTTTTGTGTGTTCAATTAGTTGAATATCTTCCTTACCCCATGGATAACAGCGTCTGTTGAAGGGATCTTTATAACCTTGCTGACCTGCTTCATCGCCATAGTAAATACATGGAACACCCGGAAGAAAGTATTGCAATGCCATAGCACATTTTAATCTGTTTCTGCCAAGTTCAAATTCTTCATTTGTCAGCCAGCGTTGGCACATCCAGTCTTTGCTTTTACCCTCACAGCTTTCACCGCCGAGTATATTAATTGCTCTTTCGATATCATGAGTTGAAATACTGTTCATCAGTACGTCAACTGACGGCTTTGGATAGTTTTCGAGAATAGTCATAATACTGTTTTTAAAATCAAAGGGACTGCCGCCTAATACATAATTCATTATTGCAGTACGGAAAGGATAATTCATTACTGAATCAAGCTGGTTTCCGAGCAAATAACGGCGTTTAACACCGTAGCTTTCTTTATTTGAAGCGTCTTCCCAAACTTCGCCGATAATAATTTTTTCCTTTCCGTGCTTTTTAACGCATTTATTAAGATTGTCAAGGAATTCGTCGGGAAGCTCATCGGCAACATCAAGACGGTAGCCTGCTGCGCCAAGACTGATCCAATAGTCAAGGACGCCTCCGTCACCGCAGATGTAATCGGTGTAGTTTTTATTGTTTTCCTTTACATTCGGCAGAGTGTCAATACCCCACCATGCTTCATATTTATCCGGATATTCATAGAAAGTATACCAGGAGAAAAATTCACTGTCCGGTGAATTGTATGCGCCCGCACTATCATATCTGTTGAATTTATTAAAGTAGATACTGTCGGCGCCGGTATGAGAGAAAACCCCGTCTAGGATTATTGAAATACCGTATTTTTCAGCTTCGCTGCAAAGAGTTTTAAAGTCTTCATTAGTACCGAGAAGAGGATCGATTTTTCGGTAATTTGCCGTATTGTATCTGTGATTTTCATGAGATTCAAAAATCGGGTTCAGATATATACACGTTACTCCGAGATCCTTTAAATAAGGAAGTTTTTCCTTTATACCTTCAAGATCTCCTCCGAAATAGTCATTATTCCAGACATGACCGTTTTCATCGGGTTTGTAGTAAGGTGTTTCTTCCCAGTTTTCACGCAGTATACGACCGTCCGGAATATTTTCATGAAGCTTTCCGCTTTTATAGAAACGGTCAGGGAAGATTTGATACATAATTCCGCCCTTTAAAAAGTCGGGAGTTTCATATTCAGGACTATATACTGTTAGCTGATAAAGATCACCGCTGTTTAGCGTGCTTTCGTGACATGAGGACTTCTTGATATAGTTTCTGAAACCATTATGTTTATAAGAAAAATAGTAATAATGTACCCCTGTATGTTTTGGAGTAAATGTAGTCATATAAACATTATGAGTATCTTCCTCTTTTTCTAAATTCATTGTAAGAAAGGTTTCCTTATATCCGGTTCTGAAAACAACAAGTATTGGTACGGGTGGAAAATCAAGAACGGTTTCTTTTGGAAGTCTTATACGAAATTCACAGGGTTCTCCTTTTTTTATTGCACCGAACGGTTTTTTATACCGTACGTCCCAGCTGTCGAATATTTTTTTCATAAGATTCTCCAATCTAAAAAACAAGGGCTTTTTGCAAGCCCTTGCTCTTTAAAAATATAGTTTATTTTTAATTACAGGCCCCAAATATCCTTTGCGTATTCTGTTACAGCTCTGTCAGCTGAGAATATTCCGGCACCGGCAATATTATTAAGCGACATCTGAGTCCATTTCTTGCTGTCCTTATAGCATTCTGATGAATAAGCCTGAGCCTTTCTGTAAGAATCAAAGTCAGCCAGAACCATGTATGGATCAGAATTTTTTAATGAGTTTGCAACTTCATTGAAATTACAGCCGTTAATGCCATGGTACATTCTGTCAATACAATTTTTGATTATAGGATTTGTTTCATAATATGATTCAGGATTGTAGCCAGTTCTTTTGAGATCATTTACTTCTTCTGTTTTCATACCGAAGATAATAATATTTTCATCTCCTACTGCATCCTTGATTTCAATGTTAGCGCCGTCAAGAGTACCCAAAGTTATAGCGCCGTTTAGCATTAGCTTCATGTTACCTGTACCGGAAGCTTCTGTACCTGCCAGCGAAATCTGTTCAGAAATATCGCTTGCCGGCATAAGAAGTTCTGAAAGAGTAACTCTGTAATCCTCAAGGAAGTATACTGATAGTTTTTGATTAATTTTAGGATTCTTTCTGATTTCTTCGGAAATTGCCCAAATAAGTTTAATGATCTGTTTTGCAAGGTAATATCCGGGCGCTGCCTTTGCGGCAAATATATATGTTTTCGGAACGAAATCAGCGTCCGGATTCTGTAACAGATAATCATAATCGGCAAGGATATTCATTACATTAAGGTGCTGACGCTTATATTCATGAAGTCTTTTAACCTGAACGTCAAAGATACTGTCAACATTAATGTCGATTTTGCTGTTTTGTTTAACATACTTTGCAAAACGTTCCTTATTATTGCGCTTGATTTTCATGAGCTGTTCCAAAACAGCTTTGTCATTTTCAAATACGCATAGTTTTTTCAGTTCGCTGCCGTCGTTGAGGAATTTATCTCCGATTTTTTCTCTGAGCAGATTTGTAAGTCCCGGATTTGACTGATAAAGCCATCTTCTGTATGCAATACCGTTTGTTACATTTTTAAACTTTCTCGGAGTATCCATATATTCATCATGGAATACGTCCTGCTTGATGATTTCCGAGTGAAGCTTAGAAACGCCGTTGATGCTGTGTGAAGCAACAACACAAAGTGTAGCCATATGAATCTGATTATCCTTGATAATAGACATTCTTGTTGTTTTTGAACTGTCACCGTTATTACGTTCCATAAGTCTTGCACAGTAGCGGTTGTTGATTTCGACAATAATTGTAAAAATTCTCGGTATAATTCTTTTAATCAGATTAACGTCCCATTTTTCCAAAGCTTCTGCCATAACCGTATGATTGGTGTAGGCAAAAGTATTTGTTACGATATGCCATGCTTTATCCCATGTATAACCGCAGTCATCAAGAAGAATTCTCATAAGTTCAGGAATAGCAAGTGTAGGATGTGTGTCATTAATATGAATGGCAACCTTTTCATGGAGATTGTCAAGAGTGCCGTAAACTGACATATGGTTATTGACGATATCACCGACTGAAGCTGCGCATAAGAAGTATTGCTGACGAAGTCTTAATGATTTGCCTTCAAGATGGTTATCATTTGGATAAAGAACTTTTGAAATAGCATTTGCAGCGGCATTTTGTCCGAGAGCCTTTTCATAGTCGCCGTGATTAAACATTGACATATCAAAGCTCGGAGCTTTTGCAGCCCACAATCTCAGTACGGAAACTCCTTCACTGTCATGTCCTGAAACATACATATCATATGGAATAGCCTGTACTGTCGAGTAGTTTACATGTGAAAGATGGTGATACTGATTGTCCCAATATTCATGAAGTTCGCCTTCAAAATGAATGTCTATAGCAAGTTCAGGACGTGCATCAAGCCATACCGAACCGCCCGGCAGCCAGTTATCAGGCAGTTCGGTCTGCCAGCCGTCTTCGAGCTTCTGCTTGAAAATGCCGTATTCATAACAAATAGAATAACCCATTGCAGGGAATGCCTGTGTTGCAAGAGCATCAAGGTAGCATGCTGCAAGACGGCCTAAACCGCCGTTGCCAAGACCGGCATCAGGTTCGTATTCATATATATCATCAAGTCTGATATCATATTCCTTAAGCATTTTTTCAACGTCTTTTACTATTTCTAGGTTATATAGACTTGTTTTGAGTGAACGACCCATAAGGAATTCCATTGAGAGGTAATAAACCTGTTTTTTACCGTCAGAATGTACCTTATTAATGTATTTCTGACGTTTTTTCTTTAGTTCTTCAACGATAATTGCCGATAAAGCCTGATAAATCTGTTTGTCTGAAGCCTGATTAGGCGCAACGTTAAACTGGATTTCAAGCTTATTCAGAAAATTTTCTTTTATTTTTTTCATATCTGGTTTTTCTACCATCATTATTCTCCAATCCCGGTAATTTAGTTTTGTTTTTATTATACACCTTAAAAAGCGGTATATGCTCAAACTTTATTATACAATAAAAGCAAAGCTTTTTCAATAGTTGAGTTCGTTTTTTTTTGATTTTAGCTAATATTAAACAACTCATTTAATTTGTTAAAATAATTTTTATGCAATTCATAAAAAACGCCCTTACTTTTAAGGACGTTGTGAGTTTATTATTCATGTTTTGGATGGGATTGATCATTAATTTCAAAATCAGCGTATTCATTCTGATTGAATTTTTTGATTTCAGGATTGCTGTTAAAAGTTAGTTCAGTGAATCTGGAATATGAAACAATATTTCCGTCAGCGTCAAATCCGTCATATTTCATCAGCACTCCGGTTTCCTTATCAACAGTAAATTCAAATGTGTAAACCCCGAGCTTTTCTTCGGCGTAATCATTGGTATGACCTTCGATTACTACACAATCTCTGTCAAGGAATGTCGTTTCGCCTGTAATATCCCAATTGTCTTCCACAGTCATAAAATTAAATGTTAATTCCTGCGGCTGAAGACCCTCGCGGGCTGTTGGTGCATTTATAGGATCTGCCCTGTAAGCATAGCAGTTAATGCCGTCTTCGGCAACTGTAATTCTTTCGCTGTCGGGAATAGGAACCGCTTCTTCAATATTGCATGCTCCCAAACCTTTATTTATGAGTTTACGCTCTTTTAAGACTTTATAAAATTCTCCGTTAGAAGATGAATAATCTTCATAAATTTCATCTCCCCATATTGAATATTCATAGGCGTCGGCAGTTAAAAGGTTGCAGGCGAATTCTGAGGTTCTTATATCGCCTTCATTGCATATCTCTATACTACCCTCCGCAGTGTTAAAATAATCTATGGTATTAAGCATTTTAAAGAAAATGCTTTTCTTTGTGATTTCTTCATCATCATTTAGAGAATAGGCGGCGGATTTATCTTCCATGGATTCATTATCCGCTAGTCTGCCGCTGATATCCAGCAGATTTTCTGTTGAAAGGGGAGCGTTAAGAGGTTCTTTTTGAGCATTTTCTCCTGATGTTGATGATTTCCAAGGGGAAACACATACAAGTCCCACGCCTACAGCGCAAACGGCACTTAAGGAAACTATTGAAGCTAATATTCTTTTGTTCATTTAAAATTCCTCCTTATTAATATGACGGGGTAACATATACAGCATCTGCACCGGTTTCGTATCTGGAATTACCGGAAGGACATACATATGCTTCGTTTACTACAAACGCTCCCTGAATCTTATAATTCTTATTAAAACTTCTTGTATTTACGTAATTCCAGCCAGCGTTTGCCGAATTCTGATTAATAGTTCCAATTTTGTAATATACATCATCAACATTAACTGAAGCGTAATATGTTGCTTGTGGATCAGTGAATCTAGAATGATTTAAATAAGCTTTAATTTCAACTGAAATATTATCTTTTGTAGTAGATACTGTTGGAAAATGGTAATGATAAGAATAACTGGAGTTGCCAGAGTTTTGTATTCTGGCATCACTATAGTACAATGATGAAGATGACATGTATTCGCTGAATCCATAACGAGAATTACTGTAACCAGATACATTTGTATCATTATCAATGAAACGAGGTGTTGATGTAACAGCACTTACTTGAATCGCAGTTATTGAATACATTAAAATACTGCAACAAGCAGATAAAACAGAAACAAATTTTTTTGTAGTCATTTTACTCTCCTTTATTATATTTGATTTTTTAAAAAAATATGCAAGGAATTAATTCCATTTATATAATACTATAAATTCCATAAAAAGTCAATATAAAAATACTATTTTTATAAATATATTTTGATATATGTTAAGAAGAAAAAATTTAAAATCCCCTTGACAATCGACTGTTATTATGCTATAATGTGTAAAGTGATTTGCCTTTACACCTGTCGGGAGTGATGAAAAAATGGCAAAAAACCTTGATTTCGTTATTTTGCTTGATATTTACGGTAATATGCTGACAGACAGGCAGCGTGATGTAATGGAGCTTTATTACTGGGAGGATCTTTCTCTCGGTGAAATAGCTGAAAGCAATAATATTACAAGACAGGCTGTGAGAGACAGTATCAAACGAGGCGAAGTGACGCTTGAAGAGTTTGAAAAAAAACTCGGTCTTGCCGAAAAAATTGTAAAATGCAGAGAATATTTCAGCGCTATTTCGGACTGTGCCTGCAATATGAAAAGCAACGGTACAGACAAGACAGATGAAATTATCGGTCTTGCAGGAAAGGGAAAGGAAATATTCTGATAATGCTGAAAGGAGAGGACTGAATGGCTTTTGAAGGATTGTCCGAAAAGCTTAACAATGTGTTCAGAAAGCTGAAATCAAGAGGAAAGCTTACTGAATCCGACATAAAGGACGCTATGAGAGAAGTTCGTCTGGCTCTTCTTGAAGCAGACGTAAGCTACAAGGTTGTAAAGGATTTTGTGGCTAAGGTTTCGGAAAAAGCTGTGGGAAATGAAGTTTTGGAAAGTCTTACTCCGGCACAGCAGGTGATTAAAATAGTCAGAGATGAGCTGTGTGAGCTGATGGGTGATTCAAATGCACGCATCAATATGCCGTCAAAAGGACCTTGTATCATTATGATGTGCGGTCTTCAGGGTTCGGGTAAAACTACTCATTCGGCTAAGCTCGCCAAGCACTTTAAAAAAGAAGGTCACAGACCTTTACTGGTAGCCTGTGATATTTACCGTCCGGCAGCTATTAACCAGCTGAAAGTCGTAGGTGAAAAGGCTGACGTAAAGGTTTTTGAAATGGGACAGATCAGTCCTGTTGTTATCGCAAAACAGGCTGTGGCTCACGCTAAAGATTACGGAAACGATATTATTATTCTTGATACTGCAGGACGTCTGCATATTGATACCGAGCTTATGGAAGAACTGCAAAATATTAAGGCCGAAGTACAGCCTGACGAGATTATGCTTGTGGTTGACGCTATGACCGGTCAGGACGCAGTAAATGTAGCAAAGGCGTTTGATGACGCTCTTGGAATTGACAGCGTTCTTATGTCAAAGCTTGATTCCGATACAAGGGGCGGTGCGGCTTTGTCTGTACTGGCGGTAACGGGAAAGCCGATTAAATTTGTGGGTATGGGCGAAAAGCTTGATGAGTTTGAACAGTTCCACCCTGAAAGAATGGCTTCCAGAATTCTTGGTATGGGCGATGTTATGACGCTGATTGAAAAGGCTGAGAATGCAATAAGTCACAAGGATGCCGAAGAAATGGCAAAAAAGCTTCAGGCAAACAAGTTTGATATGGATGATCTTCTTGATCAGCTTAAAAATATAAAGAAAATGGGCTCCTTAAAGTCTATAATATCAATGATTCCGGGGGTTGGCGATAAGCTTAAGGATATTGATGTCGACGATAAGCAATTTGTGCGTATTGAGGCAATGATTACGTCAATGACTAAAGCGGAAAGAGCAAAGCCTTCTATTATAAATCCTCAGAGGAAACGCAGAATTGCGGCGGGAAGCGGTACTAAAGTCGAGGACGTAAACAGGCTTCTCAAGCAGTTTGAACAGATGCAGAAAATGATGAAGCAATTAAACGGCGGCAAGGGAATGAAGAATAAAAAAATGATGAAGCGTCTGGCAGGTATGAACCTTGACAAGCTTCCTCCTATGTAAGCTGATTAATGCATTAACGCATTAATATATATTTATTATTTTTTTCGGAGGTGAAAAAAATGGCAGTTAAAATCAGACTTAGAAGAATGGGCGCTAAGAAAGCTCCTTTTTATCGTATAGTTGTTGCTGATTCAAGATATCCTAGAGACGGCAGATTTATCGAAGAAATCGGTTATTATGATCCTACTAAGGAACCTTCTGTTGTTTCAGTTGATGCTGAAAAGGCTAAGAAGTGGATTGCAGACGGTGCACAGCCTACAGATACTGTTAAGACAATCTTAAAGAAAAACGGTGTGCTTTAATCTGCATTCAGGGCATTCGTTGGGCAGGAGTAATGTCTCTTGCCTCGTATAGTCCTTTTTTGGAGGAAATTAATGAAAGATTTACTGTATGCAATTGTTGAGGATCTTGTTGAAGACAAGGATTCCATTAAAATTATCGAAGATGCACCGAATGAAGAAGGCGTTATTGTTCTTCATTTAAATGTTGCTCCGGATGACATGGGAAGAGTTATCGGCAAGCAGGGAAGAATTGCTAAAGCAATCCGTACTATTATGCGTGCCGGCGCTGCAAGAAGCAACCTTAAAATTGCAGTTGAAATTGATTGATTATAAGGCTTGAATCATTTCTTATGGATATGATTTGAGCCTTTTTAAAGTGTGTTATGTTTTACAGATACGGGGAGGTGTTAACATTTGAAAGAATTTATTGAAACAGGTAAAATTGTTAATATTCATGGACTTCGAGGAGAAGTAAAAATTATGCCTTGGAGTGATGATCCTGAATTTATCTGTGAATTTGATATTCTTTATTTGGGAAAAGATAAAAAATTACTTCAAATTGAAAATGCCAGAGTTCATAAAAATATGGTTCTTGCAAAATTTAAAGGCATTGATACGCCGGAAGCTGCAAATCTTCTCAGAAACAATATTATATATATTGACAGAAACGATGTTGAACTTGAAGAAGGTACGTATTTTATTCAGGATCTTATCGGTCTGAAGGTCATAAATGCTGATACAAACGAAGAATACGGTAATGTAACGGACGTTTTTCAAACCGGCGCTAATGATGTATACGAAGTGAAAAACGGAGATAAAATTGTTCTTATTCCGGCTATTCCGGACGTTATAGTAAATATTGATATAGAAAATTCAGTGTTGATGATTCGTCCTTTGGAGGGATTATTTGATGAGGATTGATATTGCAACCCTTTTTCCGGAAATGTGTGAAGCTATCCTGTCTGAGAGTATTGTGGGGAGAGCCAGAAAAAAAGGTGCGTTGGAAATATACTGCCATCAGATAAGGGATTATACCAATGATAAGCACAGGCGTGTTGACGATATTCCCTATGGGGGCGGTATGGGAATGGTGATGCAGGCTGACCCTATATACAACTGCTACAACGCTGTTTGTGAACAACTGGGAGCAAAACCGCATACAATATATATGACACCGAAAGGCAGCGTTTTTAATCAGAAAAAAGCTGTGGAGCTTGCAAAACTGGATAATATCCTGATTTTATGCGGTCATTATGAAGGTGTCGATCAGCGAATATTGGATAAAATCGTTGATGAGGAAATTTCTATCGGCGATTATGTTCTGACGGGAGGAGAACTGCCGGCAGCAGTCCTTACCGATGCAGTTGCAAGAATGTGCGATGGTGTACTTTCAAGTCCGGAATGCTTTGAAGATGAAAGCCATTTCGGGGGATTGTTGGAATATCCCCAATATACCCGACCTGAAATATGGCAGGGAGAAGCAGTTCCGTCTGTTCTTCTTTCCGGTCACCATAAAAATATCGCTGATTGGAGATTGAAAAAAAGTCTTGAAATTACAAAAGAAAAACGTCCGGATATGTATAAAGTATACATTAAGGACAAGGAAAACGAACATATATAATAAAAATATTACTTGTTGAAACTACACACAAATAAATGTTGAAACTTGTTTATAGTGAATAATTTTAATTAACATCAAATTACGTTAGTTAATATAAACAAATCTTAACCTTTTATAAATCTTAACATTAATCAAAGCGTAGAATTTTTGCTAAAATAGCTATTTTAGTGTAAATTTCACGTTGACTATATGAAAAATAGCCTGTATAATTTAATCAGCAGATAACAAAATTATATTAGGGATGGATATTATTCCATTATTAAAGATAGGAGAGTTTGTTATGTTTGTTAAAGATGTAATGGTTAAAAATCAGGTTGGGTTACATGCAAGACCTGCAACTTTTTTTATTCAGAAAGCTAATGAATTTAAATCATCTATCTGGATCGAAAAGGAAGAACGCAGAGTTAATGCAAAGAGCCTTCTCGGTATCCTTTCACTGGGAATCGTAGGCGGTACTGATATCAGAATTATTGCTGACGGTTCTGACGAACAGCAGGCAGTAGAGTCTTTAGTTGAACTGGTTGAAAGTGGTTTCAGCAGCGAAAAATAAATTTTCTGTTAAAACAGGGACGTTACAGTGTAACGTCCCTGAGCTAATTTTTATACATAATTTTCTCAAAGTTAATAATTTGCAATCCCCGATTCATACATGTTTTCGCAGAATATTGCGTAGCCGCGCTGCGGATCACTTACAAATACATGTGTAACTGCTCCTATTAATTTTCCGTTTTGTATTATGGGACTGCCGCTCATTCCCTGTACAATACCTCCTGTTTTTTCCAGAAGTTCTTTATCTGTGATTTTTATAGTCATATTTTTAGTACCGCTGTTTTTATAGTCGATCTTTTCAATATTTATATCATATTCCTTTGGACCATTTCCGTCGATAGTGGTATATATGGTTGCAGGTCCGGTTTCTATTTCCTGTTTTAATCCCATCGGTATTCCGTTTGATTCCTTAATCGGCTCAAACATTTCGCCGAATATTCCGTACTTATTATTGAAATATATAGTTCCTGTTGACATATCTGATTTAAATGTTCCGTGAAGCTCTCCGGGTGAACCGGAATATCCTTTGACAACCTTTGTTATGGAAACATCTGCTACATCTCCGCTGGAAACAGGTATGATCTCTCCGGTGTCCGAATCACAGACGGGATGTCCTAAACCGCCGAAACGATTTGTTGTCGGTTCATAAAAAGTAACTGTACCGATGCCGGCGGTACTGTCTCTTACCCATATACCTGCCTTATAGCTATTATCAGCCGAAGATAATGCAGGGGTTAAAACAGAGGTTTTTTGTTCGTCTTGATGTGTGTATATGACTCTTAGAGGAGTTCCTTTAGATGCTGCTACTATATTCTGTATTTCTGCATTAGATGTTATTTTTTTGTCATTAATCGATATAATAATATCTCCTTCTTTTAGTCCGCATTCTTCTGCCGGACATTCCATTCCCGAATCGGTTTTAATCTCTCCCATTCCTACAATCATTACGCCTTCCATGAGAAGTTTTATTCCGAAAGGATTTCCGCCCGGAATTAAAATAGGAGTTTCAACTGTGTGAATCTCAACGTCTTTTACGGGCAGCAGTCCGAAAAGTTTCAGACGTGCGGTTTCTGATTTCGGATATGTTTGTCCTGCGAAAGAAGCTAATGCATTATCTGATTCAGCTTTAATTGAAAATCTTGTGGACAGTTTTAGATCGTTTCCTTTGGAGACATAAAAACTATCCGGAAGATTTACAGCATAATAACCAATAATTGTGCAAATATTAATGACTAATAAAGATACTATGCCTATTGCTGATTTTATTATTTTTTTCATTTTTTTGTCCTTTCTTTGTGTTGATTTTGCGTCTTGTTTGATCGGCTCTTACTTAATATTGGCTGATTTAAAACTGTTTATTAAGGCAAATTTCTTATTGTTTTATTACTAATTTTTATTTTGAATCTGTTTTATGCGAATTGTTTTGAATTAAAGAAAATATTATAGAAACGTTAAAACATGTTAATTCCATTAGAGGAATAAATTTTTAGAAAAAAACTTAATTATTTTTTATTTATGACAAATGCTGTTTTTATGTTTTGAGAAATAAATCTCTTGATTTTGTCAATAGGATTCTTTTTATACAAATTAAAATGTATAATTAACGAAAAAAATACTAATTATTTAACTCGAAAGTTTTGGTTGAAAAAATTTTTTTGCTGTAAAAACAAACTGACACTGACAGTAATTTTTGGGGTTTTGTCGTTATGATTATAAAATTAATAATTTATTAACAACTTTTTTACAAATAAATCCAATTTCTGCTAAAATCTTTTAATAATTGCTATTGATTTAAGTGTTTTAATATGTTAATATATGGAAGTAGAAAAAATATGGAGGTAGAACAATGGTAAATAAAATTAAAGTTCTAATTGGAGACGACAGTGTTGAATATGGTATTACATGTGCAAGTACACTCAGAAGTATGGGTATGTATGCTGTAACAAGACCTAAAGATGGCGGGGTTCTGTTTGAGACTATAAAAAATGACTGCCCCGACATAGTTGTTGTAGATGCTATTCTTCCGCATATGGACGCAATAGAACTTATTAAAAAGGTTCAGGCTTTGGGCGGTAAGAAACCTGAGTTTATTGTTACATCCTCTTATGATAACCCGTTTATTGAAAGACAGGTTATGCAAAATGGTGCGGCTTATTTTATGCTTAAACCATTTGATGTAAATTCACTTGGAGACAGAATTATGTCTTTACTTCAGGGAACAGCAGAAGATGCACATGAAAAAGAAAACCAGGATATGGAAGTTGTTGTGACAGAAGTTATACATCAGCTTGGAGTCCCTGCACATATCAAGGGTTATCATTACTTAAGAGAGGCTATTTTGTCTTCATTGGAAGACAAGGAATTGCTTGAAAGTGTTACTAAAATGCTATATCCTACTGTTGCTAAAAAATTTGACACTACTTCTTCAAGAGTTGAAAGAGCTATCAGACATGCCATTGAAATTGCCTGGGACAGAGGCAACCTTGATACTCTTAATTCATTTTTCGGTTATACGGTTAATACTTGTAAGGGAAAACCTACAAATTCCGAATTTATTGCCCTTATTACAGACAAGCTGAGACTTCAGTATAAACCTGTTTTAAAAAGAGCCTAGGCACTTGTAATATTTCTGATTTTGTGATAATATGTTTATTATACCCTAGTTTTTTAATTATTATCAGAAAGGAAGAATTTTATGGGTTTTGTTAAAACGGATATATACAATTTGGAGTTTAATCCGTACAAACTTATTGGTAAGGATTGGTTTCTTCTTACCAGCGGTGATAAGTCCGAATATAATACCATGACTGCTTCGTGGGGTCAAACCGGAATCATTTGGAATTTGCCTGTGTTTACAACTGTGGTTCGCTCCAATAGAAAAACTTTTGAGCTTATTGAAAAAAATGAATTCTTTACAATTTCGTTTTTCAGTGAAAAATACAGAAGTGCATTGAGCTTCTGCGGTTCTCATTCCGGAAGAGATTGTGATAAGGCTAAGGAAACCGGTCTGACTCTGTGTGAATTGGACGGAAATGCTGCTTTTGAAGAAGCAGATATGGTATTTGTTTGCAGAAAAGTTTTTGTTGAGAATATGGATGAAAGCGATTTTATTGATAAGAGTTTGTTGAAGTTTTATGAAAAGGATCCTTTTCATAAAACATTTATCGGAGAAATTGTTAGTGTTTATCAGAAAAATTGAATGAAAAATTCCTGCGCATTTACCCGCAGGAATTTTTTTTATTTAATATATTATGCAGGTTAGTTTTAGGTTTTTGAAAAAATTGTGAAAATGGTTGTAAAAAAATTAAAAATAAGTTATAATCATTTTATTATATTTTTATAAGGAGATGATAAATATGCCGAAAATGTCTCCTCCGCATATTAGCGGAACACTGAGAAAATTTGCTTTGAGAGTACCGGAAGTAATTAAAGAATGCAGCGGTATAATTGTATTCGGTAAAAAAATAAAATCGTTGGTTTTTACAACTGATATATGTATTATCAGAAATGTTAATGCGGATGCAGTTATTGCCGTATATCCTTTTACACCTCAGCCTATTATTACTCAGGCAGTTATGCTTGCGGCTGATATTCCGGTATTTGCAGGCGTTGGCGGAGGGCTTACCAATGGCAACAGGGTTCTTAATCTTGCTCATTATGCCGAAATGCAGGGTGCTACCGGTGTTGTTGTTAATGCTCCTACTTCTAATGATATTATTCAGAAAGTTAGCAATCAAATTGATATTCCGTTAATTGTTACTGTTGTTAACGATAATGTTGATTTTAAAGAACGTATTGATGCCGGAACTACTATTTTTAATGTTTCTGCTGCTAAGGATACGGCAAATGTGGTAAGAAGAATAAGGAGGGAATTTCCCGAATTTCCTATTATTGCTACCGGTGGTCCGACAGATGCTTCTATTTTGGAAACTATTGACGCAGGTGCAAATGCAATTACTTGGACTCCTCCCTCAAGCGGTGATGTTTTTAAGGACATTATGGAAGCCTATCGTCAGGGCAAACCGCATCCGTAATGTATATATACATAAATTATGTATAAAATATGCATAAACAAAAAAACTATGCATATTTATGCAAAAATAGACTTGACATTTGAATATAAAGGTGTATAATAAGATTAATGACTTTAGAAAATTTAAATCGGGGGTATACCATTATGAATAAACCAGCTGCAAAAAAAGAAATTAAAAAAGTTGTTTTAGCTTACTCAGGCGGTCTTGATACTTCTATTATCATTCCGTGGCTGAAAGAAAATTACAATAACT
Organism: uncultured Oscillospiraceae bacterium; assembly: GCA_949745795.1. Lineage (GTDB taxonomy): Bacteria > Bacillota > Clostridia > Oscillospirales > Ruminococcaceae > Porcipelethomonas. The sequence goes on along the minus strand of CATKAZ010000114.1, from coordinate 9,093 downwards.
GCGAGGTTATTGCGGTTTCCGGTGATGTGGGTCAGGCAAGCGAGCTTGAAGGTCTTGAAGAAAAGGCTCTTAAAACAGGCGCTTCTAAGCTCTATATCGAACACCTTACTGAAGAGTTTATTACAGACTATGTTTTCCCGACTGTTCAGGCCGGAGCAATTTATGAAAACAGATATATGCTCGGCACATCTTTTGCACGTCCTATAATCGCTAAGAGAATTGCTGAAATTGCTATTGCGGAAGGCGCTGACGCTATTTGTCACGGCTGTACAGGCAAGGGTAATGATCAGGTGCGTTTTGAGCTTGCTATCAAGGCTTTTGCTCCTGATATGGAAATTATCGCTCCTTGGAGAATATGGGATCTTAAATCCAGAGATGAAGAAATTGAGTATGCAGAAGCTCACAACATTCCGCTTAAGATAAACCGTGAAACAAATTATTCAAAGGACAAGAATATTTGGCATCTATCACATGAAGGACTTGATCTTGAAGATCCTGCAAATGAACCGCAGTATGAAAAGGAAGGTTTCCTTGAAATGGGCGTTTCTCCTATTCAGGCTCCTGACAAGCCTACTTATGTTACTCTGCACTTTGAACAGGGCGTTCCTACAGCTATTGACGGCAAGGAAATGGGCGCTGTTGAACTGGTAGAAACACTTAATAAATTAGGCGGTGAAAACGGTATCGGTCTTGCTGATTTGGTTGAAAACCGTTTGGTAGGCATGAAGTCAAGAGGCGTTTATGAAACTCCGGGCGGCGCTATTCTTTATCATGCTCATGAAGTTCTGGAAACTATTACAATTGATAAGGAAACTGCCAGAATGAAGCAGTATATCGGAATCAAATTTGCTGATATAGTGTACAATGGTCAGTGGTATACTCCTCTTCGTGAAGCACTCAGTGCATTTGTGACAGAAACTCAGAAAACTGTTACTGGTGATGTTAAGCTTAAGCTTTATAAGGGCAACATCATTAATGCCGGCGTTACTTCACCTTACACTCTTTATGATGAAGAAGTTGCTACATTTGACGCTGATGAGGTTTATGACCAAACTGACAGTGCAGGATTTATCAATCTTTTCGGTCTGCCTATTAAGGTTAAGGCTAAGCTTGATCAGAAGAGAAACAACAAGTAATTTAAATTATAATCTTGTGGGCGGACATATTCTGTTCGCCCCTATGTGCTTATTGACATATATTGAAAGGATTTACCGATATGGCAGATAAAATGTGGGCGGGAAGATTTTCTAAGGAAGTTGACGAAACTGTAAACGCTTTCAATTCGTCCATTTCATTTGACGGAAGAATGTACCGCCATGACATACAGGGAAGTATTGCTCATGCGTCAATGCTTGGACAGTGCGGAATTATTTCAAAGTCTGACAGCGAAAAAATTATTGACGGTCTTAGAGGAATACTTACAGATATTAATAGCGGCAGTCTTGAAATGGATATGACCGCTGAAGATATTCATATGTTTATTGAAGCTGAACTGACTAAGCGTTTGGGTGATGTGGGAAAAAGACTTCACACTTCCCGTTCGAGAAACGATCAGGTGGCTTTGGATATCCGTCTTTATCTGAGAGATGAAATAAAGGAAATTAAAACTCTGGTTCTTAAGCTGACAGATGTACTTTGTAATATGGCTCAAAAGCATACTGAAACAGTAATGCCGGGTTATACTCATCTTCAAAGGGCTCAGCCAATTACTCTAGGTCATCATCTTATGGCTTATGCTCAGATGTTTTTAAGAGATCTGGGACGTATTGAGGATACCTTAAAAAGAATGAATGAATGTCCTTTGGGCAGCTGTGCTCTTGCCGGTACTACTTATGCTATTGACAGAAATATGACGGCAGAAGCACTTGGTTTTGACAGTCCTATGGTTAACAGTTTGGACGGAGTTTCAGACAGGGATTTTTGTGTTGAATTAAACTGTGCAATATCTCTAATTATGACTCATCTTTCAAGATTTTCAGAAGAAATAATTATGTGGTGTTCGTGGGAATTTAAGTTTATAGAACTTGACGATGCTTATGCAACCGGTTCTTCAATTATGCCGCAAAAGAAAAATCCGGATGTAACTGAACTTATCAGAGGTAAAGCAGGACGTGTTAACGGTAATCTTTTAACTTTGCTCTCTATGCTTAAAGGTCTGCCGTTGGCTTATAACAAGGACATGCAGGAGGATAAAGAAGCAATTTTCGATTCCGTAGACAATGTAAAGCTTTGTCTTAAAACGTTTATACCAATGATTGAAACTATGAGAGTAAACAAAGATAAAATGAGAGCCGCAGCAGCAGGAGGATTTATTAATGCTACCGACTGTGCGGACTATCTGGTAAAACATGGTATGCCTTTTAGGGACGCTTATAAAATTACAGGCAGACTCGTTGCGGAATGCATTGAAAAGGGTTTGACGTTGGAAACACTTCCTATTGAAAGCTACAGAGAATTGTCTGAATTATTTGATGATGATATTTACAAGGCTATCAGTTTGGAAACTTGCGTTAGGGAAAGAAAATCTTTCGGCGGTCCTGCGCCTGAATCGGTAATAAAACAGATTGAAATAACAAAAAAACAGCTTGGTGCATATTATGAGTAAGAAACATGTTGTATTTATTGTGCTGCTGACTGTTGTCGCAATGCTTGTATGGATTCTTGGTGAAATCCTTATTATAGCAGTACTGAAACTAAGCGGTAAGGCTTCAATCGTCTGGAGCGTTATTATGATTGCGCTTATAATAGCGATCAGCATGTGGAGATGTTTTAAAGACGAAAGCGGAAAAAACAGCAGAAAATGGTAAATGAATTGGAGAGAAAAATGGCAGTAAAAGTTTATATTGACGGTCAGGAAGGTACTACAGGGCTTAAAATTCTTGAACGTTTTGAAGGACGTAACGATATTGAACTTTTAAAAATAGATGAAGATAAAAGAAAAGATATAAATGAGCGTAAAAAGTTTATAAATGCTTCTGATTTTACTTTTTTATGTCTGCCTGACAAGGCGGCTGTTGAGGCGGTTTCTCTTGTGGAAAATGATCATGTAAGAATTATCGACGCTTCGACTGCTCACAGAACAAATCCTGACTGGGCATACGGTTTTCCTGAGCTTTCTACGGAGCATAGGGAAAAAATCAGAACTTCAAAGAGAGTTGCAAATCCCGGCTGCTATGCAAGCGGATTTATATCAATATGCTATCCTCTTGTTAAAGCAGGTATAATTCCGCAGTTTTATCCTGTTTTTGCTTATGCAACCTCAGGCTACAGCGGTGCGGGAAAGAAAGCCATTGCCGCTTATGAAAGCAATGACAAACCTGCCGAGCTAATGAGTCCGAGACAGTATGCGCTGAATATGAACCACAAGCATTTGCCTGAAATGCAGAAAATATCCGGGCTTGCTTACAAACCTATGTTTAATCCTATTGTTGACAACTATTACAGCGGAATGGTGGTTTCAATTCCTTTGCAGGGAAGACTGCTTCAGAAAAAATATACTCCCGAACAGGTAAGAGAAGCGCTGTACGAAAACTACAGGGATTCAAATTTTATAGAAGTGAAACCTGTGGGCAGCGAATGTGTTCCGGACGGTTTCTTGACGTCAAACGGCCTCAGCGGCAGCAATAAAATGGAAATATACGTTTTCGGCGACAGTGAACAGATGCTTTTATGTTCAAGACTTGACAACCTCGGAAAAGGCGCTTCGGGTGCGGCGGTTCAGTGCCTGAACATTATGATGGGTATTGATGAAACGACAGGATTATTATAAAGGATTAAAGCTATGATTAATAAAGTTAAATTTGAGGGATTTAAATATATTGACGGCGGAGTATGTGCCGCACAGGGCTTTAAGGCTAACGGTATACAGTGCGGATTGGCTCACAAGCCTTTGACTGACACGGAAAAAAATTCGGCAGAGTCCAACAATGCTTTTTCTTCCGCTAAAAAGAAAAATGATCTTGCTGTAATTATTGCAGACAAGGGATGCACTGCGGCGGCAGTATACACAACAAACAAAGTTAAGGGTGCTCCTATTCAGGTTACGAAAAGCAATATTGCAGACGGAAAGGTCAGAGGAGTTATTGTAAACTCTGTAAATGCCAATACATGCAATGCTGACGGTGTTGAAAAGGCCGAAAAAATGTGTGAGCTTGCGGCTCGTGAATTTAATCTTAAGCCGTCGGATTTTATTGTGGCGTCTACCGGAGTTATCGGTCAGGTTCTTCCCATTGAACCTATTGAAAAGGGAATGCCGGAGCTTTGCAAGGGTGTAAGCTATGAGGGAAACAGTGCGGCTGTTGAAGCTATTATGACTACCGATACTATGCCTAAGGAAGTCGCTGTTGAATTTGAAATTGACGGTAAAAAATGCGTTATGGGCGGTATGCTTAAGGGGAGCGGTATGATTCACCCTAATATGGCAACTACGCTTTCGTTTATTACCACTGACGTCGCAATTTCTCCGGAATATCTTCAGAGAGCTTTAAGCGATGTAGTAAAAACTACTCTTAATATGGTGAGTGTTGACGGAGATCAGTCTACAAACGATATGTGCTGTATTATAGCTAACGGTCTTTCGGACGTTAATGAAATATGTTCGGAAAATGAAAGCTTTGCCATATTTGAAAACGCTCTTTATGTTGTTATGATAAATCTTGCGAGAATGATGGCAAGGGACGGTGAAGGCGCTACAAAGCTTATTGAATGTATTTGTGCAGGAGCTGACGATGTAAAAACCGCTCAGGTAGTTGCAAAATCGGTTATTACCTCCAGTCTTTTTAAGGCGGCTATGTTTGGCGAGGACGCAAACTGGGGAAGAATACTTTGTGCTGTAGGGTATGCAGACGCTGATTTTGATATAAACAAGGTCGATGTTTATCTGGCATCAAGCTACGGAAAAATTACTGTATGTAAAAACGGTGCAGGAGTGGACTTTTCTGAAGAGGAAGCTAAAAAAATCCTTATGGAAGAAGAAATTACAGTACTTATTAACATCGGCAACGGCGAGTGTTCTGCGGCTGCATGGGGATGTGACCTGACTTATGATTATGTTAAAATCAATGGGGATTACAGGAGTTAAAAATGGAAATTTCAAATAATATTCGTTCAAAAGTGCTGATTGACGCACTTCCTTATATACAAAAATACAATGACAAAATTGTAGTTGTAAAATACGGCGGAAACGCTATGACTAATGACGAGCTTAAACAGGCGGTTATGAGCGATATAGTTCTGCTTTCACTTGTGGGAATCAAGGTCGTTCTTGTGCATGGCGGAGGTCCGGAAATAAGCGATACTCTTAAAAGACTCGGGATTGAAAGTAAATTTATTAACGGTTTGAGATATACCGACAAGGAAACTATCGATGTTGTAAAAATGGTCCTTGCCGGAAAGGTCAACAAGGAGCTGGTAGCTCTTCTTGCAGAACATAAAGGTACGGCTGTAGGTCTTTGCGGTATTGACGGGAAAATGCTTACCGCTGAGCGTGCCGAGGGAGAAAACGGTGAAGATTTGGGGTATGTAGGCAATATTACAAGAGTTAATGTAAAGCCTATTATGGATACTCTAAACAACGGTTGTATTCCCGTTATTGCAACAGTTGCGAGCGGAACTGACGGAAGCACATATAATGTTAATGCAGACACTGCCGCTTCAAGAATTGCAGCTGAGCTTGGCGCTGAAAATCTGATCCTTATGACAGATATTGCCGGACTTCTAAGAAACAAAGAAGATCCAAATACACTTATTCCTTTTGTTAACGTGAGTGAAGTGCCGTTTATGAAAAGACAGGGAATTATTTCCGGAGGTATGATACCTAAAATTGACTGCTGTGTTGAAGCTGTCAGAAGAGGTGTTAAGAAAACTTCAATTATTGACGGAAGAGTACCTCATTCCATTCTTATTGAAATTCTCTCCAAGGCAGGCATAGGTACTCAATTTAAGTAATATGGAGATATTTATTCTTTTGCTCCCGATTTTTATCGGAGTGATTTTAAACGTTATTGGTGTATGTCTTTATATTATTCGTAAAAAATTCGGTGTACATACTACGGGAATCGTGATGGGTACGGCTAAATCTCAAACAAAGTATGCTAAAGTTAAAGTTACTACCGAAGCGCCTATTGTAAAATATGAAGTTGAGGGACAGTCTTATACTGCTGCAGCTGCAAAGTTTTATCCTGAAGGAACAGCAATTTTTAAAAAAGGAAACAGTATTTCCATAAAAGTAAGCAGAAAAAATTACAGGAGCTTTGTGCCGGAGGAAAACGGCAGTACGGCAGAAAAAATTCTTATTTCTAGCGGTACTTTTATGATCATTGCTTTTTGTATTTTGTATTTTAAATATTATTGACAAGGGAGTGTAAAAAATGACTACTATTGAAAAGTTTGACGATAATGTTATGCATACCTACGGCCGTTTCGGCGTAGTTTTGGATAAAGGAGAACAAAGAAGCTGTATTGATGAAAACGGTAAATCGTACATAGACTTCGGGAGCGGTATAGGTACAAATTCTTTAGGCTTTTGCGATAAGGAATGGGCGGACGCTGTTTGCAGTCAGGTTAGATCTATTCAGCATACTTCAAACTATTATTATACGAAGGTTCAAGCGGATTTTGCCGAAAAAATTTGTTCTGTTACAGGTTATTCAAAAGTATTTTTCGGAAATTCAGGCGCTGAGGCAAATGAATGCGCTATTAAGCTTGCCAGAAAATACAGCTTTGACAAGTACGGTAAGGGACGTCACAATATAATTACTTTGGTTAATTCTTTTCATGGAAGAACTTTATGTACCCTTTCTGCAACCGGTCAGGACAGCTTTCACAATTACTTTTTTCCATTCGTTGAAGGTTTTGTAAATACTAAGGCTAATGATATTGATGATTTAAAATCAAAGCTTGACGATGATGTATGTGCGGTAATGCTGGAATTTGTTCAGGGTGAGGGCGGTGTGATTGCTCTCGATAAGGAGTATGTTCAACAGGTGGCTGATATTTGCCGTGAAAAGGATATTTTACTTATTGCCGACGAGGTTCAGACGGGAGTCGGCAGAACCGGTAAATTCCTTGCATCTGAGCATTACGGTGTTAAGCCGAATATTACTACTCTTGCAAAAGGTCTTGCAGGAGGAGTTCCGGTAGGAGCATGTTTGGCAGATGAAAAGTGTTCCGACGTACTGACAAAGGGTACTCACGGTTCTACATTCGGAGGTAACCCACTGGCATGTGCAGGAGGCAGGGTTGTCATTGAAAAGATTACAGCCGACGGTTTTCTTGGGGAAGTAACTGCAAAGGGACAGTATTTTAAAGAAAAGCTTGAAAAGATGGACGAAGTGAAAGCTGTAAGCGGTCTTGGAATGATGATTGGTATCACTCTAAAATCCAAAAATGCAGCAGATATTGTAGCTGAAGCAATTGAAAAGGGATTATTGCTGCTGACGGCTAAGGAAAAGGTAAGACTTTTGCCGCCGCTTAATATTACTTATGATGAAATTGATAAGGGACTTGAAATATTTGAAAAAATATTAAATGCATAACTAAAAAGGTTAGGTGAATTGAGATGAAACATTTACTTAAAATGCTCGATCTGAGCAAAGAAGAAATAATTGACATTTTAAATCTTGCGGATCAGTTGAAATATGAATTAAAGCATGGTATTCCGCATCCGCATTTGAAGGGAAAGTCATTGGGCATGATTTTCCAAAAAGCTTCTACACGTACTCGTGTGTCATTTGAAACCGGTATGTATCAGTTGGGAGGTTATCCGCTGTTTCTGTCTGCAAGCGAGCTTCAGATAGGCAGGGGCGAACCTGTTCAGGATACCGCACGTGTTCTCTCACGTTATATTGACGGTATTATGATCCGTACGTTTGATCAAAAAGAAGTTGAAGATCTTGCACAATACGGTAACATTCCGATCATTAACGGGCTGACTGACTTTTCACACCCTTGTCAAGTACTTGCTGACCTTATGACTATCCGTGAATTTAAGGGTAGTTTTGATGGTCTTAAAATGTGCTATATCGGTGACGGTAATAATATGGCTAATTCTCTTATTGTAGGCGGTCTGAAGGTAGGTATGGCTGTTTCCGCAGCTACTCCTGAAAATTATCGTCCGTCTAAGGAAGTGATGGATTTTGCAAATGAATTTGATTGCTTTAGCATTACTGATGATCCTAAAAAGGCAGTTGAAAACGCTGATATAGTTCTTACAGATGTATGGGCTTCTATGGGTCAGGAGGGCGAAGCTGAGCAACGCAGAAAAGCATTTGAAGGCTATCAGATCAATGATGAAATTATGGCTCTTGCCAATAAAGACGCTCTTGTTATGCACTGTCTGCCAGCGCATCGTGAAGAGGAAATTACTTCAAAGGTTTTTGAAGAACATGCTAAGGAAATTTTCGAAGAAGCTGAAAATCGTTTGCATGCTCAGAAGGCTGTTATGGTTAAGTTGATGGGTGAGTAAGAATTACGCCTGCTGAAATATTTCAGCAGGCGTTTTTTAGTCATTAATGCGGTTTTCGATTTCTTTGACAATATCACTCATTTTAACGTCTAGTGCAGTAGAAATTCGATATAGAGTTTCAAGAGTTGGTTTTCGCTCGCCACGTTCAATTGCACTTAAATGAGTTCGGCCGATATCAGCAAGTCCACTTAAAACTTCTTGTGAAATTCCCTTATTCTTTCTAAAGCTCATTATTACATTGCCAACGATTTTTGCGTCTAATTCAGGATAAAACATAAAATCACCTCCCTTCATCATTATAGAATATAACATTTTTTGTAAAATGAAGAATACATATGTTGCCAGTTGAGCACTTATGTGTTATAATATAATTATAATTTGGAGGTTTTATTAATTTTACTTACAGATAGTTACGATTTTTTATTAAAAATAAAGATAAGCAACTGTTTAAAAAGGGGAAACAGTCGGTATAATTTTATTATTTGTATGGTTTTTGTATAAAACTGCTATAAAAAGAGAGAATAAAGGGGAAAAACTATAAAAAAGGTAGAAAGGGTAAAAAGTAGTTGACAAAGAGGGAGAAAGGTGATATAATAATAAAGCTGTCGAACGAGAGAGGTCAAGAACGG
>CATKAZ010000113.1 GCA_949745795.1 uncultured Oscillospiraceae bacterium | reverse complement strand
TCTGATCTGATTTTTTCATTTCTTTCTCTCTTTCTATATAGCTCCAATGCTTTTATTATCGTTTCTTCCATATTTTTTGCAGGAGTACCCGGCGAAAAATATTTATCTATACGACCTTTGGGTATCTTAAACTGTTCAATTTTATTTGGCTTCTGCTCTGATAATATAGATAATATTAATTCTTCATTTAAACTTTTCCTTATTTCTACAGCAGGACGCATAGCAATTCTGCCCTCGTCTACCATTTCAAGTATTTTAGGGATTAATTCTGTAAGTCGAATGTATTTGCGTATTTGTTCATGACTTTCACCGCTTTGCTCAGCCAAAATCTGTCTTGAAGTCTTTCCATAAAACTTCTGCAACAGTGTTGCAGAAGTTAAGTCAGTACGCTGTCCCTGTCTTTTCATAGCTTCAAGTTTCATTTTATATGCAAAGGCTTTTTCAGAGGGTAAAATGTGTTCTCTCTGCAAATTTGAATCTACCATTATCACTACTGCTTCATTATCCGACAAATCTCTGACTATGCAGGGAATTGTCTTTTTATATGCTAATTCGCTTGCTGTTTTTCGTCTGTGTCCTGATACCATTTCATATCCGCCTTTTTCTTTTGGTCTGACAAGCGCCGGTACTAAAACTCCGTACTGTCTTACGCTCTCTGCCATATCAGCCATATTCTCGTCCAATTTTACTTTGAACGGATGAGTGGGAAAATCACTTATTTCTTCAAGAGGAATTTCTATTACTGCTTCATTTTCCGAATCAATCCCTCTGCTGTTCACTATTTTCATATTTCTATATCCTCCTTTCAATAAAAAAAGCACATCGATTTATTTTCGATGTGCTTTATATTGTTTTATGTTTCCGATTCCAGTCTTTTTTAACTTCTTCGGATAATTTTTGAGCCGTATACTAAAAAATATACGGCTATGTATATTATATGGTTATAAAAAAACATTTTATAATAAGTTATGACAGTCCATGATTTTTGGAGATTTTGGGGAAAATTTTATGTTTTTCGATTTTTTTGGGGGTAGATATTTTTATGTTGGGGGTAATAATCAGGCAACTTTCGGAAAGAATGACGCAAAATTTAAAATGGCATTTGGGGAACGTCTTTCCCCAAATCTTTCCCCAAAAAATTCCCCAAATTTATATGAAAATACGGTAATTTATGATAATTTACGGATTTTTTTCAGAACGCAAAAAATCCCCGAAAACGCCTTAAATACGGGCTTTTCGGGGATTCCAACGCTCTTTTTAATTTTTGTTTATTTATTCATCATACTAGCAACTTCATCAGCAAAGTTATCTTCTTTCTTTTCAACACCTTCGCCTCTTTCAAAGCATACATAATCAACAACATTAATTGTTGTATTTGCTTCCTTAGCACAATTGTCCACATACTTCTGAACTGTAAATGAACCGTCTTTTACAAATTCCTGATCTAACAGACAGTTTTCAGAATAGTATTTGCCAATCTTACCTTCAACAATCTTAGCTTTAACCTGTTCAGGCTTATTTGCCATCTTAGGATCTTCATCCATTTGAGCAAGCATAATCTTCTTTTCGGATTCAAGAACATCAGCAGGCACATCTTCTCTCTTTAAATAAGGAGCCTTAAGTGCAGCAACTTGAAGAGCGCAGTCCTTACCGCATGTCAAAACCGCATCTGTTGCACCAGCAGGTGTTTCTAAGTTTACCATAACACCGATTTTACCGCCGCCATGAACATAAGGAACAAGAATTCCTTCAAGTCTTTTAAATCTTCTTATGTGCATATTTTCACGGATTTTAAGGAAAAGTTCCTGAAGTGTTTCAGCAACAGTCATTGTACCGCCTGAAATCTGAGCTGCATTAAGGGCATCAAGATCAGCAGGATTTGTATCTATAATAGTCTGCGCAACATCATTTACAAACTTCTTAAATTCATCATTATTTGCAGCAAAGTCTGTTTCAATATTTACTTCAACAACCGCACCAACAGTATGGTCAGCATTTGTCATTGACATAACAATACCTTCTGCTGCTACTCTGCCTGACTTTTTAGCCTGTGTTGCAAGACCTTTTTCTCTTAAAATTACAGTTGCCTTTTCAAAGTCGCCATCAGCTTCCATTAAAGCCTTTTTACAATCCATCATTCCAACGCCGGTTTGCTTACGCAGTTCAGCTACATCTTTAGCTGTTATATTAGCCATTATAAATTCCTCCCGTTATATTCTTACGAAAAACCCGAATATTTAATATATATTCGGGCTAATTTCAAAATTATTCAGCAGCTTCTGCTGTTTCTTCAGTATTTTCTTCTGCCGCTGTTTCTGTTGTATCTTCTCCCTGTTTACCTTCAATAATTGCGTTTGCAATTGTTCCGGCAATCAGCTTAACTGCTCTGATAGCATCATCATTACCAGGGATTACATAATCAATTTCATCCGGATCGCAGTTTGTATCAACAATAGCAACTATTGGAATATTAAGTTTCTTAGCTTCTGCTACTGCAATCTTTTCTTTTCTAGGATCAACAATAAACAGTGCGGCAGGAATCTGATCCATATTTTTAATACCGCCCATAAATTTTTCAAGTTTTTCAATTTCAAGGTTAAGCTTTACAACTTCTTTCTTAGGAAGAAGTTCAAATGTACCGTCTTCTTCCATTGCATGAAGCTGTTCAAGTCTCTTAATTCTTGTCTGAATAGTTTTAAAGTTTGTCAGCATACCGCCCAGCCAACGAGCATTTACATAATGTGCTCCGGCTCTTAATGCTTCTTCTTTAACTGAATCGCCGGCCTGTTTCTTAGTACCTACAAAAAGCACATTGCCGCCTTCAGCTGCAAGGTCACGAACAAACATATAAGCTTCTTCTAGTTTCTTTACAGTCTTCTGAAGATCAATAATGTAAATTCCGTTTCTTTCAGTAAAGATATACGGAGCCATTTTCGGATTCCATCTTCTTGTCTGATGACCAAAATGTACACCTGCTTCGAGAAGCTGTTTCATTGATACTACTGCCATAGGTAGTTCCTCCTGTTGGTTTTATTTTTTCCTCCGCCCAACTTAGCTTAGCAGCAACCTCAAGGATTTGAGGCACCAACTGCCAAAAGTATAAGCGTGCGAATTACCGTTCAATTATATCATAATTTTTTTTAAAAATCAATACTTTTTTATAAATTTATTGAATTTTTTTCCTCTTACCTGATTTTACATAACAATTACTAGTTAATTTCACCAGTATCGCATCTTTTCCTACCAATTTAATATCCTTACATGTTAAGATAATATCGTCATCTTTTCCAAAGATCCCCCAAAAACGTGTTCTGCCGTAAATAACAAAAGCTATTATTGTTCCGTTTTCAGATTCAAATTCAATGTCATCAATATATCCTATCCTTTCACCGTTTTCAATATTTATTACTTCCTTGCATTTCAATTCATTTAAACTGCAAATCATAAAATGCCCCGAAAATATTAAAATTAAACTGTTCTCATATTAATTAAATCTTATGTAAATAATTTCTTTAATATTAATGTAACTAACAACGTTTAGTGATTTGTTAAACTTAAAAACAACTCCTCTTGGGATTTTTGAGAGGAGTTGTTATACTTAATGCAATATATTTGTCGGCGGAAGACAAGTATTATTCTTACATACATAGTAAGTAATTTTATTGTTTAGCAAGGGATATTTTTCATTTTTATTTGTAATTAAAACATTTGCCAAAAACGGAATATGTTTCTTCACACTTTCAAAATCCAAATTATTTTTTATAATAACCGTAATATGCTCCGGAGGATTTTCATACATTATTTTAGCAATTAGGAACATACAATGACCTGCGGGATAATCATTTGCCTGATATGACAAAAATTTCAATTGTTTTTCAGCAAATTCATGATATTTTTCGTCATCTGTCAGCTGGTACAATCTGACAAGATTATATGCCATGACAGAATTTCCGCTTGGAATTGCTCCGTCATAGACTTCTTTCGGGTTCATAAACAGCTCGGTATCATCTGATTTTGCCAAATAAAATCCGCCGTCTTTTTTGTCTGAAAATAGTCTGACTGCTTCATCGCAGAATTTTTCTGCTTTTTCAAGATAACTGTTGTTCAGAGTGGAATTATACAGTTCAATCAATGCGGAAATATAGTATGCATAATCGTCCAGAAAACTGTTTTCTGATCGATTCCCCTCACGCCAGCTTGTATAAATCCGACTATCGTCACATAAATTTTTTTCAATAAATTGTTGTGCTTTGACAGCGGAATTTAGATATATTTCATTGTGTGAAACTCTGTAGAGAATGGACATAGCTGCGATCATCATAGAGTTCCATGAAAGAAGAATTTTATCATCAAGGTGCAGTTTAGTTCGATTTTTACGGTAGTCATAAAGTTTCTTCAGTTCATTACTGAAATCAGATGTTAGGTCATTGCTTTTCAGCAAATTTATAATGTTTACCCCTTCAAAATTTCCCTTTTCTGTTACATCAAAAACTTTAGCAAATCTTTTACCGCTTTCTTTACCAAGAACATGAATCACTTCATCAAGCGTAAAAGTATAATATTTTCCTTCAACTCTATCGCTGTCAGCGTCCTGCGCACTGTAAAATCCACCGTCAGCAGATGTCATTTCACGAAGAATATAATTCGCAGTTTTTTCTGCCGTATCAAGATAAATTTTATTATTTGTTATATTATAAGCTGCGGAATATGCAATTATAAGCAGTGCATTATCATAGAGCATTTTTTCAAAGTGCGGTGCTAGATAATATTTATCTGTAGAATATCTTGAAAATCCATAACCGATATGGTCGAAAATACCGCCTTTCCGCATTTGCAGGAGCGTTTTCTCTGCCATTTTCAAGGCGTCGGAATTATTATTCTGCTTTGCATACATCATTAAAAACAGCAGATTATGAGGTGTTGGGAATTTCGGCGCTGACCCAAATCCGCCATTAACTGTATCAAAATTTTCCGAAAATATCTTCAACGCCTTATTAATAAGATTTTCTTTTTTTACATTATTGACTGATTGTGTGTTTTTTAAATGTGAAACAACATGCGATGCCGATTGTATAAGTTCACTGCGATTATTGTTCCACTGTTTGGCAATAGCAACCAGTAAATCAGAAAATCCCGGAATTCCATAGCGTGATTTCGGCGGAAAATATGTTCCTGCAAAAAACGGTTTTTTATCCCATGTCATGAAAATGCTCATAGGCCAGCCTCCGCTGCCTGTGAATGCCTGACATACTGACATATACACGCTGTCGATATCAGGACGTTCCTCACGATCTACTTTAATTGAAATGAAATATTGATTGAGAATTTCTGCTGTTTCTTCATTTTCAAAGCTCTCGTGTGCCATCACATGACACCAGTGACAGGTACTATATCCTATACTCAAAAAAATCGGCTTATCTTCTGATTTCGCCTTATCCAGAGCTTCTTTGCACCATGGATACCAGTTGACCGGATTATCTGCATGCTGTAACAAATAAGGACTCACTGAATTTTTTAATCGATTATTCATTGACATATCCTCCAACAAAATACGTTTTTGTTAGTATATACGTTTTTTGACAGACCATACTAAAAATACACCATCTTGTTTTGGAGGAATAAATAATGCAAAAAGATTATTTTAAGGGTTGGTATTTTAAGTGCAGTAATAAAAATCAGACGATTGCCATGATTCCTGCGTTTCATTGGAATAATGGTCAAAAAACAGTTTCTCTGCAAATTATTACCGATGAAAAAGCATACTGCATACCATTTTCTAATTTGACTTACCATAACAAGCCTTTATATATTCAAATCGGGAACAGTGTTTTTTCCGAAAAAGGTATGAAATTGAATATTAAGACAGATCAATTGACAGTGCAGGGTTTTCTGAAATTCAGCAAAATTTTCCCTATTCAATATGACATTATGGGACCCTTCAAGTTGGTTCCGTTCATGCAATGCAGTCACAGTGTTTATAGCATGAAACATCAGGTACATGGGCAAATTACTGTTAACGGACAGATAATTTCTTTCCAAAACGGTATCGGATATATTGAAGGCGACTGTGGAACATCATTTCCGAAACGATATATTTGGACACAGTGCCATTTTCAAAACAATTCAATAATGCTGTCAGTTGCTGATATTCCTATGTTTGGATTTCATTTTACCGGTATTATCGGTATTGTTTTGCTGAATGGAAAGGAGTACCGCATTGCAACTTATCTTGGTGCAAAAGTCAAATATATTGGTAAAAATATTATTACGGTTCAGCAGGGATATTTTCAATTAACTGTAAAATTACTGAAGAATAACGCACACCCGCTGTTTGCCCCAATCAACGGACTGATGTGCAGAACGATTCATGAAAGTGCTTCCTGTAAGGCATATTATCGATTTTCATACAAAGATCAAATCATATGCGAATTTACAAGTGATCGTGCAAGCTTTGAGTTTGAGTATAAATAGGACGGGTACAGTTTTCAGAGATTTCTTTCCATTATAATGATTCTTGCGCCAATCGGAGAATTACCGTTTTTTCTCGGACTCGCCGAAATAATCAATATATTTTACACTTATTCTTCATCCCAAACATCCTTTGCCATCCTAAATGCCGCCCACGCTTTCGGCCAACCTGCATAAAAAGCAGTGTGAGTGAGTATCTCGGAGATTTCTTCTTTCGTTACACCGTGATTTTTTGCATTCTGAAGATGAAATTTTAAAGAACTATCCAAAATTCCGCTTGATATCAGTGCAGTCACAGTCACAATACTTCTATCTCTTGCTGATAATTTATCCTCTCTTGACCACACTTCTCCAAACAGAACACCATCGTTGAGCTGTGCAAACTTTGGAGCAAATGCACCAAGTTCATCTCGTCCAGCCGTTACTTTTGCCATACCTTATACCTACTTTCTTACAATTTTTTATATTCTTCATCAGAAACCGATTCGTACCATTCGGTTTTACAGCCTTTACCGGGAACTTCAATTGCCAAATGCTGAAACCAGCAATCCGCCGCTGCTCCATGCCAGTGTTTGACGTTTGCAGGAATATGAACGACATCGCCGGGTTTCAATTTTCGGGCGGGCTTTCCCCATTCCTGATACCAACCCTCGCCGGCAGTAACAAGAAGTATCTGTCCGCCGCCGTTATCAGAATAATGAATATGCCAGTTGTTTCGGCAGCCCGGTTCAAAGGTTACATTGCCAATTGGAATTTGCTCTGTGGAAAGCATATTCAAGTAACTTTGACCTGTAAAATATTGTGCAAAAGCATCGTTAGCGTCACCAGTTGGAAATACGCTCATTTCTTCTATATTTTTCATCGTATTATCTCCTCAAATCCATTTTTCGATTTCAGTCTTTGATATATTTACGTTTCCGCCTCGAATTGCAAGTCCTGTTTCCACATATGCACCCAAACAAATATTTTTAATATCGTTTATGCTTCCGCCCAGACCGCTTCCCTCATGAGTACAAAAAGGTTTTATTATCTTACCGCTAAAATCAAAATGCTCAAGAAAAGTGAACACCGCCATAGGTATTGTACCCCAGTAATTTGGAAAACCGAGATATATCACATTGTAACGCTCCAGACATTCCGGATAAATTTTAAGCTCCGGACGTGCATTTCGCTTTTGATCTTCCTGTGCCTGTGCAATACATTCGTTATAGTCTTTGGAATAAGTCTGTGCTTGTTCGATTTTGAAAATGTCTGCACCTGTTAATTCTGCGATAATATTTGCTAAAATTTCAGTATTGCCGATATTCAAGTTCTTTATAGTACCATTTATATAGTTTTCATTTGCTCTTGAGTAAAATGCCACAAGTTTATCTGACATAAACATACCTCCATCACTTTTAGAATTTGTTTTTATACCTGTATTATATCAAAAAACGGCTTGACATGGAATATCCGTTATGTTATTATAGTATCAACCTTAAGTTAATACTATAAATCCGGAGGTTGATAATGTATAATCAGATTCTTGATACATTTATAGCGGTTGCCGACTGCGGCAGTTTCACAAAAGCTTCGTATCAGCTATTTGTATCGCCTACTGCTATTATGAAACAGATGAATACGCTGGAAAATCATCTGGATCTGAAACTGATAGAACGTACTCCATCGGGAATAAGACTAACGTCAGCCGGTGAAATAATATACCGAAACGCAAAATTTATGATAAACTATTCGCAGAAATCCATTGCGGAGGCAAAAGCCAGCGTACATGCAAACGATACTATTTTTTATGTTGGCACATCACTGTTGAATCCTGCAAAACCGTTTATGGATATATGGTATTATGTTAACAAGGATTTTCCGAAATATAAACTGCATCTTGTTCCTTTTGAGGACGATTATAAAGGTATACTTTCAGAAATTGAAAAACTGGGAAAAAAGTTTGATTTTCTGATCGGCGTATGTGACTCAAAAGCATGGCTATCTCGCTGCAATTTTCTTCCGCTGGGAAGATATAGGAAAATGATTGCAGTACCCAGAGAACATCATCTTGCTAAAAAAAGCCGTATAGATATAAAAGATCTATACGGAGAAACTCTTATGATGGTCAGGCAGGGGGATTCGGGAGTGAATGATTTTTTACGAAATGATCTGCAACAGTATCATCCTGAGATACATATTGAGGACACACCTCAGTTTTACGACTTATCCGTATTCAATCGCTGTGCGGAAACGGGAAAGATTCTGCTGACAATTGAGTGCTGGAAGGATGTTCATCCCGGACTTATTTCTATTCCGGTCAATTGGGAATACAGTATACCTTATGGCTTACTTTACAGTCTTGATGCGCCCGAAGATGTACTCAAATTCGTTGAAGTATTGAAATTAGAAAGATAATTAACCTTAGCTAATGGAATTAAGGTAAGTTTTCAATTAGCGATAGTAATAATTTTTTCGTCATTCTAATGTAATATTATTTAATTATAAAAACGGAACCGGATATAATTTTCCGGTTCCGTTTTCATGAATTATTTATAAATGATTACTATTTTTTACCTTGCGTTATTGATTGCTCTGCCAGATATCTTGCAATGTCTGCGGCATCTTTGGCTGTAACTTTACCGTCCTGATTGAAATCCATATTCGGATAATCCTCGGCTGTTATTTTTTTACTTTCAATTGACGCTTCTGCAAGTGCTTTTGCGATAAATGCCGCATCGTTTGCAGTCAGTTTTCCATCACCGTTGGCATCTCCTTTTACAGTTATAGGTTCGTCAAGTGCAACAAAAGTAAATCCGTTTTGATTTGCGTATACCTCCGCAGTAGAGTTCTGATAACCTCGTATTATCACATTATCTAATCGTTCATCATCTTTTCCATATCCTATGCCGGAATTTTCAAGAATGATATTTTTGGATAATACCGTTACATCAGTCAAATTATAACACCATCTAAATGCATCTATACCAATGTGTTGTAAACTTTCGGGTAAAATTATGTTTTGTACCTCAGAAGATGCAAAAGCAAAGTTACTAATTGATTGTATATTCTCTCCAAAGGAAATTTTGGTTGCATTATAAAAATACCAAGTTGAAAACCATAATGTATCTATTTCGGTTACATTATTTCAGCGGCAGTTTCAGTGTAACCATAAATTATAAAATCCTTTATAGGCTCCAATATGCCTTCACATTCCTGTGTTTCTTTAGAATAATTATATCCTAATGCATACTCTTGAATTTCCTTAACACTTGAAGGTATAGAAATACTTTTTAAGGAATTGCAATTTGTAAAAGCATAGGATCCAATATAATCAATACCATCATTCATAATAATATTATTTAGACTTTCACAATTCTCAAATGCATATGATTCGATAGATTTTACTGTTTTCGGAATTGTGATTTTTTTAAGATTTTGACAATTTGAAAATATACCGTACTCTATTGTTGACAAATCACTAAGTTCAATGCTTTCCAATCCTGTATTAGAAAAGGCATCTTTTCCTATATTTGTAATATTACCGTAAAACGTTATTCCTTTAAGATTAATCTGATCTTTTAATGCACATTCAGCAATTGCCGTTATTGCATCGTTTATAGTTAATATAGTATTTTCCGGCATTTTACCTTTGTAACTATAAATAACGTTTCCTGCATAAATCAGACCGTCATTTTGCTGATTCAGCCATTCAGTTTCATCAAACGCGCCTGTACCAATTGTTTTCGCATTACTTGGAAATGTGATATTTTTCAAACTTGTACAACCTTTAAATGCGCCGAGTCCAATATCAGTCACACCATCAGGAATTTTAATTTGTTCAATACTTTTACAGCCATTAAATGTATTATGTTCAATAGTTTTAAGTCGGTCAGGCAAATTTATATTTTTCAAATTATCACAGTTTATAAAAGCTCTGTCACCAATAAAAGATATACTTTCAGGCAAAACAATATTTTCAAGGCTTTTACAATTTGCAAATGAAAGACTTGCAATTCCGACAACAGGACAATCATTTATTTTGTCCGGAATCACTATTGCAACAGGTTCACTTACATATCCGTTTATGATGACATTT
This sequence comes from uncultured Oscillospiraceae bacterium, assembly GCA_949745795.1. Lineage (GTDB taxonomy): Bacteria > Bacillota > Clostridia > Oscillospirales > Ruminococcaceae > Porcipelethomonas. The sequence goes on along the minus strand of CATKAZ010000113.1, from coordinate 832 downwards.
CCGTTATCAATTTCATAACAAAGGTTATCATAATCAATAGCATTCACAGACATCGGGATGTCTGTATAAAATGTAAACATTCCTAGCGTACAAATAAACAAAATCAAAGCAAAAACTCGCTTAATTACCATTATAAATCCTCCTTATAATATTGGATCCGGAGTGACCATTGAAGCTCCATTCCATTCATACAGTACTCCTGATTTTTTGGCATTGTAACCGCAACAACTTCCGTATTTTCCCAAACAAAAGAAAATGGTGTGGTCATAAGAGCATTGGGGACCATAATTGCAAAAGCGGAAAATATTTTTTTAATTTCATTTTTAACTTCCTCCTTTTTTTGGATTTAATAACAGTATTACATTTATCCATTATATGTCATAATACTAATTTTTGGATAAATGTAAAAACTATATTTATATTTTAACATAAAATATGGGAAAAATCAACTAATTTTGATTCAAATAATAGAATTTTATCTTTGTTTTTGTTTATTGCAGTAGTTTGTTTTTACATATCATTCGTTTTTTGTAAATTTAGAAAGTAGGGGACATTGAAAAAAGAACTGCTGTAAATGTAGATAATTTAAAACATAGCAAGAATAATGAAAGGATAGAAAATTCCTTATGTTATAATATTTCATTACAGGCATATCATAATGCTTAATGAGTGAGGAAAAAAGGAAAGGAGGGAGCAAAATGCAAGGTCAGACAGTACGCATTGTTTCACAGGCTATCCGCTATATTGAAGAACATCTGCATGAAAAGATGGATTTAGATATGGTGGCATCGGCACTGCACTATTCCAAATACCATCTGCATCGGATTTTTAC
>CATKAZ010000112.1 GCA_949745795.1 uncultured Oscillospiraceae bacterium | reverse complement strand
TTTCCGATAAATACATAAGCGGCTTATTTGCGATAAGATGTGTATAAGAGACAGAGCCAGTGGATATTACTTTGTTTGATGATTTCATTAGACTACTGAGAATAAAAAGAAAGCCAAACAGAAAGTAGTTTATTATCATACTATTAACAAAAGGGATATCATGCGCTGTAAACCATTCGCCTGCAATTGCAACAACAGGATTATCTTTTCGTCATTTTATTTGAGAGTGCATATATAATGATATAAAATGCGACTGTCCATTTTTTAGTACAGCACCAATGTTTATAATTAAGCTGCTGGTAAAATTGATAAGATGTGTTTAAAAATGGTAATAAGTACTGGGAAATTTTAAACTAAATTCGACTTTATTTGACAAATTGTAAATATTATGGTATAATAAGGCATATTTTAAGAAATGAGGTAAAAAAATGGAAAAAATTAAAAAAAATCTTTTATCAGCAATTTTGGTTTTAACTTTGTTAATGACCAATTTGTCTCTGCCTGTTAACGCTTTGGCAAGTAACGACAATGTTTCGGTAAGTTATTCGGTAACTACCAATAATGAAAATGAAGTTGTCGTTATAATTAAAACTCAATCTAATAATATTTGTCAAGGAATAACAGCGGAATTATCTTTTGATCCTTCACTGGAATTTAAGAGTTCTAAAAATTGCATAGTTGGTGATGCTGTAAATAATGAGTTGACATTTACAATGTTTTATGCGACTACAGATTTAGATAATAAACCAATAGAATTAGTATTTAATTTAAAAAACGGTGCAAATCCGAAAACTGATTATTATTTTGCTCTAAATGTTAAAAACCTTGGAGGCGATGATCAAATTCCTGTAGGTAAAATCGATAATTATGAAATTATCGCAAATAAGCCGCTTATGTATTTATCGGAAACATCAAGTTTTAGAAAAAACGATTTAACGGTTAAAAAGAATGGAGTTAAATACACAGGATTTTCTTTTGGCAATCAGACCCCTTCGTCATTATATAATAAAAAGAAGACAATTATTGAAATTTATGACAATAATAAAATTATAGGTAATGTTCCTGTTAAAATAGGTTTACGCGGAGATGTTAGAACAGACGGAGTAATTGATGTATTTGATTCTACGTATGTAGCGCAATATACAAGTAAAAAACTTGAATTAAATAGTTTTCAGCTGTTTTTAGCAGATGTTAATTTTGACGGTGAAGTAGATGTTTTTGATGCTGTATTGATTTCAAGAAAAACAGTAAATCCCGATAAATCTTGGGAAGAATTGATGTATTAAAATAAATCAAATGGCTTGATTGCTGTATTAAACAGCGGTCAAGCCATTAATTATTTATTTTTACGTTTAAAAGATCAGTACGTAAAAAAGAGAGACAGCATAGTTGTATAGCTGTCTCTCATATTGTATATAGCCTTTAAAAGCATATATTAAATGGCATTTTAAATATTCTGGAAGCATTAATCTGCGGAGGAATACTCATGGTCATTACTCCATTGTAAACAATTCCAACTCTGTCATTAACACGGAAATTACATACGCAAGACTTATTTACAATAATTTCTTGGGACGTGGCGCTGTCACGAACCAACAAACTGTTATCATTTACTTCCATAACAGTGGCACACATAAGCATAAATTTATCACCTCATCAATACGTGCTCTTTATATTCTATGCCGCATTTAGTATAAGAGTGACAGATAAAATTTGATGTAAATTTAAACAAAATTAAATTATTATATTTGTTTAAAACAGAGAATTTACATAAAGGTTATTGACTTGGAGTTAACTCAAAGATGTATAATAATTTAAAAAGAGAATGGGAGGTGTATGCTTGGAAAAAATTGGACTTTGTATATACTATGAACATTCATAGTATTAAATCAGCGTATGAATGAAATTAAAAATTATTTATTGAATAGGAGGAAATTCAGAGATGATTTACAGAGATTTTCAGGATATTAAGCTTTCGGGGCTAGGACTTGGAATGATGAGGCTACCTGTTATTGACGGCAATGATTCACAGGTTGACGAGGTTAAGGCAGCCGAAATGATTGATTATGCTATGAAAAACGGCATAAATTATTATGACACTGCTTGGGGTTATCACAGCGGAAATTCAGAAATAACTGCTGGAAAATTTTTATCGAAATATCCGAGGGAAAGCTATTATTTAGCGTCTAAGTTCCCAGGGTATGACAATTCAAATATGCCGAAGGTTAAGGAAATTTTCGAGAAACAGCTTGAAAAATGTCAGACTTCTTATTTTGACTTTTACCTTTTTCATAATGTTTATGAGGGTAATATTGATGACTATCTTAATCCTGAATTTGGCATTCTTGATTATCTTTTGGAGCAGAAAAGAAATGGTAGGATTCGTCATTTAGGATTTTCTGCTCACGGTGATTTAGCCGTGATACAACGTTTTCTTGATGCTTACGGTGAGCATATGGAATTTTGTCAGCTTCAGATTAACTATATGGATTGGCATTTTCAAAATGCAAAAGCCAAAACTGAATTGATTCGGAAATATAACATTCCTGTGTGGGTTATGGAACCTTTAAGAGGCGGAAAACTTGCAGACGCTCCTGAAGATATGAAAAAAGAGATGCTGGAAATGCGTCCTAATGAATCGATTCCGTCATGGGCATTCAGATTTTTGCAGACTATCGGTGTAACGGTGGTTCTTTCGGGTATGTCAGATATGGAACAACTGAAAGAAAATATAGCTGTATGGGAAACTGATAAACCACTTACTTCTGAAGAATTTGACAGAATAATTGAGCTTGCCGATGATGAAACACGAAAAGGCGGTTTGCCATGTACTGCCTGTCATTACTGTACAAGCCACTGTCCGCAGAAATTGCCTATTCCGGAATTGATCGCACTTTACAATGAACATAAAATCACCGGAGGGGGATTTCTTGCACCAATGGCTGTCGGAAGTATGCCAAAAAATAAGCGGCCTGCAAACTGTATTGGTTGTAAAAGCTGTGAACAGGTGTGTCCGCAGCAAATAAAAATTTCAGAGGCCATGAAAGAATTTTCAGCAGCAATAAATATGTAATTTTTATATTTGAAGGGAGATATTTTTATGTCAACTTTAATAAAAACTATTGAAAAGTCTCGTCTATCGGTTAAAACCCAGACATTGGCAGCTATTGCCGCAATTATCGGAGCTGTAGCAGTTCCTCAGCTATTTCATGCTATTGGAGCAGTGTCAGGGCTTGGTACGGCTTTGGGTGAAACATTTTTACCAATGCATTTGCCGATTATCCTTGCAGGACTTTTAGCCGGTCCGTATGCTGGAGCAATTACAGGTCTTTTAGGTCCTATAGTAAGTTTCTTAATGATAGGTATGCCAAGCTCTTTGATGCTGCCTTTTATGATGCTTGAACTTTGTACATACGGTGCATTGTCAGGTCTTTTAAGAAATGCAAAAATGCCGAATATTGCGAAGGTTCTTACTGCACAAATCGGCGGAAGATTAATTCGTGCAGCTGCTATTTTGATTGCTGTATATTTATTAAAAAATGATAATATAAAAATAGCTGTAATATGGAAAAGTATTATCGCAGGACTTCCGGGATTGCTTCTTCAGTGGAGTTTGCTGCCGCTTCTTATGTACCGTATAGAAAACCATAAAAAAGTATGAGCAGTAATCTTGAAAGGGCAGTAAATCTGCTGAATAGTGGAAATTATACACTTGCAGCTGTCAATGAAGTTAATGAAATTACAAGCATGGAACGTGGTGTAAAACCTCTGATTAAGCTTTTTGATAATAATATTAAACTAAAAGGATTTTCAGCCGCTGATAAAGTTGTGGGGAAGGCAGCAGCATTTTTATATGTTTTGCTGGAGGTTGATGAAATATATAGCAAAGTTATCAGCCGACCTGCTTTAGCAGTTTTGGAAAAAAATAATACTAGAGTTTGTTACGATGTTTTAACCGATGCCATACGTAATAGAAACAACACTGGTTTTTGCCCTATGGAAACAGCTGTTATTGATACGGAAGATGTTGATTCTGCTCTCATACTTATTCGAAAAAAGCTAGATGAATTACAACATGATTAAAATAAAAAAACTCTGCATTTTTTCAAAGTGCAGGGTTTTTATTATTAGTTTATATAGTAAATAAGGTTATAAATTTATCAAAAGCCGATAAGCCTTTTTCATCATTCTTAAATACTCCGGCATCGCATAGTACTTGTTCAAATACCTTACCGACTTCATTTTTTATAATAGAATCAGCATTTTCGGCATTAAATTCGGGATGTTGTGAAAAAATGACTTCTGCCCATTCCGCATGACCTGATATTTTTGGATTATTTTTAATATCATCGCCTGAGAGCATTGTTTCACGCAGCATATCAAGCTCTTCTGCAAGTCTGGATGGGAGAACAGCCAGTCCCATAACTTCTATTAGTCCGATGTTTTCTTTTTTGATGTGATGTAATGAAGGATTCGGATGGAAAATGCCGAGAGGTCTTTCTTTGGATGTAATGTTGTTGCGAAGAACAAGGTCTATTTCGTACTTACCGTTACGTATTCTTGCGATTGGAGTAATGGTGTTGTGCAGAGTATTGCCTGTTTCAGCATAGATTCCGACGCTTTTATCGGAATAACTTTTCCATGCATAAAGAATATCAGAGCATGCAGATACAAGTTCGTTTCTATTGTTCGAGCAAAGACGAATTACTGACATTGCCCATTTCAAAATTCCTGCTGAAATACTTGGATATTTTTTCATTTTAAATGATGATCTAATATTTGCTTTTGACATTGGGAAATCATACCGTCCGCCTTGAAAATGTTCATGAGTCAGAATAGATCCTCCGACAATCGGCAAGTCAGCATTTGAGCCAATGATATAATGAGGGAATTGTTCAGCAAAATCAAGCAGTTTTTCAAAGACTGCTCTGTCAATGATCATAGGCGTATGCTCCTTATTAAATACAATACAATGTTCGTTATAATAGCCATATGGAGAATACTGGAGATACCACCTTTTTCCCTGTATTTTAATGTTTACAGGGCGAAGGTTCTGTCTTGCAGGGTGTGTCATATTTCCTGCAAATCCCATATTTTCAGCACAAAGCTGACATTTTGGATAACTTACAGATTTCTGTAATTTTGCGGCTGCAATATCACGAGGATCTTTTTCAGGCTTGGAACGATTGATTGTAATATCGAGAGTACCGTACTGGGATTCGTATGTCCATTTTAAATCCCTGGCAATTCTTTCTGCACGAACATAATTTAAATTTTTGCTGAAACCATAATACCAATCGGTAGCAGATTCCGGAGATTCTGCATATTTTTGTTGGAATATAGAATTAACCTCATGTGGCATGGGTGTAACTACTCCCATAATTTTGGTATCGAACAAATCACGCTGTACAACAGTATCTTCTATAATTTTTGTCTGAATTGCATATTCGGTAATTACGCCGAGAATTTTCTCAATATTATCGGAAAGCGGTTCACCATGCCGCCAATCGGTAAGCTTTAGAATATTCATTAACTGATTTCTTACAACAAAAATATCATCTTCGGTAATTAGTTCAGTGCTTATTGCGTGATTGATAAGTCCTTGTATTGCTTTGTAAATCATAGGAATACCTCCTCAGATAATTTCAATTCCGCCTAAAGGTCTTATTTTCAGTACATAGCATGAATTTTGACCGAATATTCTATCCATTTCAGTTTTATATTCAGCTACAAGTTGAGAGGGAACAAACGCTTGAATAGTGCCGGCAAAGCCACCGCCGTGTACTCGAATAGCGCCTTTACCTTTAAGCACTCTTTTTCCTGCCATAATTGCGAGAGGAATAGCCTGCTCTGTAGGTTTTCTGCAAGAATAAAGGTTTTGCAAATAGTTCATTGAGGAATTACCGGATTCGTTGACAAGTGTAAGGAAATCATCAAATTTATCCTCTGATAATGCCTGTGTTTCTTCCTTTGCTCTGTTGTTATCACCGAAAAAGTGTACTGCACGAAGAACGGCACGATCGGAAACCTTTTTTCTAATGTCGGGCATATTTTCCCAGAATTGAGCCTCATCAACCTCACGGAGAACCTTCTTTCCAAAGTATTCGGCTATTTCATCCATTTCTGAACGGACCGCAACATAATCATCGGTAAGATCTGAATGACTGCCTTTGGTATCGGTAATGATTAGTTCGTAAGATGTTGTACTTAGATCAAAGCTTACTTTTTCAATTGTAGGATTTTGTATATTCTGAAAATCAAGAAATACAAATCCGCCGACTGAGCAGACCATCTGATCCATTAAACCGCTTTTCTTTCCGAAATAAAAGTTTTCGGCATACTGTCCGATTTTGGCTATTTCAACTGCCCCGACTTGATTGTTATTATAATAACAATCAATAGCTGTTGCAATCAGCGTTTCAAATGCAGCGGAGGAAGAAATACCGCTGCCGCTAAGAACATTTGATGTGGTATACATATCAAAGCCTTTAACTGCAATATTCAAATCCTTGAACCTAGCTGCAATACCTCTTACGATTTCCGAAGAACCCTTTTCACCGATATGAACATCTAAATCTTCAAGAGATACTGCAAATTCATCATATCCTTCTGATTTAACACGGATTATTTTTTCCTCATGGAATGAAGTTATTCCGATTACATCAAGGTCTACTGCACCGGCAATTACACATCCATGCTGATGGTCAGTATGATTACCGCCTATTTCAGTTCTTCCGGGAGCAGAATATACATGAATATCATTGCGATTCGGATACAGTGCTGTGAATTTTTTCACAGCACTCATATAACGTAATTTCTGAATATCTATTTCCTGCGGTTTGTAGAGTTTTGCAAACAGTTCGTCAAACTCGCCGCTTGTTATTTTATTAAGAAAATTTTGAATGTTCATATTTTGCCTTTCTGTTTTTTATTTTGCAATCGGAGAAACAGTGAATTCAAGTTTCATTGCCTTATCAGCTTTGATTCTGTATTCTTCGTGTACCGGAGCGCCCCATGAATCGTCTCCGCCGACACCCATCTGTTTAGCGGCGATTCTTATCCATGTATAGCGTATATTCGGCAGCTCGTCCATATGCATTGCATTTTCAAGCTCATAAGCACTGTATGGCAGCACACTCATTTCAAATGGTTCATTTATTTTTGAGAATGTCAGACCGTGTCCCAAACCGTCTGAAATGTTGAGTATTCTTACACCTGTTCTGTTGCCGCATTCCTGAGGATTAAGGTATCCTGACAAGTTTTCGGAAGCTGTAGATTTCCATACACCAAGTCTTGCGCCTTTATTTCTGTCAATATAATTTTCAAAAGGTCCCATACCATAGTAGCTGAAGTTACTGAGCTGCTTTTTCATTTTGAAGTCCAATGCAAGTATCGGCATGTCAGGCATTCCTTTTATTCCCGGATAGGATATATTTATACCAAGTTTGCCGTCAAAGTATGCTGTATAAGTAATAGTATACTCAAAGGCGGGAATACATGCGGTTTTATATGTGAATGTTACTTCAATAGAATCTTTACGCTCTGTGTGGGAAACTGTTTCAAACTTTGCAAATTTTCCTGCTGTATACCATTGTGCCGTATCGGAAAATTCACCGGTGCCTATGTCGTTGTCCGTCATAGCTCTCCAGAAGCTGACTTTTGGAGTGTGTGTAATGTATTCAAAGCCGTTATATTTTAAGGAGCTTATGCCGCCTATTTTTTTATCGAACATCATTGAGAAGTTTTCACCATGAACACCGATTATAACATCACCGTAGACAACAGTAGGCTTTGCAGCATTTCTGATTGGGATTAAATTATCTTTTATTTCAAAAATCTCCTGTGCAAATGCTACTTCGTGACCTGCATCTGCCCATAATTCGTTATTTGCAAGAACAGCAGATACATGTAATACATATTCGCCTGCATTATCAATCGTATTGGTTGACAGCTTAATAACTTTTGTTTCTCCCGCAGCAACGTTTAAGCTGAATGTATCAGATTTCAGTATGACGCCATTCTTTTCGAGTTTTGATATAAACCTCAAGCTGCTTGTATCTGCAAAAAGGTTTCTGTTTTCAACTGTAAGATGACTGTTTTTGATTGACATTCTTATGTTTGAATATAGAGCCTTGACTTCCTGAACTTTAGGAGAATATGTGCGGTCAGCATAAACGATTCCGTTGGTGCAGAAACCGTAGTCGCTTGCTCTGTCCTCAAAATCACCTCCGTATGCAAGAACCGTTTTTCCGTCATCATTTATCATTTCGATTGCCTGATCAATGTAGTCCCATATAAAACCGCCTTGATATGCTTCGTATTTATCCTCAAGGTCAGTATAATGGCTAAGACCTCCAAGTGAATTACCCATTGCATGCATATATTCACAGCTTATATATGGTCTGTTGGTATTTTGCTTAAGATATTCTTCTACTTCCTGTGGTTTTGCATACATTCTGCTTTCCATGTCGGTAATATAGTCATATTTGCTGTCAGGAACTCTTGTAACGCCTTCATAGTGAACAAGGCGTGTCGGATCAACGCTTCTGAAATATTCAGACATTGCAGCAATATCATCACCGCAGTAGGATTCATTACCACATGACCATATCAAAACGCTTGCATGATTTTTGTCACGCTCGTACATAGATTTTGCTCTGTCAAGAACTGCTTCCTTCCATTCAGGGAGTGATGCGGGGATATTCCATGAAGGTTCGGTTTCGCCAAGTTTTTGCCATGTTCCATGAGATTCAAGGTTAGCTTCGTCAATAAGATAGATTCCGTATTCGTCACAAAGCCGGTACCACAGGGAATTATTGGGATAGTGGCAGGTGCGTACAGCATTGATATTATTCCTTTTCATAAACTGAATATCGAACAGCATACCTTCTTTTGTTATAACTCTGCCTGTTTTCATATTAAATTCGTGACGGTTGATTCCCTTGAAGATGATACGTTTGCCGTTCAGGCACATCAGACCGTTTTTTAATTCAAATCTTCTGAATCCTATTTTTGTTCTGCTGACTTCAATTACTTCACCGTTTTCATCGGTAAGAATGACGGTAAATGTGTAGAGATTTGGAATTTCAGCGCTCCAAGGAGCTGCATTTTCAATTGTCCAGTTTGCTGTTTCATCGGATTTTGCAATAACATTTCCGTTATGGTCTGTGAGGACTGTCTTGATATTACATTTACCTTCAATATCAAGTGATGCAGAAAAGATACCGTTTGAACCGTCATAATCGGCAATTATTTTCATGTCACGAACATGAGCGGAAGGTACGGCGTATAGATAAACATCTCTGAAAATACCTGAAAATCTCCAGAAGTCCTGATCTTCAAGCCAGCTAGCACTGCTTCTCTTGTAAACTTCTACACAGAGCTTGTTGTCGGTTTCTCTGATATATGATGTCAGTTCAAATTCTGATGGTGTGAAAGAATCCTCGCTATAGCCGATAAATTTACCGTTCAGCCAAACGTAAATCGCTGTTTCGACACCCTGAAACGATATAAATATACGCTTATTTTTCAGAGAATCTTCAAGGTCAAAGTATTTTACATAACTGCCTACCGGATTGTCCTGTTTTGATATGAAAGGCGGACGAAGATGTTCCTGACCTTCCCACGGATACATTGTATTTACATACTGAGGCTTGCCGTACCCCTGAAGTTCAATATGTCCCGGTACCTGAATGTCATCAAATTCATCTGTGCTGTAATTTTCGTTAAAGAAGTCAGCCTTTCTTTCTGACGGATTCTTCGCCCATGAAAATTTCCATATACCGTTAAGGTTTTGGAAAAGAGAAGAATGGTCTGAATCTGCTTCACTTATGTTTGCATAAATTTTGTGGTCAGAATGAGCGGCTATTCTGTTTACTGCAAATATTTCGGGATTTGCAAGCCAGTCAAGTGTATATTTCATGGTAAACCTCCAGTTTTATTAGTAAGGCGGATATTAGACTTCCGCCTTACGATTTTGTGCCATTTTTGCTTTTAATTTGTCATTTGCTTTCTCAACGTTCAATCTTGTGAGAATAATTGTAATTATAAGATTAATTCCCATCGGAATCCAGAGATACATAATGTGAAGCATATTAATGCAGGATTCACTCTGAACTTCTGCACCGCCAACGTATCCGCTTAACTCAAGCAGCCAGCCTGCAAGAGCAGTACCGATTCCTCCGCCAAGCTTTGTTCCCAGTGATGTGCAGGAATACATTGTTCCGTCAACTCTTTTACCGGTCTTAAGGTAGGTATATTCTGAACAGTTTGCTATAAGAGCGTTCATATCACCCTGGAGGGGACTCATACCGATAGCTGCAATTGCTGTTCCGACAAGCATCAGTGGTACGCTTCCCATGTATCCTGCTGCGACTACTACAAGTCTGCCGAATGTTCCCAGTATATATCCCATTGTGTTCAGTTTATACATTCCTTTGAACTTAGCTACAAGCATTGGTGTAAACAATAATCCAATGATCATCGGAATGTTGATTGCCCATGAGAATACACCTAGGAGTTCTGAATTTTTGAGAACATATGTCATGAAGTAGATTCCCATGTTAAGTGTTGCGGAGTATATTTGCATTAAGATATATGAACCGCAGATCATGAGATAATATTTATTATGAATGAGAAGCTTAAATGCATCGATAAGACTGTACTTTTCTTCTTTAGCTTTCTCCGCTTTTTCATTTTCCTCTTCTTCAAGTTCTTCAGGTGAAAGCTCTTTAACTGAAAAAACAGAGATTGTATTTGTAATTACACCTATTATTGCATATACAATTGCAATTGTTCTCCATGCATTTGCACCGCCGCCCATCTTGCCAACGAAACCTACGGTAATAGTTTGGATCAGCATACTTGTTCCGAAAGCGAACATGAAACGGATAGAACCCATTTGAACACGTTCATGATTATTTTTGGTAATTAGAGCTGTCAATGCGGAATATGCAATATTATTGGCTGTATAAAAGCCTGCGTTAATAAGTGTGTATGCAATAAAGAACCATGCGTACTGTGCTTTTTTTCCTATATCAATAGGTATGCAGAATATTGCAACTAAGCATACAGCACAGCCGAAGTAGCCATACAGCATCCAAGGCTTTGCTTTACCCATTTTTGTTTTAGTTTTGTCGATTAATGCTCCAAAGAAGATATCACTGATACCGTCAAAGATCTTTGATATTGCGATAAGAGTACCTACAACACCGGCATTCAATCCGACAGTATCTGTCAGATAGATCATTACGAATGCTGAAAGTAATGCGTATACGACGTTTCCGGCTATATCTCCTGAGCCGTATCCGACTTTATTATACCATCTCAGGTATTTTTTTTGTTCCATATTAAATCTCCTTTTTGAATATAATTCTGTTTATGCACATAATAAAATTAGTCTTTTTATTTAAGTGTTAATTCCGAATGTAAAGTTATAATTGTTATAGCGTGGTTGTCAGTAAGATTTATAAATAGCTATTTATATTTTTAGGGCTGACGTCTTTTCTTTACCCGTTTTCTTTAATTACATTATAGCATGTATTTTTACGAATGCCATACACAAAATAATCGAGTTTATGCACAAAATTATATAATCATATATTGAATAAGGTTTTTTATCTGTGTTATAATAGAACAAATAGCTTAATGCTTTTAAGGAGGATTATAAATGTATGTCAACGCAGCATATTTAAACAATCATCTTTCGGAAGTTGTTGATAGAAGTAAACCGCTTATTGTAACAAGCTGTGGTAATTATCGTGTTAAAACAAGAGAAAAAGTTGAAACTAATCGTCCTAAAGGACGCAAGGATTATCAGCTTTTGTATATTTCATCGGGTAAAGCTCATTTTTTTATAGATGATAAAGAGAAAACAGTAACTGCCGGACATATTATTGTATATGAACCTGATGAACCGCAGTATTATGTTTATTATAGGGAAGATAAGACAGATGTATACTGGATTCATTTTACAGGATCTGAAGTCGAGAAAATCCTTGACTATTACAATATTCATATTGAAGGAAATATTTTGAATATCGGAACATCGCCAGACTATCAGTGGTTATTCGGACAGATTATTCAGGAACTACAGCTTTGCCGTCCAAGATATGAGGAACTTCTTTCCTTACTTCTAGGTAATATCTTTATACTTATAAGCCGAAATATTGAAAATCGTCAAAAGTTCAGCGATGCAATGGAAAAAGAAATTACCTTTGCAATGCATCATTTCCGAAAGAATTACAATACTGAGATAAATATTGATGAATATGCCAAATCACGCAATTTAAGCGTATGTTGGTTTATCCGATGCTTTAAACAGCTTACCGGACAAACTCCGCTGCAATATATTTTGTCTTTGAGAATGTTAAATGCACAGAGTTTACTTGAAAATACAGATTATTCCATTACTGAAGTTGCATCACAAGTAGGATATGAAAATTCGTTGTACTTTAGTCGGTTGTTTCATAAGCATGCAGGAATTGCTCCAAAGGAATATAGAAAGAAGAGAAGTATATAAGCGGCTAATATAACAAATAATCATCAGACCTAGTTTTCTATTTATTTTAAGTTGAAAGTATAAACGGAAAGATTTAATACTGTTGTGAATAGGATACTTGACTTATTTTTAACAATGTGTTATAATCGACTATGGACGGAAACGGGGGAGATATAGTATGCCAAGACCAAAACGATGCAGAATGATTTGCAATGAACCGGAATATGTCGTTTTTAATCCAGAAGGGATAGCAGTCAACGATATTATAACGCTGACGGTTGATGAATACGAAATAATTCGTCTAGTGGATTTGGAACAATTTACCCATAATCAGGCAGCAGTACAAATGGAGATTGCACGGACAACAGCAACAGAAATCTATAATAGTGCACGAACAAAAATTGCTGATAGTATTGTCAATGGGAAGCGCCTTATTGTTTCCGGAGGCAGCTATCGTCTCTGCGAAGGGAAAAAGTGCGGCAGAGAATGTCCAAAACAAAATTATAATGAAATGCAGGGTTTATCTAAGAAAGGAAATGATATGATGAGAATAGCAGTTACTTATGAAAACGGACAAATTTTTCAGCATTTCGGTCATACGGAACAATTCAAGCTATATGACGTTGAGAACGGAAAAATTATTAAAGAGGAAATTGTGCCTACAATGGGCAGCGGTCATGGGGCTCTTGCAGTATTTCTGAAAATGAACAGTGTTGATACTGTTATCTGCGGAGGTATTGGCGGAGGTGCACAAACAGCCCTTACACAGGAAGGAATCAAGCTTTACGGCGGTGTCGGAGGAAGTGCAGACGAAGCAGTAAAATCTCTGCTTGGCGGTACTCTTTATTATGATCCCAATGTAAAGTGCAGTCATCATGAACGGGAACACGGCGATAGCGGTCATACATGCGGTTCACACGGCTGCGGAAATCATAGCTGTCATTGATTCTGATGAAAGATGATTATCCAAAGCTGATTCCTTTTTGGAGCAAACTCAGTGAAAATGAAAAAAGTCTTGTTTTACGCAGTACTGTTATCAGAAGTTATGCAAAGGGGACAGATATATACGGTTTTAGAGAGTCCTGTCTTGGAATGATTTATATTATCAATGGCAGTATTCGAGTGTATATTCTTTCTGATGAGGGAAGGGAAATAACGCTGTTTCGTTATGAAAGCGGTGAAACATGCGTACTTTCTTCTTCATGTGTAATTGATCAGATTACTTTTGATACACATATGGAGGCCGAAAGTGATTGTACATTAATGATATTGAATTCGGGAGCTTTCAGAAAACTAACCGATCAGAATATTTTTGTTAGATGTTATATGTATGAAACACTTTCAGAAAGGTTTTCCTCTGTAATGTGGACAATGCAGCAGATTTTATTTGAAAGATTTGACAGTCGTCTTGCATCATTTCTAATATCTGAATACGAACGCACAGGCAGTGTAGAAATAAGAATGACTCATGAACAGATTGCACAGTACGTGAATTCTGCCCGTGAGGTTGTTGCAAGAATGATGAAACGTTTTTCATCAGACGGTCTTGTTGAACTTAAAAGGGGAACAGTGATTCTTAAAAATACAGCAGAGCTGAAAAAGCTGATATGAATAAAAAAGTTCCGCAAAAAATGCGGAACTTTTATTTTTTATTGAGAAATGTGACAAAGTTACAGTAATAAATTTTATGATTTGTTATACTATAATCAGAAACCGACAAGGAGGTTAAATATTATGAAAATTATGCTTAATTCCAACAAAGAAATTGTAAAATCGGTAAAAGAAGGACTTGCTGAAAAAGGCGGATATTGTCCATGCCGTATGGAAAAAACAGAAGAAAATAAATGTATGTGCAAAGAATTTCGAGAGCAAATAGAAGACCCTAACTTTGAGGGTTACTGCCACTGTATGCTGTATTATAAATCAAAATAAGGAGGAATTTATTATGTATGAAATAACATTGACTACTGAAAATTTTCAAAATGAGGTATTAAAATCAGAAGTACCTGTTCTGGTGGATTTCTGGGCAGCATGGTGCGGCCCGTGTAAAATGGTGGCACCCATTATTGAGGAAATTGCAAAAGAATATACCGGGAAAGTTAAGGTTGGTAAGATCAACGTAGATGAACAGCCGGAACTTGCGTCTGCGTTTCGTATTACAAGTATTCCTACTATAATGATTTTTAAAAATGGAAAAATTAAAGAAACAGTTGTTGGATATCAGTCAAAGGAACGTTTAATTCAGTTATTGACATAATGAGAAACCGTATATTACTGAAATATACACAACGAATAATAATCAGATCTTAAGAGGATTATACAATTTAGCTGTTCAGCAGCCTTGTTAAATCTGCTATTGAAACATCCATTTTTGCAGACACTTCTTCCATAGTCATGCCGGAAGCAAGAAAACGATTTACAACCATTTTCATATCTTCTCCAACTTCTACTATATGACCGTCTAAATCATAAAATCGAATAACACGTTGCCCCCAACTATGTTCAATCATATCACCCAAATACTTTATATTGGGGTACATTTTCAGTTTATTTAAGAAATCATCGAAGTTTTGTTCTTCAAAACATATTTCCATATTATTAGATTTATTCAATATATCGTCTTTAGATAAACCAACAAGCCAGTTAAAGTCTTGCTGTAAAGCTAAACCGCAAGTAAAAGCGATATTTTTTCCGTAATCCTGAAATACTTCCAATCCGAATAAATCTTCATAAAACTTTCTTGCAGAGTTAATGTCGGCTACTGATATAACCGTACTAGAATATTTCATGTTAAAGCTCCCTTCAAAATTCGATTTTTCTATATAATTTATCTCAGTATGTAAATAGACCTTATGATTAATAAATATCATATGGTCTATTTTTTATAAGAAAATTCTTATTTTATTGGTATTTTACATTATGTCAAGGATTAGAGTAGAAAAGTTTTAAGGTAATGAATTTTTACAAAATGAGTTAGATTATTAACTATAAAATTACTCCCACTCTATTGATGCAGGTGGTTTAGTAGTAATATCATAAACTATTCTATTTACATTTTTTACTTCATTAACTATTCTGGCAGATATTTTTTCAAGTATATCATACGGTATTTTTGCAAAATCGGCAGTCATGAAATCGGTTGTAGTAACTCCTCTGAGAGCAAGAACATAATCGTACGTTCTTGCGTCACCCATAACACCTACTGTCCTGGTATTTGTAAGTACTGCAAAATACTGATGAATGTCCTTATTCATACCGGCTTTTGCAATTTCTTCACGGAAAATATAGTCTGCTTCCTGAAGAGTTTTAACTTTGTTTTCGTCAAGATCACCGATAATTCTGATTGCAAGTCCCGGACCGGGGAACGGCTGACGGCTTACCAGTTCATAAGGCAGACCAAGCTCTGTTCCTAACTTTCTAACCTCATCCTTGAAGAGAAGTCTTAGGGGTTCTATAATTTCCTTGAAATCAACGTGATCGGGTAGACCGCCTACATTGTGGTGCGATTTTATAACAGCTGCTTCGTCATCGTCACCGCTTTCGATAACGTCCGGATAAATAGTTCCTTGAACAAAATAGTCTACAGTACCGATTTTCTTGGCTTCCTCTTCAAATACATTTATAAATTCAGCACCTATAATTTTTCTTTTTTGTTCCGGATCGGAAATGCCTTTTAATTTTTCCATAAAACGCTTTGAAGCGTCTATTCTGATAAAATTAATATCCCAGTCGGCAAAAGCTTGTTCAACTTCATCGCCTTCATTTTTTCTTAAAAATCCATGGTCTACAAAAATACTTGTCACCTGATTTCCGACAGCTTTTGAAAGAAGAGCTGCTGCAACAGAACTGTCAACTCCTCCTGACAGTGCCAGCAGAACTTTTTTATCTCCGACTTTAGCACGGATATCGGCAATGGCTGTTTTAACATAGTTTTCCATAGACCAGTCACCTGTGAATCCACAGACATTATAGAGGAAGTTTTTAAGCATAGCCACGCCGTTTTCAGTATGATTAACTTCCGGATGGAACTGAATGCCATACAACTTTTTATCTTCATTTTCAATAGCAGCTGCCGGACAAGAATCGGAATGTGCAGACGACTTGAAACCATCAGGGAGCTTTGATATGTAATCAGTATGGCTCATCCATGAAATTCCTGTTTCAGGCAGGTTATTGAAAAGTTTACTTTGTATATCGTAATTTGTTTCAGTTTTGCCGTATTCTCTCATTTCAGCTGTAGATACAGTACCTCCCAAAGTGTATGCCATAAGCTGACAGCCATAACAGATGCCAAGAACAGGAATATCAAGTTCAAAAATTTCCTTTTCAATTCTGGGAGCATTTTCAGCGTATACGCTGTTTGGACCGCCTGTAAAAATTATACCTGTCGGTTTTCTTTTCTTTATTTCTTCAATTGGAGTTTTACGGCTGATAACCTCACAGTAAACTCCGCATTCACGCACTCTTCTTGCAATCAGCTGATTATACTGACCGCCGAAATTTAAAATTAAACAAAGCTGATGATTCATATTTAACTCCTTTGATTGAATTTAATATTTATATTATGCCATTTTTCGATAAAAATTGCAACAGTTTTTTGCAAATATCAAAGTTATAATAAGTGTTAATTGTTTATGATATCTTTTACTATCTCTCCGGCAATAATAAGACCCGCAACGGAGGGGACAAAGGAAACGCTTCCGATTGTTTTTCGTTTTTGCGTTATTTCTTTGCTTTCTGATTTATGTTTGCATGGTTTTTCCGTGGAATATACTACCTTAAGTTTTTTTACATTTCTTTTTTTTAGTTCATATCTCATAACTTTTGCCAAAGGACACATTTCTGTTTTATATATATCGGTTACTGTAAGCTTTGTAGGATCAAGCTTGTTTCCGGTTCCCATAGATGAAATAACAGGAACATTTTGCTTATATGCATTTTCAATCAAATTAAGCTTGGAGGAAACTGTATCAATAGCATCGGCAATGTAATCGAATTTACTTAAATCAATTTCATTACCGGTATAAAAGCAGTTCAGTGCGACGACGTTTGCATTGGGATTTATATCGAGTATTCTGTTTTTGGCGATATCTACTTTTTTTTTGCCAATGGTAGAATGCAGTGCAATAATCTGACGGTTAAGATTAGTGACAGCTACTTCGTCATTATCAATAAGAGTAAGATTTCCTACACCGCATCTGGCAAGAGCTTCGGCAATATAAGACCCAACTCCGCCAATGCCGAAGATTGCTATTGATGCACTTGTCAGTTTTTTCATGCCGTCTTGTCCAAGCAGAAGTTCTGTTCTGGAAAATTCATTAAGCATGCCAGTCACCTCTGTCAGTAACGATTTTATATCCTGCCGATTCAACACGTTTTTCAAGGCATTTTCTGCATTCTGCCGCTTCGTCACCCATACAAATTTTGTTATCATAAAGTGAATAAAGTTTTCTGAATTTTACCGGTGAAAGATTAGGCATTACTACGTTAGCGCCTGCTTTAAGACCTTTTTCTCTGCCTTGAGGATCAATTGTTCCCAAAGCAGTTGTAGAGGGGATAAGTGCATTAGGAAGAATAAGACGTGTAAGAGCTACCATAACCAATGTGTCTCTGAGGGTACCGTTTTTATATTCTTTGAATGGAGTTTCGTTATGTGAAATAAACGGACCTATTCCAACCATTTCAGGTTTCAGTTTTTTTATAAACATGAGGTCTTCAGCGAGATTGTCATGAGTCTGGAAAGGAGAACCCACCATAAATCCGGCGCCTGTCTGAAATCCGATTTTCTTTAATGTTTTCAAACATTCTATTCGACTGTCAAAGGACATTTCAGCGGGGTGAAGCTTTTCATAGTGGGATTTTGATGCCGTTTCATGTCTTAGCAGATATCTGTCTGCTCCGGCGGAAAACAGCGCATTATAGCTTTTTTCCGTACGTTCTCCGAGAGATAGGGTTACTGCGCAATCAGGGTATTTTGCTTTGATCTTATGAATTATACTGCAAAGAAAGTCATCATTAAAATATATATCCTCACCGCCTTGAAGTACGAATGTGCGGAAACCCAATTCATAACCGGTGTCGCAGCAAAGCAGAATGTCCTGTTCGGTTAGTCTGTAGCGTGTAATTTTACGGTTATCACGGCGTATTCCGCAGTAAAGGCAATTATTTTTACAGTAATTTGAAATTTCAATCAGACCTCTGAGATAAACATCTGTACCATAATTCTGCTTTCTGATTTTGTCAGCCTCTTCAAAAAGATACCTATCTTCTGAATCGTCTTGTAGAATTGTAAGAATATCTTCTTTTTCTGCTGAATGCTCTCTTGATATTCTGTCAATTATTTCTTTATTATACATGGTAATCTCCGTTTATTAAATTTTATTCATAATTATAAAACATTCTGTATTTTTTATCATTGTGTGCATAGCAGCTTAATACTAGTCCGATTGCTATATACATGCTGAGCATTGCCGTACCGCCGGCACTGAAAAAAGGCAGCGGAATGCCGATTACCGGCATTACTTTTAAAACCATTCCTATATTCATAATGCAGTGTGTAAAAATCATTGCAAATGTACCGAGACAAATAAGTTTTCCGAGTTTGTCCATAGTATTTCTGCTGTCATTAAGTATTTTTATGCAAATATATGCCAAAACTACTATTACAGCAATTGCTCCTACAAACCCCAATGTTTGACCGATATATGAAAAAATAAAGTCGTTATGCATTTCCGGGACAGTTACATAATCATCTTTATTTCCAAAGAGACCTTTACCGAACAATTTTCCTGAACCGAGGGCAGCAAGACCTAAATTTTGCTGATATTCCAGTCCCATAGGGTCTGTTCCGGGATGTATCAGAACCAGAATACGATTTTTATGAAGAGACTGTAATCCGTAATTCCAGATAAAATATATTGCAGGGGGAGTAATTACAAGCGCTGCAATTATATATTTTATGGAAAGTCCCGCTGAAAACAGCATTACCACAAACATAAGAATAAATACCATAGCCGTACCGTAGTCACCCTGCAGTGCTACAAGTCCAATAGGTATAGCCCCGTGAATTATCAGAAATAAAAGATGAAGAGGATGGTTTATATTTTCTTCATCTTTATAAAGATGAAATGAAAATGTAAGTATAAAAGCAAGTTTTAGGAACTCCGAAGGCTGAAGTGTAGTAAATCCGAGATTCAGCCATGCTCTGTCATCGGCTCCGGCACGCTGAAGTCCTAAACCGGTAAATGTAAGCAATACAAGTACGATAGATGCAGGTGCGTAAAGAAACCATAGTTTTACTAAGTGATGGTAATCAATTGACGCAACTATCAAACACACTGCAATACCGAGTCCAATTGATATAAACTGAATAAGATATGTTCGTGATTCAACATCTCCCGTGTTGTTTTTATACATAGAGTATAACATAACCACACCGATTATTGCGCAGACAGTTACTGCTAAAAGCAGTCCTTTATCAAGACGTTTGCAGTACTGTGAAAATTTTTTTACAAGTGTATTCATATATATGCCTTTCTTTTGTTTTGGTACTTTATTTATTGCTGTCTTGTCCGATATTCCAGTATTTTCTGTCAAGACTCCTAAACTGAATGGCAGCGGAAATATGTTCCTTTTCTATAATTTCGCTGGATTTCAAGTCAGCTATTGTTCTGGCTACTTTCAGAATTCTGTCATAGGCTCTTGCTGATAGTCCAAGTTTATCAAAAGCATTTCCGATAAAAGATTTTGCGCTGTCGCTCATAATACAGAAATCATGTAATTTGTCGGGAGTAATATTTGCATTGCAGTTGATTTTACTTTTTTCAAATCTTTTATTTTGTATATTTCTGGCTTTAGTTACTCTTTTTCGTATTTCAGCGGAGGATTCTTCTTTTGTATCTGACGAAAGATCCTGAAATTCAACCGGTGCAGCTTCAATGTGCAGATCAAATCTGTCCAGCAGCGGACCGGATATTTTGGATAGATATGCTGATACCTGTTTATGAGAACACCTGCATTTGCCTCCGGGATGTCCGTAATAGCCGCACGGGCAAGGATTCATTGCCGCTATCAGCATAATTGATGCCGGATATACAACTGTTCCGGCAGCTCTTGAAATAGTGACTTTTCCGTCTTCCAGGGGCTGGCGTAGAATTTCTAAGGTTTTTCTGTCGAACTCCGCAAGCTCGTCAAGAAAGAGAAGTCCGTTATGAGCAAGAGAAATCTCTCCCGGTCTTGGAATGGAACCTCCTCCGGCGAGACCGGCAGAAGATATAGTATGGTGAGGAGTGCGAAAAGGTCTTTCGGTCACCAAGGGAGATTTAGGATCTAGCAGACCTGATATGGAATGTATTTTTGTGGTTTCAATTGATTCTTCAAAAGTCATTTCCGGAAGAATTGACGGCATGCGTTTTGCCAGCATACTTTTTCCGCTTCCGGGAGTACCGATAAGCAGTGCATTGTGTCCTCCGGCAGCGGCAATTTCAAGAGCCGCTTTGGCGGTTTTCTGTCCTTTTACATCCGAAAAATCAAGAACATAATTATTTAATTTATTTTCCGGAATGAATTTTTGCTGTTTTTTTATGTGTTTACCTTTTGTAAAATGATCAAGAATTTGTGATACGGATTCAGCTCCGTATATGTCTATTCCTTCTGCAACGGAGGCTTCAAAGGCATTGTCTTTGGGGACAAATACCGATTTAAATCCTGTTTCTCTTGCAAGCAGAACCATCGGCAGAACACCTTCCACAGGACGCAGCGTACCGTTTAATGAAAGTTCTCCGATAAAACAGCAGGAATCAAGGTTTTCCTGAATATATCCGGCAGCTTTGATTACAGCAATTAGGATTGCAATATCATGAACCGAACCGCTTTTTCTTGTTCCGGCAGGTGCAAGATTTACCATTACTCTTGCAACAGGAAATTCTATATTGCAGCATCTCATAGACGCTTTAATTCTTTCACGGCTTTCCTTTACAACGAGGTCCGGAAGTCCTACAATATCGAATGCCGGAATACCTCTGCTTATTTCTATATCAACATCAACGTTAAATGCATTTAGTCCGAAAAGACCAAGACTATTGATTTTTGCAAACATTAAAAATGCCCCTCCGGTATGTATAATATAGTTGTAATTATTATATCATGTTTGAGGGAAAATGTAAATAAATATAAAATTAAAGAGAAAAATATTTTTTTGGAAAATTAATATTGTAAAAATAAAAATCCGCATTTTTATAAAAATACGGATTTATTTTAAAAATAGCTTGACAAATAAAAGAAAATGTACTATAATTATAAAATGTATCAATATGACTAAACAGATTTCTTGGCAAAATAGTATAACACATATTTGATTTGATGTCAAGAGACTTTTTGAAAAAATACGGAATTTTAAAATCCGTGAGAAGTCATCCGTTCCGGCAAATTGAAATTGCCGTAAAAAACAAGGAGGTCTCCGCTTATGGTGAATGTCAAGCCAAAGCAGCTTGGAAAGAATGTCAGAATGAGCTTCGGAAAAATCAACGAAGCACTGGAAATTCCGAATCTTATCGAGGTGCAGAAAAATTCTTATCAATGGTTTAAAAATGAAGGTCTGAAAGAAGTTTTCCGTGATGTTTCAGCTATTACCGATTATAACGGAAACCTGGTACTCAATTTTGTTGATTATAAAATTGACGATACTCCCAAGTATACCATTGCTGAATGTAAAGAAAGAGATGTAACTTATGCAGCTCCTTTGAGAGTTACCGCTACACTCTGGAATAAAGAAACCGGTGACGTAAAGGAAAGCGAAATCTTCATGGGAGATTTTCCTCTTATGACGGAAAGCGGTACCTTTATTATAAACGGTGCAGAACGTGTTATTGTTTCACAGCTTGTTCGTTCTCCTGGCGTTTACTATTCTTTTGAGAAGGATAAAACAGGTAAGGATCTTTTCAAGGCTACGGTTATTCCTAACAGAGGCGCATGGCTTGAATATGAAATGGATTCAAGCGATGTCGTTTATGTAAGAATTGACAAAAACAGAAAAATCCCTCTAACAACTTTTGTCAGAGCAATCGGTGTAAGCTCTGATGAAGAAATTTTCGAGCTGTTCGGTTCGGATGACAGACTGGCACAAACGATCCTTCAAAAGGACGGAACAAAGAATAATTCCGACGCTTTAATCGATGTATATAAAAAGCTTCGTCCGGGCGAACCGCCAACGGTTGAAAGTGCAATTTCACATCTTAACAATCTTTTCTTTGACGCTAAGAGATATGATCTTGCAAGATTCGGACGTTATAAGTTCAATAAAAAGCTTGGCGTCGGAACACGTATTTCCGGTCATATTCTTTCAAGACCTGTTATCAATCCTATGACCGGGGAAATTATGGCTGACGAGGGTGAAAAGCTCTCCTTTGATAAGGCTATGGAAATTGAACAGGCAGGCGTATATGAAGTTTACCTGACTGTTGAAGTAAAAGAATATTATGTGACTGAAACCGGTGAAAATGCTACTAGAATGGTGGAAAAGGAAGTTAAAGTAATCGGAAACGGCATGGTGGATATTACCGGGTATGTTGATTTTGATGTTGAACAGTACGGCATTAATGAAAAGGTTTCATTCAAGGTTCTGAAGGACATTCTTGAAACATCGGCTGACGCTGAAGAAATTGAGGAAAGTGTTAAGAAAAGAGTCGATGAGCTTGTTCCGAAGCACATCATTCTTGACGATATTTATGCTACGATCAGCCATTTTCTGAATCTTTGCGAGGGCGTTGGATTTGTTGACGATATTGACCATCTCGGAAACAGACGTATTCGTTCGGTAGGCGAGCTGCTTCAAAACCAGTTTAGAATCGGATTTGCGAGAATGGAAAGAGTAGTCAAGGAAAGAATGAATCTCCAGTCTCAGGATATGGAAACTATAACTCCTCAGGCGCTTGTGAATATAAGACCTATAACTGCTGCAATCAAAGAATTTTTCGGTTCATCACCGCTTTCACAGTTCATGGACCAGAACAATCCTCTTGCAGAGCTTACTCATAAAAGACGTCTTTCGGCTTTAGGTCCGGGCGGTCTTTCAAGAGACAGAGCCGGATTCGAAGTTCGTGACGTACACTACAGTCACTATGGAAGAATGTGTCCTATTGAAACTCCTGAAGGTCCTAACATCGGTCTGATTTCATATCTTGCTACATTTGCAAGAATAAATGAATACGGATTTATTGAAGCTCCTTACCGCAGAGTTGATAAGGAAACCGGCGTTGTAACAAACGAAGTCGTTTATATGACGGCAGATGTTGAGGACAATTTTATAGTAGCTCAGGCTAACGAACCTTTGACGGAAGAAGGAAAATTAGCAAGACCGAAGGTTAATGCCCGTTATCGTGACAAGATTCTTGAGTGTGAACGTGAACTTGTTGATTATATGGACGTATCTCCTAAAATGGTTGTATCGGTTGCTACCGCTATGATACCGTTCCTTGAAAATGACGATGCTAACAGAGCGCTGA
The DNA here is from genome assembly GCA_949745795.1 of uncultured Oscillospiraceae bacterium. Lineage (GTDB taxonomy): Bacteria > Bacillota > Clostridia > Oscillospirales > Ruminococcaceae > Porcipelethomonas. The sequence goes on along the minus strand of CATKAZ010000112.1, from coordinate 31,598 downwards.
TGGGTGCAAACATGCAAAGACAGGCTGTTCCGCTTTTGAAAACTCAAAGACCTTATGTAGGTACAGGTATGGAATATAAGGCAGCTGTTGACTCCGGCGTATGTGTTATTGCAAAACAAGATGGCGAGGTTTATTCGGTAAGTGCTGACGAAATCATTATAAAAGATGAAGTGGGTCTTGAATACAGATATAAGCTTACTAAATTTAAACGTTCTAACCAGGGTACATGTGTAAATCAGAGACCTATTGTTGATAAGGGCGAGAAGGTTGTAAAGGGTCAGGTTTTGGCTGACGGTCCTGCAACTGCCGACGGTGAAGTTTCACTGGGTAAGAATGCTCTTATCGGTTTTATGACTTGGGAAGGCTATAACTATGAGGACGCTGTACTGCTTAATGAAAACCTTGTTAAAAATGACGTGTTTACGTCTATTCATATAGAAGAATATGAAATCGAATGCCGTGATACAAAGCTGGGTCCGGAGGAAATCACAAGAGATATTCCGAATGTAGGCGATGATGCTCTTAAGGATCTTGATGAAAACGGTATTATCAGAATCGGTGCTGAAGTTCATGCCGGCGATATACTTGTAGGTAAAGTTACGCCAAAGGGTGAAACAGAGCTTACGGCTGAAGAAAGACTTCTAGGAGCTATATTCGGCGAAAAGGCAAGGGAAGTTAGAGATAATTCTCTTAAAGTTCCTCATGGTGAATCAGGCGTTATTGTTGACGTTAAAGTATTTACAAGAGATAACTGCGATGAATTGAGTCCGGGTGTAAATATGCTTGTACGTTGTTATATCGCTCAGAAGAGAAAGATATCAGTCGGAGATAAGATGGCCGGACGTCATGGTAATAAGGGTGTCGTTTCGAGAATTCTTCCACAGGAGGATATGCCGTTCCTGCCGGACGGTACACCGCTTGATATCGTATTGAATCCTTTGGGCGTTCCTTCACGTATGAATATCGGTCAGGTTCTTGAAGTTCATTTGGGTATGGCAGCAAAGGCACTTGGCTGGCACATTATGACTCCTGTATTCGACGGTGCTCACGAAGATGACATCAGGGCATGTTTCAGAGCAGCGGGAATGGATGAGGACGGTAAAACCATACTTTACGACGGCCGTACCGGGGAACAGTTTGATAATCGTGTAACAGTAGGATATATGTATTATCTAAAGCTTCATCACCTTGTTGACGATAAGATACATGCACGTTCTGTAGGTCCATATTCATTGGTAACTCAGCAGCCGCTGGGCGGTAAGGCTCAGTTCGGAGGTCAGAGATTCGGTGAAATGGAAGTATGGGCGCTGGAGGCTTACGGCGCAGCTTATACCTTACAGGAAATTCTGACAGTAAAATCAGACGATACTGTAGGACGTGTAAACACTTATGAGTCAATTGTAAAGGGACAGAATGTTCCGAAACCGGGTATTCCTGAATCCTTCAAGGTTCTTATCAAGGAACTCCAGTCTCTTTGTCTTGACGTTAGAGTACTTGATGAAAATCAGGATGAAATTGATCTTAAACAGTCATTTGACGATGATGATATTATACCTCAGCCTGTATCATTTGAAGATGAAAATGCAGATGCGGACACATATAATGATACAGAAATGGAAGACGCCGGATTTTCTCTGGAAGACGATGACGATGATGAAATTCTGGAGGATCTGGATGACTCTGATTCCGATGATATATTCAGCTTTGATCTGTCAATGGATGATGACGAAATCTAAAAATATACACAGCAAAAATAATAACTGTCTGTGTAATTGACTAGGAGGTAACGGTTTGGAATTTAATACTTTTGATTCAATAAAAATCGGTCTTGCATCCCCAGAGCAGATTAGAAGCTGGTCATACGGTGTTGTTGAAAGACCTGAAACTATAAATTACAGAACTCAGAAACCTGAAAGGGACGGTCTTTTCTGTGAAAGAATTTTCGGACCTACTAAGGATTGGGAGTGCCATTGCGGTAAGTTTAAAAAAATACGTTTTAAGGGCAAAGTATGTGATCGCTGCGGTGTTGAAGTTACCCGAGCAAAAGTAAGACGTGAAAGAATGGGACATATTGAGCTTTCTGCTCCGGTTTCACATATATGGTATTTTAAGGGAACTCCTTCCAGAATCGGTCAGGTACTTGAGATATCTCAAAAGCGTCTTGAAGAAATTCTTTATTTTACTAAATATATTGTTCTTGATCCGGGTAATACCGGAGAGCTTATCAAAAAACAACTGCTTTCCGAAAAAGAATATCTTGATGCAAGAGAAAAATACGGTGATGATTTTGTTGCGGAAATGGGTGCGGAAGCTATTCAGAAGCTTCTTCATGAATACGATCCGGAAAGATATGACGTATACAAAAACAGGCTTATAAATTCCGGAAAGGTTTCTTTAGGCGGAAAAAAAGCAGAATGCACACATTCTCCTATGACATGTGAATGTGACGAGTGTAAAGCTTTTGCTGAAATTGACACCGAGTGGAGAAACAATCTTGAGGTTGTTTCAGATGACCTAAAAGAAGAACTTAAAGGACTTCCTACCGGTCAGAAAAAAATCAAGCTTTTAAAAAGACTTGAAATAATAGAAGCGTTCAGACTTTCCGGAAATAAACCGGAATGGATGGTGCTTAATGTAATTCCGGTAATTCCACCGGATATACGCCCTATGGTTATGCTGGACGGCGGCCGTTATGCTACTTCAGACTTAAATGATCTTTACAGACGTGTAATCAACAGAAACAACCGTCTTAAGAGAATGCTTGAGCTTGAAGCTCCTGATATTATTATCAGAAATGAAAAAAGAATGCTTCAGGAAGCTGTTGACGCTCTTATTGATAACGGACGTCATGGCAGACCTGTTACAGGTCCTAATAACCGTGCACTTAAGTCACTTTCTGATATGCTTAAGGGTAAGCAGGGACGTTTCCGTCAGAACCTTTTGGGTAAGCGTGTTGACTATTCGGGACGTTCGGTTATCGTAGTCGGACCGGAACTTAAAATGTATCAGTGCGGTCTTCCGAAGGAAATGGCACTGGAGCTTTTTAAGCCTTTTGTACTGAAAAGATTAGTAGATACAAAGATTATTGCTAATATAAAGAGTGCCAGAAAAATGGTTGACAGAGCTTCAACTGAGGTATGGGATGCTCTTGAAAATGTAATTAAGGATCATCCGGTAATGCTCAACCGTGCCCCCACGCTACACAGACTGGGTATACAGGCTTTTGAACCTGTTTTGGTAGAGGGACGTGCAATTAAACTTCATCCGTTAGTTTGTACGGCATTTAATGCTGACTTTGACGGCGACCAGATGGCGGTACATCTTCCTCTATCCGCAGAAGCACAGGCGGAAGCACGTTTTCTTATGCTTGCGGCAAATAATCTGTTAAAGCCTTCAGACGGTTGTCCTGTTGCCGTACCTTCACAGGATATGGTACTTGGTTCTTATTATCTTACAATGCAGAAGGACGGTGAAAAGGGCGAGGGCAAGGTTTTCAGAGATGTTAATGAAGCTCTTATGGCTTATCATGAACAAGACGTTACTCTGCATGCGGCAATTAAGGTGAGAATTACAAAGGATATCGGTGATAAGACAGTTTCCAAAATTATAGACTGTACAGTTGGACGCTTGATATTCAATGAAAGTATTCCGCAGAATCTCGGATATGTAGACAGAACTAATTCTGAAAAGCAATTTGATCTTGAAGTTGCTTTTCTCGTAGGCAAGAAACAGCTTTCAAATATCATAGAAAGATGTATTAGAATTCATGGTACAACAACGACTTCAGAGGTACTTGATAAAATAAAAGCATTGGGCTTTAAGTATTCAACAAAGGCATCTATTACCGTTGCCGTTTGTGACGCTACAATTCCTCCGCAGAAAAAAGATATTCTTGCTGAAGCTGACAAGAAAATTGATGTAATAACAAGACAGTATGATTATGGTTATATTTCATCGGAAGAAAAGTCAAAGAAAGTAATTGATGTGTGGAATAAAGCCACTGACGATGTTACAACAGCACTGAAAACAGGACTTGATAAATATAATCCTATTTTCATGATGGCTGATTCCGGTGCCCGTGGTAGTATAAATCAGATCAGACAGCTTGCCGGTATGCGTGGTCTTATTGCCAATACATCCGGTACTACAATTGAAATTCCTATCAGAGCTAACTATCGTGAAGGATTGAATATTTTGGAATACTTTATTTCTTCACGTGGTGCGAGAAAAGGTCTTGCAGATACTGCTTTGCGTACTGCCGATTCCGGATACCTTACAAGACGTCTTGTTGATGTTTCACAGGATGTAATTATTACTGAGCATGACTGTCATGCAGTAGATGGCATTGAAGTATATGAGATCAGAAACGGAAATGAAATTATCGAACCTCTGATCGAAAGACTGTCAGGCAGATATCTTGTTGACGATTTAAGAGATCCTGCTAGCGGTGACATAATTATGTCTAAGGATAAGCTTATGACTGAATCCGACGCAAAAAGAGTATGTGAATCCGGTGTTGAAAGAATTAAAATTCGCTCTGTACTTCACTGTAAATCTAAGCATGGTGTATGTGCAAAATGTTACGGTGCTAACCTTGCAAACGGTAATCTTGTTGCTGTTGGTGAAGCTGTCGGTATCATTGCCGCACAGTCTATCGGTGAACCGGGTACACAGCTTACTATGAGAACATTCCATACGGGTGGTATTGCATCTGCGGAAGATATTACACAGGGTCTTCCTCGTGTCGAAGAATTGTTTGAAGCAAGACGTCCTAAGAACGCAGCTATACTTTCTAAAATTGATGGTGTTATTCATATTGAGGAAATCAAAACAACCAGAAATGTTATTGTTACAAATCACGAAACAAATGAATCTGAAACTTATATGGTACCTTATAACTTCAAGATCAGAGTAAAGGAAAATGAAGTTATAGAAAAAGGTACAAAGCTTACCGAAGGTAACGTTTATCCTGCTGATATTCTTAATATTCTCGGTGTTCAGGCAGTTCAGAACTATATTATTCATGAAGTTCAGAAGGTTTACCGTTTACAGGGTGTTGATATCAATGATAAGCATATAGAAGTTATCGTTCGTCAGATGCTTAGAAAAATTAAGGTTGATGAATCTGGCAGCAGTTATCTGCTTCCCGGTGCATTGGTTGATAAGAAGGAAATTGATTCTATTAATAATTCAATTAGAGGAAGAATGGAAAACGGAGAAGAAAATCTTGAATATGTTACGGTTCTGCCTGTACTTCAGGGTATTACCAAGGCTTCTTCAAGTTCTGACAGTTTCTTGTCAGCTGCTTCATTCCAGGAAACAACCAAAGCTCTTACTGATGCTGCTATCAGAGGTAAAAGTGATAAGCTCCTCGGACTTAAGGAAAATGTTATTATTGGTAAACTTATTCCTGCCGGTACAGGCATGGATATTTATAACAAGGTATCAATTGTCAGAAATGAGGGATATGGTTCAGAACAACATTCTGCAGCTCCTTCACCTACTGTGGCAATACCTAATGTTTAATAAGAACTACAGCGAAAAGTTTAACTTTTCGCTGTTTTTGTAAAATTATTGTAAAGTGATTGACTTGAATTTTAGCATATGATATAATATTTGTAAAAAAGAAAGGAGAATGTTGCTTTTTTATAAAGTAACTGTAAAAACAATGATATATATTTGCGGACTGCTAATGGCTCTTGCAGACAGTGTACCCGGAGTGTCCGGAGGTACGATAGCTTATCTTTTGGGATATTATGAAGAATTTATAAATTCACTTAATTCGTTTATAACTGCTAAGGGAGACAAGCTTGAAAGGAAAAATAACATAAAAAAATCTGTTAAGTTTCTTTTAAGACTCGGAATTGGATGGATCGTGGGATTTGTTGCGGCAGTATTAATTTTGACAAGTGTATTTGAATCACATATATATCAAGTAAGCTCATTATTTATAGGATTTATTGTTTTTTCAATTCCTTTGATTGCTTATGAAGAAAGAGAATCACTTAAAAAGTTTTACAATGCAATTTTTCTTTTGCTTGGTGTGGCGCTTGTAGCTTTTATAACCATGGCTAATCCGTCAGATGGAGGAATGGTTTCAGGCGGGTCGGTTAATTTTATACAGCTTCTTTATATAGCGTTTGTAGGTATGATAGCAATTTCGGCAATGGTTCTTCCGGGTATATCAGGTTCTACTATGCTTTTGATTTTCGGTATATATATGCCGGTAATGAATTCAATTAAAGATTTGCTTCATTTTAACTTTAAAGGGTTACCTATAGTAATTGCGATGGGAATTGGTATACTAATTGGAATTGTTGTGATAATTAAACTTGTCAAAGCGGCATTGGAGCATTTTCATTCACAAACCGTTTATGCCATTATCGGACTTATGATAGGTTCGCTTTTTGCAGTGATAAAGGGACCTGAATCACTTGATACCCCGAAAGATGCGATGACTTTTAATTCATTTAGTATTGTGTTTTTCTTAATTGGCGGTGCGGTAATCGGAGGACTTCAATTAATTAAACATTTTTCCGGAAGTAAAAATAAAATGCTGTCAACTGAAAAAAGTGAATAAATTTAAGAATAATTGAATAAAAGGGACGCTTAATGCGTCCCTTTTACTTGCATTTCATAGGATAAAATGTTATAATAAAATTATATTTTATAAAAAATGAAGGGAGAATCATTGTCAGCCGGACTGATAATGATGATACGGTTATGTTAAGTGATATCGAAATTGCCCACAAGGCACAAATGAAGCCGATTATGGATATAGCTCAGAATTTGGGAATTGATTCGGATGACGTGGAACTCTATGGAAAATATAAGGCTAAGCTTTCGGAGCAGCTATATACTAAATTGGCAGACAAAAAAGACGGTAAGCTTATACTTGTTACTGCTATTAATCCTACTCCGGCTGGAGAAGGCAAAACAACTGTCAGTGTTGGTTTGGCGCAGGCAATGAATAAAACAGGCAGAAATGCCGTATTGGCATTGAGAGAGCCTTCTTTGGGGCCGGTTTTCGGTATAAAGGGCGGAGCAGCAGGAGGCGGTTATTCTCAAGTTGTTCCTATGGAAGATATAAACCTGCATTTTACGGGTGATATGCATGCAATTACAGCTGCAAATAATCTTTTATGTGCAGCAATTGACAACCATATGCAGCAGGGGAATGAACTGCAAATAGATCAAAGAAGAATCCTTTTTAAGAGATGTCTTGATATGAATGACCGTGCTCTGAGAAATATTGTAATCGGTATGGGCGGTAAAATAAACGGAATTCCAAGAGAGGACAGTTTTCAAATTACAGTAGCTTCAGAAATTATGGCTATACTTTGTCTTGCTGCCGATATTGAGGATTTGAAAAAGAGAATCAGTAATATTTTGATTGGATATAATTATTCCGGTGAGCCTGTGTATGCCGGCGATTTAAATATTCAGGGAGCTATGACTGCTCTGCTTAAGGATGCTCTTAAACCTAACCTTGTACAAACTCTGGAAAATACCCCTGCTTTTATTCATGGAGGACCTTTTGCGAATATTGCTCATGGGTGTAATTCCGTTAGAGCCACTAAGCTTGCTTTGAAGCTGGGGGACTACTGTATAACAGAAGCCGGATTCGGTTCTGACCTGGGCGCTGAAAAATTTTTTGATATTAAATGCCGTTTTTCAGGTCTGAAACCGAATTGTGTAGTGCTGGTTGCTACAATACGTGCTTTAAAATATAACGGCGGAGTAGAAAAATCTGATTTACAGGTTGAAAATACTCAGGCACTTAAAAACGGAATTATAAATCTTAAAGTGCATATTGAAAACATGCAGAAGTTCGGAGTACCCGTTGTTGTAGCTATAAATCGTTTTTATACCGATACAGATGCTGAAGTTAAAATTATAGAGGATTTTTGTAACGATATGGGAGTAAAGGTTTCCATGACAGAAATATTTGCCAAGGGCGGAGAAGGCGGAAAGGATCTTGCAGATAAGGTATGTCAGACAATTGAAAGTCAAAAATCTGAATTTAAACCTATTTATGATGAAAAGCTTTCTATAAAAGAAAAGCTTGATATAATCGCAAAAGAGATTTACCGGGCGGACGGTGTTAATTTTACTGCAAAAGCAGAGAAGGATTTAAGAGAAATTATCAGTTTGGGATATGATAATATTCCTGTTTGTGTTGCTAAAACGCAGTATTCATTATCTGATGATCCTGCTAAACTTGGAAAACCCGAAAACTTTAAGATTACTGTGCGTGATTTAAAATTATCGTCAGGCGCCGGATTTGTGGTAGCTCTTACAGGTGATATTATGACAATGCCGGGACTTCCCAAAAAACCGGCAGCTTTGAATATCGACTGTGACAAAAACGGAAATATTACAGGATTGTTTTGATATGATTAGTGAAGAAGAAAAAACGGAAGTTAATTCAGATGAGTTGGAAAAGACTGAAGAAAATAAATCTGATAAAAATGAATTATTTTTTAAAAGATTTGTTATTGTACTTGTAATTCTTGTTATGATTTATATGATTTATCATATTTGCCGTTTGTTAATCTGAAAACGTATAAAGGAAGATATAAATGAAAAAAACAACGTTCAGTGCGGAAGAGACTATTGAATTTGCCGTACAAATAGGAAGAATGTTAAAAAAAGGTGATATTATCGCTTATACGGGTGGATTGGGTGCAGGCAAAACTACGTTTACCAGAGGTTTGGCAATTGGAATGGGACTGGAGGATAACGTAATTTCACCGACATTTTCACTGGTCAATGAGTACAGAGGAGAAAAGATTTGTCTTTATCATTTTGATATGTATCGTATTATGAGTGCAGATGATTTGGAAACTACCGGTTTCTATGACTATCCTATAGAGGAAAGCGTATTTGCAATTGAATGGTCGGAAAATATAGCCGATGAATTGCCTGAAAATACAATATTTATTGATATTGAACGTGTTGACGAAAACATAAGAAAAATAAATGTGAAGGGAGATGAACGCTTTGTTGATGCTGGGAATTGATACATCCGGAAAAACTGCGTCCGCAGCTCTGTATGAGGACGGAATAATGCTTGGGCAGACTTCTGTCTATACTTCCAAAACTCATTCTCAGGTTATTTTGCCGATGGTAAAAAAGATTATTAGCGACTGCGGCAAAGAACTTTCACAGCTTACAGATATAGCCGTATCTGCCGGTCCGGGTTCGTATACCGGTATCCGAATAGGCATAGCGGCTGTTAAGGCAATGTCTTTTGCACTTGATATACCGTGCTATGCAGTGTCATCTCTTGAAGGACTGGCTTATAACTGCGGATTCAGAGGATATATATGTCCCGTTATGAAAGCCAGAAAAGACCTTGTTTATACAGCTTTGTTCAGGACTGAAAATAATAATCTTGTCAGAGATGCTGATGAAAAAATTATTTCAATGTCCCAACTTAATGGTATTCTCAGTGAACTCAATGATTCGGTTATGATAACAGGAGACGGTGCCGACATATTTGTTAATGAGTTTAAAAATGAAAAGTATATTTTGTCTTCTGTTCATTTGAGACTTCAAAGCGGAAGCGGAATATGTATTGCGGCCTTAAATCATACTCCCCAGACTGCTGATGAAATTGAAGCGAGCTATTTGCAGTTAGTAAAGGCTGAAAAAGATTTAATTAAGTCTTGTCACAGTTGATTTTAATAGTATTCTGTGATATAATCTTACTATGTTTTATAAAATGTTGCCGCTTGAAACAGCGGCGGATTGGAGAATGAAATGATAGCTATCGGCTGTGATCATGCAGGTTATGAATTTAAACGGGAAGTAATAAATCACTTGACTGAAAAAGGTTATGAAATTATGGATTTGGGCTGCAACGGGGAATCATGTGATTATCCGTTAATTGCAGAAGAAGTTGCTGAAAATGTTATAAACAAAAAATGTGATAAAGGTATTCTTATATGCGGAACCGGAATCGGAATGTCCATAGCGGCAAATAAGATACATGGTGTACGTGCAGCTTTATGTTCCGATTATTTTTCAGCTAAATATACAAGACTGCATAATGATGCAAATATTATGTGTATGGGTGCAAGAACAATTGGTATAGGACTTGCTTTGGAACTTGTAGATGTTTTTTTGGAAACAGAATTCGAGGGCGGACGTCATCAGAGAAGAATTGATTTAATTAGTAACATGGAGAATAAATAAAAATAAAAGGAGTGACCGATTATGGCAGGACTGCATTTAATAGAACATCCGTTGATTCAGCATAAAATTTCATTATTGAGAGATAAAAATACAGGTGTAAAAGAATTCAGAGAACTGACTTCAGAAACGGCTATGCTTATCTGTTATGAAGCAACAAGAGATCTTCCTTTAAAGGAAGTAGAAATAGCTACGCCTGTAGCAGTAGCTAAAACTAAAATTATTTCCGGCAGAAAGCTTGCGTTTGTACCTATTCTCAGAGCGGGTCTTGGTATGCTTGATGGTGTTACAAGTCTTGTGCCGGCTGCAAAAATAGGACATATAGGAATTTTCAGAAATGATGAACATAATGCTGTTCAATATTATTGTAAGCTTCCTGATGATATTTCCGAAAGAGATGTAATCATTGTTGATCCTATGCTTGCAACAGGCAATACCGCGGTTTATGCAATTGACGAATTGAAAAAAGCCGGAGTTAAAAACATTAAATTTATGTGCATTATAGCTTCTCCGGAAGGTATCGACCGTCTTACAGCCGCTCATCCGGAGATAGACATTTATTGCGGTGTTAAGGATCAGGGACTTAATGAAAATAAGTATATTGTTCCCGGTATGGGTGATGCAGGGGATAGAATTTTCGGTACTAAATAGAAATTAATACGGGAGATGTATAAATGAATGATGACAGCATAAAAGCAATAATTTTTGTGATTGTTTTTACGGCTTTGCTTGTTATTGTTTTAGGCGGTATTCCTGCGTATATTATACTTGCTGTAAAGCGTAAAAAGCATAGGAAAATATTTGAAAATTCATTTACGGCTACCGGAACTATAACCCGTCTTGAAAATATATCTGATTTGGAATATGTAGTTTATAGAGTATATTATTCTTACTATGATCAAAGCGGTGTTCTGCAAGAAAAGTGGTTTAGGACAAATAAAGTTAAACATTTGTCTAAAGGTGATTCTTTGACAGTTTTCTATAATTCAGATTCTTCGGTAACAGATTATGAAATAGAGGAAAATAAATCTGCTTTAAAAAAACTTCCTATTTCATTGGCTGTGATTATTGGTTTATGTTATGTTATTTATTTAATAGTGTATTTTTATATAGTTTATAAATCAAAATAAAAGAAAAAGCGGAGTTTTTAAACTCCGCTTATTTGTATTTATCCCTCAAATTGTGAGTATTTTACTGACTAAGCCATTTATACATTCCTTCATATTGCAGTGCAGAACTGCCCCATGAAAAATCAAATTCCATGCCGCGTTTAATAATTCTGTTCCAGTTTTCTCTGTAGTTAAAGTATACAGATTTTGCATAATTAATAACATTCAGCATATCATTTGCGTTGTAATTTGTAAATGAAAATCCGGTACCGTAATTTTCAAATTCATTGTAAGGGACAACAGTATCCTTCAGACCACCGGTTTCTCTTACAATTGGTATTGTTCCGTATCTTAGGGAAATTAATTGTGTCAGTCCGCATGGTTCAAATCTTGAAGGTACAAGCATAGCGTCTGCGGCTGCATAAATTTTATGAGCACGCTCATCTGAGAAGTAAATATTAGCTGAAACTCTGTCAGGATACTTCCATTGAAAATGCTTGAATGCATTTTCATATCTTGCTTCACCGGTACCCAAAACAACAAATTGAGTGTGTTCGTCTGCAATACGTTCAATCATATTATTGACAAGGTCAAGACCTTTCTGATCGGTAAGGCGTGAAATTATTGCTATCATAAATTTATTACGATCCTGAGGAAGACCTAATTCTTCCTGAAGTCTAAGCTTATTTTCAGATTTTTTTGCTGCAAAATTATTAATGTTATATTTTTCAAAAATCTTATTATCTGTTTCGGGATTATAAACATTGTAATCAATGCCGTTCAGAATACCTCTGAGCTGCAGGTGTCTTGCACGCAACAGACCGTCAAGTCCTTCACCATAATAAGGAGTTTGTATTTCGTATGCATAAGTATTGCTTACGGTTGTAATGTAATCTGCGTAGACTAGACCGCCTTTTAACATATTTGCATCTTTTTTAAATTCTAATTTATCAGGAGTAAAAATATTGTCAGGAAGATCAGTAAATTTCTTAAAAGTTTTAATATCCCATATGCCTTGGAATTTAAGATTATGAATAGTCATAACTGTTTTTGTTCCCCAGTAGAAAGGATTATCTTTATAAAGAGTTTTCAAAAAGACAGGAATCAATCCTGTTTGCCAGTCATGACAGTGAATAATATCAGGTTTAAAATCAATCACAGGCATAATTGCCAATACTGCTTTTGAAAAGAATATAAACTTTTCAATATCATATAGTGTTGATCCATAAGGAGTTTCATTTTTAAAATAGTCTTCATTATCCACAAAGTAATATGTTATGCCATCGTATTCGTATTGCATTATACCTACATGTGGCCGAAAATTCAGCTGTCCCATGTCCATGTAAAAATGGTGGACGTATTTAAAGTTACTTCTGAATTCCCATGGGATACATGTATAACTGGGCAAAATAACTCTTACATCAAATTCGTTTTTGTTAAACATTTTAGGAAGTGCGCCTACAACGTCTGCGAGTCCGCCGGTTTTAATAAAAGGCACACATTCAGATGCTGCAAATAAAATTTTTTTCATATTAAATATTCCTCCTCTTTATTTTTAGCCGAGGTTTCTATTTCTATTATAATATTATATGATTTAACAGTCAATAGAATATCAAAAAAATATCTGTAATATTTTGAAATTTTGTATAATATTTACAAAAAAGCCCTTGAGTTTTTCTCAGGGCTTTTTTAATATTATGAATTAACTGTTATATTTCTGAATATTGCGACACAACCCGGTTCATTTGCAATAGTTTGGTAATTCGAATTATATAAATATTCATCAGCAGAATATGAATCTGATGAATATCTTAGATCAATGACAATATATTCAACGGATTCTTTGTGTTTTGTAGTTTCAAATTCATAAACCTCTCGGCAGTCATAAAGAGCCGGTACAAGGAATGTTGTAGCTGCGATTGATGAATCTTTAGGGATCAATTCGAGAGCATTATCAATTGTTTCTATTTTTTCTTTATCATTTTTGTATCGATCTATATCTTCAAGTCTGTTATAGGTATTTCCCATAAACATGAATACTGATGAAGCGGCTGCGATTGCAAGAACTTTATTTCTGAATCCGGGTTTGAGTTCAGCATAGTTGAGAACCATAAGATAAATTAAAAATGCTGCGCTTCCATAGGTGTACTGATAACCGATATCGTGAAGATAACCATAATCCCCCATAAGATTAAACATAATAAAAGGAATTAAAAGAATAAGTTTAGATGGCTTTTTAATCATAAACGGAATGAATCCGAGAGGTACCAGCATTTGCAGGAAAAACTTTATTCTGTCCTCATTAAAGCATTCGTAAAGGGTATACATAGGATTCATAATAACAGCTTTTATAATGGTAAAGAAGCTGTCTGAACCGTCATAGAAGAAGTTGTTAAATCTGTCATTAAGTGTTCCGGAACCGAATTTATTGATGCAGTAGGTAGCGGTAAAGAAGTAAATAATTGCCATGACCATTATAACGATTCCCTTTTTCGGAGAACGTTTAGACAGAAGGAAGTATAATCCCAAAACCGCAGCATAAATAGGAGCATCCTCCTTAACGGACATTACAAGCAATGCACAAATAATAACCGGAATCCATTTGTTTTTTTCAAGTGCATATGCGAGCCATAGAACCAACGGCGCTAAGAATTTGTTTTCGTGGAAAAAGAAGAAGCATCCGTTTGACATTGACGGGAGTAGTACATAGCATAAGGAAAAAAGAATTATTGCCGGATTAGAAAGTTGGTATTTTCTGCAAAGCAGATAAAGAGGGATAAGTCCGCTTGCTATTACTGCTGCCTGACACATGAGTAAAGTAACAGGTGTTGGGAAAATCATATAAATTGGGAGCAGTACATAATATATAGGTGAGAAATGTACGGAAAAATGATTTAACAGACCGTCACGTTCGCAGGTTGAAAGAGTAAGTCCGGTTTCTTTCATATATTCATACATTTGAGAAAAAATTCCGAAATCGTAGCATGCTGACCAGTGTCTGAGATGGTTCAGTGATGTTAAAATACCTGTGAACAGGGTAAATAATATTCCGAAAAGTGCAATTATTAAAATAGTTGGGACTTTTTTCAGCCGAATTTTGATCCACGAGCCAATGCAATAGGTACAAATAATGCCTATTATAACGCATCCGCCGATTGTAAAATAAAAACTGTCATCTTGTGCAATGGCATAGCACCCATAAGCCAGTGTAACCAGAATAAGAAGAGTTTTATCGAGCTTGGGCTTGTTTATAATACTTAGTACAATAAATGTTCCTATAATATATAAAATATAAACCGGAAATTTAATTGCCGGGAAAAATTCAAAGGTTGTAAAACTTGCTTTTACAGTAATAATTTCATAAAATGCAATAGTTATCCAAGCTAATAATAATCTTACAATACTTCCTTCGTATCCACGTTCTGCCAGAAAATTCTTAATGACTTCCTTCAGCGGCGGTTTAGGTTTTTCTTCGATAATCAATTCTTCGGAATCAGGCTCGGATATATCATCAGCCGGTATTGTCTCTTCAGTGTCCGGAATTTGTTCTGTTTCCGGTTCAATGGGCTGAATTAATGATTCGTTAAGCTGAGAAGAATCATTGAATTCGGAATTGTCAATTTGTTTATCCATAATTTTTCCTTTCTTTATTAAAAATATATAATTTTATTTTATCATAGTTGAATAAATATTGTCAAGTACTTTGACTTTTTTGTTGAGATATGCTATAATTTAAAAACTAATTAATTAAGGAGTAAAAGAAATGAATACTAATAACGTTGTAAATGTCGGTTCAAAGCCGATTAAAAGAATTGTAATCATAGTTGCCGTAGTTTTGGTTTTGCTTATTGCGGGATTAAGTTGTTTTGCTGTAGTAAGACCCGGACATACGGGTGTTGTTGTAAATCTTGGTAAGGTTTCTTCGTCTGTTTTGGAGGAAGGACTGCATTTTAAAGTTCCTTTTGTTTCGCAGATAGTTCAAATTGACAATAGGGTTATGAAAACTGAAGTTGAATCAAATGCGGCTTCTAAGGATCTTCAGACTATATCCTCAAAAGTATCGATTAACTACAGAGTAAATAAATCTTCTTCAGCAGATATTTACAAAAACGTGGGTACTGATTTTACAAATGTAATAGTAAATCCGGCAATACAGGAATGCGTAAAATCCATTGCCGCAAAATATACTGCGGAGCAGCTGATTACCAACCGTGCCACAGTATCAACTGAAATGGAGGATGCTATTTCACAGAAAATCAATCCTTACGGACTTTCAATAGAGGTATTTAATATTGTAAATTTTGATTTTTCCGAAGAATTCAATAAAGCAATAGAAGCTAAGCAGACTGCACAGCAGGAAGCTTTAAAGGCTGAACAGGATTTGGCAAGAATCAAGGTTGAGGCCGAACAGACTATTGAAAAGGCAAGGGCAGAAGCCGAAGCATATAATCTTAAAAATGAACAGCTTACAGATAAGGTCATTATGATGGAATTTATTGATAAATGGGACGGTGAATTGCCAAAGGTTGCGTCAGATGCAGGGGCATTATTTGATGTAAGTTCATACATAGGCGCTACTGTTGATGCTCCAACGAATTCCGAAAATCAGAATAACCAAAATAATGAGTAATTATATCCTTATTTATTGACAATTATATTTATAAATGTTATAATTTATAAAAAGTTTAAGGAGAGTAGTTTATGAGAGTGAAAAAAATACTTTCATCTTTGTTTGCATGTGCGCTGATGGTTTCGGTTATGCCTATTAATACTTACGGTGCAGGTATTGATTTACCGGATATAGGAGATTTAAATCCCCCGGATTTGACTGCTGCTTGTCAATTTACGCTTAAATCAGACGGTACATATGAAATTTCAGGGCATGAAGGATTTAAAGACAGTGTTGTTTCAGAGGGGTGGGTAAAACTTCCGTCTGAATATAATGGTAAAAAAGTTACCAGTATAGGAGATTTTGTATTTTGTAATTCTAAATACAATAATATTACGGGAATCGTAATCCCTGAGGGAATAACAGCGGTCGGAACAAAAACATTTTATGGCTGTGAAAAGCTTTCCGTTATTGAAATTCCCAAAAGTTTAACCAGTTTTGGTGAATCGACATTTGAAGAAACGCCGTGGTTTAATGCTCAAAGAGCTGCTAATCCGCTTGTTGTAGTTAATAATGTTTTAATTGACGGAAAAACCGCTAAGGGCAGTGTAACTATTCCAAACGGAGTAACAAACATAAATAAGTATGCATTTGTAGAAAATGAAAATATTACTTCGGTAAGTATGCCGTCAAGTGTTAAGACGATTGGAAACGGAGCTTTTAAATTTTGCAGCTTTGAATAATGTAGTTTTATCGGATAATATTACAAGTATTGGTTCGAATGCTTTTTATCACTGTGCTTTAACTGAAGTTAAATTGCCGTCCGGTTTAAAGAAAATCGAAAAATACACATTTTGGGCATGCAATGATTTAAATAAAATTAATATACCGCAGGGAGTTCAGGAAATTGATACCGGCGCTTTTGGATGTTGTCTTAAACTTACAAGCATTAATATCCCAAACAGTGTAAAAAAAATAGGCGATATAGCTTTTACGGAAACCCGTAAGCTTGACAAAATAACGATTCCCGAAAATGTTGTTTCAATCGGAAAACGTGCTTTTGAGTATTCAGGGATAAAATCTGTTACTGTAAAAAATTCTAATTGTACCATTTTTGATGATGCTTCAACATTTTCGTTAAGCACTGAAATTTGGGGTTATTCAAATTCCACTGCACAAGCTTATGCGAAAAAGTATTCCAGAAAATTTGTAAATTTGGGAGCTGTTAAAGGAGACGCTAACGGAGACGGCGTTCTTCGTGCGAGCGATGCGGCATTTATTGCGGGAAAACTTGCAGAAGCGTCAATTAAGGGTGAAAAACTGACTGTTGAAAAATATCCTAATGCGGATTTTAATGGTGACGGAAAAATTACGGCTGCAGATGCGGCGGCTATTGCTAAATATTTAGCTGAACAAAGTATTAAAAAATAGTATTATAAAAGTTAAGCGGACATTATATGTCCGCTTTTATTTTACCTGAATCACGAAATCTGCCGAGCAGCATAATCATCATAAAAATCAGAAGAATTGTGGGTATAGGGGAATATTTATTTTCGGATACCAATTTGTATGAAATAACTTCATAAACTGCTTGCACATTAAGAAATCTTAATAATACACGGCATATTGCAGCAGAAATCAGTGCTGTAAATATTCTTGTTTGGATAAACATTTTTACACAAAAATTGTTATTTGCCAATGAAATAATTTGCATGAGTACGCAGATGCCTCCGAATGAAAGCAAACCTGTGACAACAGGCATAAGAGCAATATTCATAGACGGTAAATTGATTATATTGCTGATTTCTAAAAATGTCATAAGGATATTATAAATTTCATTTGGATTTTTGTTCAGTATATTTCCTGAAAAAACCGAAATAAATTGTAAAATACCCGTAAGCTTTAGTATACAGCAAAATCCGCCGAACGCAACGATCATTATACACATTTGCATCATTGCCGATGAAGCAGATTTAACAGATGGTATAATACAATTTGTATTTAATGCTAACAATTTTTTACTTGAATTTCTATTAATTTTGGGAGCGTTTATGCTTAGAATAAGAGCGGTTATTATATTACCGGCAGTGATTGATAAAAAAATAATCAAGCCCGCATTTGAATTAGGGTAAAGCATTCCGGCAGCAGTACCGGAAATAAAAGCAGGTCCGCTGGAAAAACAGAAGCAATTCATACGCTTTGCCTGTTCGGCTGTTATATCACCGTTTTTGAAGCTATCTGTTACAAGCTTTATTCCGGCAGGATATCCTGAAATCATACTTAATATAAAAATTGCAAATCCTTCTTGGGGAATATGAAAAATGTTTTCCGAAATAAATCTGAAAGGACGGCCGAGAAGCCGATGCAGTCCGGAATTGGTAACAAGCGTAGTTATACACATGAAAATAAACATTGAAGGTATTATGATCGTCATGCATCTGTTAATTGAAATTTCAATGCTTTGACCTATATCTTTAGGATATCGCAGACAGAAGTAAACTGCAGTTATTAGTGCTAAAGCATAAATAATATTTTTGATTTTCTTTATCATTTTAATCACCAATAAAATATACGCTTGATTTTTTATGGATATTACAGCATTATTAATAATATAATTAATTGAGGTGGTATCAATGTCTGAAAAAATTATTCAAAAAGGAAAACGATTTATAAATATGGATACTCAGATACAAATTACCGGAAACCATGAGGTATTAGTTGAAGGCTGTAAGAAAATACTTGAATATAATGACGTTTTTATAAAAGTTAAAACTTGGGATATGATAATTCAGGTATGGGGAAGCGGTTTAAAAGTCAGTGATTTCAACTCTAACGGTATTTATATCTTCGGAAATATCCAATCTGTTGAATTGATAAAGAATGGGTGAAATATAATGTTTAAAAATATAAGAGGCATAGTAAGTTTTAAAGCCTGCGGAGAAAATATTTATAAGTTCATAAATAATATTCGTGAGAGTCATATTGTTTGTACTTCTCAGTGCTGTAAGAACGGATTTTTTTACGGTCAGGTTTATAAGCGAGATGTAGATAAAGTTTTTGAGCTGGCAGAAAAATATAGTATCAATATTGAAATTACCGAGAAAAAAGGATTAAGATTCAAAGCATATGGATATCGTTTTCGATTCGGTATAATTTTGGGGATATTTCTTGTTCTGGGATTTGTTTTTTATCTTTCAAATATTGTAGTTTCGATAGAAGTGTGCGGTAATGTTACAGTTACTGATGAACAGATTGTTTCGTCGCTTTTGGATATAGGAATATACAAGGGTAAATTTATTCCCGATATAAATTTCAGAAGCTGTGAACAGAAGCTGAGACTTAGTATACCGGACATTGCGTGGACTGGAATAAGGCATACCGGCAGCAGAATAGTTGTGGATATAACCGAGGCTGTAGATCCTCCGGAAATGGTACAGGATGATATACCGTGTAACATTGTAGCAGCACATGATGCTCAGATCACAAACGCCGAGGTTTATTCCGGACAGCTTGTGAAAAAGGTTGGAGACGGTGTTAAAAAAGGAGATATTATTGTAAGCGGAACAGTAGATACAGGTAACGGACATTTAATAAAAAAGCATGCTATGGGAAAAATTATCGGAATATACAAAACAGAAGTAACCTTCAAACAGAATTTTGAAGAGTCGGGACAAATTTATACGGATAATCAGGTTACGAAAAAGTACTTTGATTTTTTCGGATATCGTATACCTATGTTTTTTAAAGATGTAGACTTTGATACATATGATTACAGTGAAAGTACAAACAATTTTCGGATTCTCGGAAAAACTATACCTTTGGGTATTGTTCATAGTTCTTATACGCCTTTTGAGTATGATACGATTACATATAGTAAGGAGGAAACCGATAAAAAACTTCAGCAGAAAACATCACTTTACGAAAAAAATTTCTATGACAGCAAAGGAATAAAAGTTATTGAGCGTAATATAGAAAAGCGGGTAAACGGTGATTATATGGAATATATAGTAACTTATTCACTTGAAGGTCCTATTGGAATGGATCATGAAATATATTTAAATTGATCAAATATGTGAATTATTTTAAAAAATAGTAAAGTTTTGAAAAAAAATATAAATTAGTATTTAAAAATTAATTAGTTTATGGTATAATAAATGCAGACATTTATTATTATTTTATTTTATGTCATCGCAAATACGCAAATATTTGGTTTGCTTTTTGTGTATCGGACAATTATAATTTACTAATCCGGTGCAAATCCGAAAATCAAAAGGAAAGAGAGATAAAATGGCTGAAAAAATTATAAATGTAAATGATACAGAACAGATTATTAATTTATTCGGGACATATGATGAAAATATAAATATGATTCAAAGGCAGTATGACGTTGTTGTTCTGAGCAGAGGAACTGATGTTAAAATTTCCGGTAATGATGAAAATGTAGCAAAAGCATCACAGGCAATTGAAGCTTTAATGAAAATTTCAAAAACCGGAGAAAGAGTTACCGGACAGACAATACGTTATGTAACTTCAATGGTGTCAGACGGCGCTGCTGATCAGGTAAATGAGCTTATCGGGGACGGAGTATGCGTTACGGCTACCGGTAAGATTGTTAGACCGAGAACGGTTGGACAGAAAAAATATGTTGACGGTATAAAAAATAATACTATTGTAATGGGAATAGGACCGGCAGGAACAGGTAAAACATACCTTGCCGTGGCAATGGCGGCAAAGGCGTTCAAGGCTCATGAGGTAAATAAAATTATTCTTACACGTCCTGCTGTTGAAGCAGGTGAAAAGCTGGGATTTCTTCCGGGAGATCTTCAGGACAAAGTAGATCCTTATCTCAGACCTCTTTATGACGCTTTATTTGAAATGTTCGGCGCTGATAACTTTTCAAAGTATATGGAAAAAGGTATAATTGAAGTTGCTCCTTTGGCATATATGAGAGGACGTACTCTTGAAGGTTCATTTATCATTCTTGACGAAGCTCAGAATACTACTTCCGAACAGATAAAAATGTTTTTAACTCGTCTGGGAAATGACAGTAAAATGGTAATAACAGGCGATATTACACAGATTGATCTTCCGGACAGCAGAAGCTCGGGATTGATTGAAGCTATGAAGGTTCTCAGAAATGTAGATGACATATATATTCATAAATTCAATGAAAAAGATGTAGTAAGGCATAAGCTTGTACAGGATATTGTAAAGGCTTATGAAAAATATAATAATGAAAGGAGAAAATAATCATGTCAAAATTAAAAGTATATGTAAAAAATAATCAAAATGCTGTTAAAATACCTGTTGGAATCAGACTTCTTATCCGTCGCTGCTGTCAGGCTGTGCTTGCAACTGAAGGCTTTAACAAAAATGCGGAAGTAAGTGTTTCGTTTGTTACTAACAAGGAAATAAGGAGCCTTAATAAAGCTTATAGAAATAAGGATAAGGAAACGGACGTATTATCATTTCCGCTCACTGATGAAGACGGTACTACTGAAATTAATGCCGAAACAGGATCTGTATTGCTGGGTGATGTGGTTATTTCTCTTGAGACGGCTGTAAAACAAGCTAATATGTACGGTCATTCTCTGGAGCGTGAAATAGGATTTCTTACAGTACACTCTATGCTTCATCTTTTGGGATACGATCATGAGACAAGTCCCTTAGAAGAAAGAATAATGCGTGAGAAAGAAGAAACTGTACTTGAAAATTTAGGTATTTCAAGAGATGCAACATTTGTAACAGATGAATTAAATTAAAGGAAAAGTATATGACAAAAACTATTTTTGTAACTATAATCGGAAGAACAAATGCCGGTAAATCTTCACTGCTTAATGCGATGATAGGTGAAAAAATTGCTTCGGTAAGCAGTAAATCTCAAACTACAAGAACTAGAATTACCGGAATTAAAACTATCGAAGAAACTCAGCTTGTATTTATGGATACACCCGGACTGCACAAGCCTAAAAACAAACTGAGTACACATATGCTAAACGCAGTTAAGGAATCGGTAGCGGAAATCGACGCTGTAATATTTATGGCGGATTGTACCAAGCCGTTGAATGAACAAGAAGAAATTATGCTTGCAGATTTGTCTGCCGGAAAGATGCCGGTAATATTTGTGCTTAATAAAATTGATCTTCTGGAACGTAAAAGCGAGCTAGTACCGATTATCGCAAAATTAAGCGGAAAGTATAATCTTGAAGCTATTATACCGGTGAGCGTAATAGAGAATAACGGTGTTGATATTATAGAATCGGAAGTTATGAAGTTAGCGTCCGAAAGCCCGCATTTCTTTCCTGATGATATGATAACCGATCAGCCGGAAAAGGTAATCGCCGCTGAAATTGTCAGGGAAAAGCTGCTTAATCTGCTGAACGATGAAGTACCTCATGGTATTGCCGTTACAGTTGAAAAAATGAGTGAGCGTGTTAACAAGGATTTGCTTGATATAGAAGCTGTAATATACTGTGAGAGAGAATCACATAAGGGAATTGTTATAGGAAAGGGCGGAGCAATGCTGAAAAAGGCAGCTATGCTTGCCAGGCAAGAATTGGAGAATTTCTTTGGTATAAAAGTTAATTTGCAATGTTGGGTTAAGGTTAAGGAAGATTGGCGCAATAGGGAAGGACTTATAAGATCTTTCGGATTGACGGAAAAATAAAAGAAATGCTTATGAAATTAAAAAGAAAATTTAAGAAAAAGCACAAACAAAAAATCTATAAGGCAAATTATAAATAAATTGTTATCGGTTTTATCAAAATATAGCTTTTCAATTTCCATTGATTTCATTATATAAAAATACTTTGTTTGGGAAATAATTTTAGGGAAATAAAATTTTCGTAAAATTATTGATACGGAAGAACGGAGTTTTTTATGATAGATGAAAAATGGAGTGTATTTATGTCAACAGGAAAAATAGAAGATTACTTGGAATATAAAGCCGCTGACCGTGAAGTAAAGGATGGGGACATAAATGGAGATGATAACCCTCAAAGGTATAGTTATAAGGGAATATCCGGTAGGTGAAAATGATAAGTTTATCCATGTCCTTACTAAGGAACGGGGAGTTATTGAAATTTCTGTCAGAGGCGGAAGAAAAATGATAAGTAAAAATGCAGGCGGAAGTCAGCTTTTTGCTTATTCAGCTTTTTCCATACGCTCTGATAAGGGCAGATATTATCTTGACAGCTGTGAGCCGGTAAGACTTTTTTATAAAATCAGAGAGGATCTTGACAGACTTGCTTTGGCAGATTATATTGCTGAAGTGGTATCCTATGTTGCAGGTCAGAACGAGCAGAGGGAAGATGTTATGCGGCTTGTACTGAATACTCTGCATTTCCTTTCAAACGGAGAAAGGGAATGCAGTTTTTTAAAATCGGTTTTTGAAATGAGGTTTATGACTGAAATAGGTATGATGCCGGATATAGTCTGCTGTCCGGTTTGTATGACGTATACGGCTGATTATATGTGTTTTGATATGCTTAGCACTAAGCTTTACTGTCATAAATGCTTTAAAGGTTCTTATGATGAAACTCTGATAAGAATCGGAGCGTCTGTGGTACATGCTCTGCGGCATATAGTATTTGCGGATTTTAACAGACTGTTTAATTTCAAATTATCTGATAAAAATATGAAAAAGCTTTCCGTATTGACAGAGAAGTATTTGCTTATACATTTGGGCAGAGAATTTAAAACTTTAGAATTTTATAAATCGTTGGGAAATTAGAATTATGAATAAATATTATAAAACTTTAGAACTACATAAGGTATTAAAAATGCTTGCCGGTTTGGCGGCTAATGAAAAAACTAAACAAATGGCGTTGGAACTGGAGCCGTGTACGGATTATGATACGGTGTGCCGTGAGATGGATAAAACCGCTCAGGCATTTGATCTTTCAGTACGCTTCGGAACACCGCCTTTTTATAATGTTAAGGATGTAAGCGCTTCACTTAGACGTGCGGCTTCGGGTTCGAGAATTTCACTGAAAGAATTGTTGGAATTAAAAAGTATTTTAAGTCAGATAACTGCTTTGTCTGACTGGTATTCACATTGTGAAAATATTCAAACGGATCTTGATTATCTGTTTTCTTCACTTAGACCTAACAAGTATCTTTATGAAAAGCTTGACCGTTCTATTATATCTGAAGAGGAAATTTCAGACGCTGCCAGTCCTGAACTTGCAGCTATCAGAAAAAAAATAAGCCGTGCCGGTGCTAAGCTTCGTGATACACTTGATAGGATGATTAAATCCGAAAGTGTTCAGAAATCATTGCAGGAAAATATAGTTACTATAAGAGACGGCAGATATGTTCTACCTGTTAAAGCTGAGCATAGGGGCAAAATACAGGGGCTTATCCATTCTTCTTCCGCTACGGGACAAACTATTTTTATTGAGCCTATGGCGGTTGTGGAAGCTAATAATGATATAAGAATGCTTGAAAGTCAGGAGCAGGAGGAAATCGACAGAATCCTGACAGAGCTTTGCCGTGAGTGCGGAGAATTTTCGGAAGAAATTATCAGAGGATATGAAGTCTGTACAGAACTGAATTTATATTTTGCAAAGGCAAATCTCGGAGCAAAAATGAAAGCGTCTGTGCCGATGGTTACATGCGACGGTAAGCTTAAATTAAATAAGGCTAGGCACCCTCTGTTAGACCAAAATAAGGCGGTTCCTATTGATATTAGTCTTGGAGAAGAATATCAGGCGCTTATTATTACCGGTCCTAATACCGGCGGTAAAACAGTTGCTCTTAAGACTGCCGGACTGCTGTCTGCAATGGTAATGTGCGGACTTTTAATTCCGGTGTCCGACGGAAGCAGTGTGTCTGTGTATAAAAATATTCTTGCAGATATCGGTGATAATCAGAGTATTGAACAGAGCTTGTCTACTTTCTCATCTCATACAAATAAAGTAATTGAAATTATAAATATAGCTGATGAGCATTCATTGATTCTTCTTGATGAGCTTGGTTCGGGTACTGACCCTGTAGAGGGTGCGGCTCTTGCAATTTCAATAATCGAACGATTGAAGTGTCAGGGAGCTAAAATGATGGTATCAACTCATTATCAGGAGCTTAAGCTTTATGCAATTGAACAGAATGATGTTGAAAATGCAAGCTGTGAATTTGATTTGGAAACCTTAAGACCAACCTACAGACTTATTACAGGTTCTCCGGGAAAATCAAACGCATTTTCTATTTCGGCTTCATTAGGTATGCCGGAGGACGTTATTGAACAGGCTAAAAGTTTAGTAAGCGAGGAAAATACAAGATTTGAAAAGGTTGTAGAACAGCTAGAGCAATCTAGAGTTGAACTTGAACGTCAAAATGAGGAGCTGCGTTTTATAAAGCAGCAATCTGAAGAAACCCGTCAGAAGCTGAAAGAGGAATTAAATTCTCTTGAACAAAGCAAGGAAAAACAGCTAGAACAAACCAGATTACAGGCTATGAGTATTATTGAAAGTGTTAAAGCCGAATCTAACAGCTTGCTTGACGAGCTTGAGTCTATAAAGAAAGAAAAGGATAAAAAAGATTTTGCTGAAAAGTATGCAAATGCCAAAAGCAGAAGCAAGCAGAGATTTAATAAAATGTATGACAGTGCTAATCCTGTTATGGATAAACGTGACGACGGTTATAAGCTTCCCAGAAAACTAAAAAAAGGAGATACTGTTCTTGTTCGTGATATAGATAAGAAAGGAACTGTATGCAGTGAACCTGATGACAGCGGAAACGTTTATGTACAAATGGGTATTATGAAAACAAAGGTTTCTGTTATACAGTTAAAGCTTATAGAAGAACAAAAGGTAACCTATAAAAGTAAACCTGTATCTACCAGAAATATTAAAAGCAAAATGGAACGCCGCGGTACAATGGAACTGGATATCAGAGGTAAAAGTGCTGACGAGGGTGTTTATGAAATGGAAGCGTTTATTGACAATGCGGTTCTTTCCGGACTTAATATGGTTACAATAATTCACGGTAAGGGTACAGGTATTCTCAGAACGGCAATTCATCAGAGATTAAAATCTATGAAGTCCGTCAAGAGCTTTAGGTTAGGACTTTACGGTGAAGGTGAAAACGGAGTTACTATTGTGGAGTTAAAATAATGAATGAAAAAAAGAAAAGTAAATTATTTATAGTTTTTTTGGGATTTTTAATTTTGATGTTTATGGTTGCAGTTGTTCGTACAGT
This sequence comes from uncultured Oscillospiraceae bacterium, assembly GCA_949745795.1. GTDB lineage: Bacteria > Bacillota > Clostridia > Oscillospirales > Ruminococcaceae > Porcipelethomonas. The sequence goes on along the minus strand of CATKAZ010000112.1, from coordinate 5,486 downwards.
GTGGGGAGTAACTTATCTTTTTAAATATCTGACTTACGATAATCATTCATGGGGAGAGATAATTTATATTTCAGATTATTTGCTTCCTAACAGACCATATCCGGAAACTATAAATATTCAAATGTCTTTAGATGAACCTGTAGACGGTAACAACCGATATTCAATAACATTTTCCAGGTGTCATGCCCGTGATGACAATATTGATTTTAAAGGAGAACGAGCGCTGGCTGTTTATAATAGCTTTGAACATAGTGACGGAGATATTATTACTAAATGGGATATAATTATTTCATACTTATCAGCAGCAATTTTTATATTATATTTAATAGCGGGGATTATAATTATAATCAGAATAAAAAACAGATAGTTAAATTAATAACTTAAATTTGAAATAATTGATGAAAATTTCTTTAAATATTTTTTAAAACCACTTGACAAAACAACAAAAATATTATATTATAACATTATAGATAAATGCAATGACGGGAAATAAAACCGTGAACGGAATTACAGAGAGCTGCTGTATGGTGCAAAGCAGTATTTCAAAACGGTCATAACTCCTCCCTGAGCAGTTCGCTGAACGCTTTAGCTATTAGGTTGAAACGGGTTCTCCCGTTATAGAGAAATGCATTGTCAGATGCAGTAAGAGCGGGCGCAAAATTGCGTCAAAAAGAGTGGTACCGTGGAGTATTATGCTTCATCTCTTTATATATAAGAGGTGAGGCTTTTTTGTTATAATTGCATTCCTGACAATAATTACAGAAAGGAAGAATATACAATGAAAAATTTTGAAAAGTACACCAGACAGTATTTTCCTGTAAAAAATGCGCCTATGAAATGGGCTGATAAGGATTACGTCGATCATGCGCCTATTTGGTGCAGCGTTGATTTGAGAGACGGTAATCAGGCACTTATAAATCCTATGACGCTGGAGGAAAAACTGGAATTTTTTAAGTATTTGGTTAAGATTGGCTTTAAAGAAATTGAAGTAGGATTTCCGGCAGCTTCCGAAACCGAATATGAATTTTGCCGTGCTTTAATTGAACAAAATCTAATTCCCGATGACGTTACAATTCAGGTTCTGACACAGTCAAGAGAACATATTATCAAGAAAACCTTTGAGGCGCTGGACGGCGCTAAAAATGTTATAGTTCATCTTTATAATTCCACATCTGTGGCACAGAGAGAACAGGTTTTCAGAAAAGAAAAGAATGAGATTATCGATATAGCAGTAATGGGCGCAGAGCTGTGTAAAAAGTACAGAGAAAATGCATCAGGAAACTATAGCTTTGAATATTCTCCGGAAAGTTTTACCGGAACAGAACCGGAATTTGCCGTTGAGATATGCAATAAGGTTATTGAAATATGGGAACCAACTGCGGATAATAAAGTAATAATCAATTTACCGGTCACTGTTTCTCATTCAATGCCTCACGTTTATGCTAATCAGGTTGAATATATGTGTGACCACTTGATTAATCGTGAAAATCTGATAATTTCTTTACATCCCCATAATGACAGGGGCTGTGCCGTAGCGGACAGTGAAATGGGTTTGCTTGCAGGTGCTGACAGAATCGAAGGTACTCTGTTTGGAAACGGCGAAAGAACAGGTAATGTCGATATAGTTACATTGGCTATGAATATGTTTTCACAGGGGATTGATCCGGAGTTGAATTTTGAAAATTTGCCTGAAATTACAGGGATTTATGAAAGTATTACAGGTATGAAAGTGTACGAACGTCAGCCGTACAGCGGTCAGTTGGTGTTTGCAGCGTTCAGCGGTTCTCATCAGGATGCTATTGCGAAAGGTATGAAATGGCGTAAGGAGAAAAATTGTCAGCACTGGACTGTTCCGTATCTGCCTATTGATCCGGAAGACGTAGGAAGGGTTTACGAAGCTGATGTAATCAGAATCAACAGTCAATCGGGAAAGGGAGGAATCGGATATATTCTGGAAAATCAGTTTGGTATTGTAATGCCTCCGAACATGAGAGAAACTGTAGGATATTTAGTTAAAAATGTTTCGGACAATGCTCATAGGGAATTAATGTCATCAGAGGTTTATGAAGTATTTGAAAAGACATTTATTAACAAGCAAACTCCTGTTTCGCTCAAAGAAGCACATTATGTCCAAAAAGACGGCATTGAAGCGGATGTTACTATTGAATTTAACGGTAAGATTATAAATGAAAAAGCTCATGGAAACGGCAGACTGAATGCTGTTAGTGTATGTATGAAAAAAATGCTGGGAATTGAATATGTGCTGCATACATATACGGAGCATGCTATGGAGGAAAAAGCTACTTCAAAGGCAGTTTCTTATGTTGGTATAAAAGATAATAACGGTAAAAATTATTGGGGTGTTGGGATAGCTACAGATATAATCGACTCTTCATTAAAAGCTTTGGTAAGTGCTGTAAATAATATGATTACAGATTGATTTTCGTCTATTTTTCACAATTAAAGGGTTGACATTGTTAAAAAATCATTGTATAATATGTAATATCAATAAGGATTTTATCTATTTTGTAAAAGGAGATACTAAAATGTATATAAAGAAAAAATTAATTGCAATTTCTCTTATATGTGCCATTGCAGCTTCTTTTTCAGCATGTTCTGATAAAACAAGTAAAAATGAAAGTGCAGTTGGGGCTGTAGGTCAGGTTGATGTTGATTCTAACGCAACCTTGTCATCTGAGGAAATTCAATCTTTACAAAAACAAGATCTTACTATAAAACCGTTTAATGAATCTGCTGACAACCAGGAGGATCCTGTGGAAAGTAACAATTCAGGTGAATCTTCGAATGCTTCCGGAAATGATAATTCACAGTCAAGCAATGGGGGAAATGATAGTAATTCCGGTAATGACAGCAATTCATCCTCAGTCGGAGGAAATGAAAATGTGACACCGTCTATTGATGCTTCCAGTCTTTTGAATACAACCGATGTTGTTATAATGCCGGGCGTAGATGATAATAACAGTAAGCCAAATGACAACAGTCAGGAAGATAATAATTCAACGCAGGGTGATAAGCAAATAATGCAGGTATGGTGGCTTGATATTTCAAAGCAGAAGAATTTTGTATTTGACGGCGAATTTATAACTGCTGATTTTAAAATTAAAGAGGGAACAGCTAACGGTACATATCCTATTACAGTTGAATGGATGGACTTCTCATGTTGGGAAGGAAAAGGTGTGGCATTTAACGGTACTGACGGTTCGGTAGTAGTAGGCTCTGATGCCAAAGCTAATTCATTTAGAAATGACGGTTCTCCGGAAATTATGATTGAAAATGTAAGCGGTAAGCCTGGTGATACAGTAACAGTTAGATTCCAGATGAAGAATAATCCGGGTATTGTAGCATGTATATTTAGATTCGGATATGACAAAGATGCACTGGAATATGTTGGCGGCGGTGAAGGTGCTGATTTTGAGGGAACATTTAGCTAAATTAATAATTTAAGCAGCAGTTTATCTGCTGCTTTTTTTCGTACATAAAAAAGAGCGTTTTACCGCTCTTTTAAATTGTTTATTCGGATTTTGTTTCTTCGGTGTTATTATCAATTTCAGCTATATTACTGTTTTGTGCTTTAAGTAAATCACGGATTTCAGTAAGTAATTCTTCTTCTTTTGAAGGCTTCGGCGCAGGTGCTTCAGCTTTTTTGTAAAAGAGATTAATAATCTTTACAAGTGCAAATACGCAGATAGCTGTAAGAAGGAAAGTGATAATTGCCTGAATGAAATTACCGATATTAATAAACGGTTCATTTCCCCATGGAATTGTAATACCGAAATCTTTGAAGTTTATACCGGCTAGTATAGTACCGATAATAGGCATAAGCATATCGTCAACTAGTGATGACACAATAGAAGTAAATGCTCCTCCGACAATAACACCAACGGCAAGATCTATTACATTGCCTTTGGATATAAATTGCTTAAATTCGTTAAGGATTCCGGAAACTCCGAGTTTGTTTTTTTTATTGTCCATAACAAAACCCCCTAAAAAATTATTAAATATATTATATCATACTTTTTTGTCAATTTCAATAGAAATTATACCAAAGTACCAATTTTTTGAATAATTTTGTCAAATGAAATGTGATGAATTACTGAAAATAAATAAAAAGGTATTTATTTTTGGGGGGAAATATGGTATAATGAAAAAAACATGATTATTATGAAAGGGCAGTTTTATATGGGAGCAACAAAACAGGAAGGAAAAAATATTTACATTATTAAGCGGCTTATAGATATCGGACTTGCCGTTATTTTAGCGTCTGCTGCGATTTTTGGTATTAAAACAATAACTAAGGATTTTAAAGATATTGATCCTAAGAAAAATGATGATACCATTGTAAATTCATCTGACACAAACAAACCGTCTGATAGCTCCGGAATTTATGTGACAGAGATTACCGGTAATGATAAAATTAATTCCGGCACTTTGATCGTTGTTAATGATAAGACTGAATACAAAGGAAATGAAGACGATCTTGTGAGCATGTATGACGTAAGAGAAAAGGCGAAAGCGGATTATTATACTGTATTGGATAAAGATGTAAAAATAAGAAAAGATGCCGCTGAAGCGCTGAACGATATGCTTAAAGCATTTAATGAAGAAACAGGTCATAAGGATATTATGGTGGACAGTGGGTACCGTTCAGTCAAGTATCAGCAGGAGATCTATGACAGTACCGAGGACAAGGATAATGTTGCTAAGCCGGGATTCAGTGATTATCACACCGGTTATTCTGTAGATTTAAATGTCGTAGATGAAGAAGGAAACAGTCTTGATTTTGACGGTACTGGGGATTATGAATGGTTTTCTAAAAATTGTTATAAATACGGTTATGTGGTAAGATTTCCGGAGGGAAAAACAAAGCAGACCGGTCTTGATTACCGTCCATGGCATTTCAGATATGTAGGGATTCCTCATGCCTACTATATGAATCAGAACAAGCTTTGTCTTGAAGAATATATTGAAAAGCTTAAGACATATAATTATAATGAATCACATCTTGAATTTGAAAATTTTGACGGTAAAAAGTATGAGATATATTATTATCCAAAAGATACCAACGGTTCGGAAGATTCTGATATAACAGAATTGGATTTTACCATGCTCGCAGTTCCTTCTGAAAGGGAATATACAATTACTGGTAATAATACTGACGGTTTTATAGTAACCTCTGTTATGGATAGTACCGAACCGACATCGGATAATAAAGAATCAAACTCTGATTCAAAAGAATCGAAAGATAATTCAAAAAGTTCAGAAGCAGAGTGAGAACAAAATTCTTTGCCTTAGAGGCGCTCCGTAAGGGGTGAATTAAAAAATTAAGAGTTTATGATAAGTAGAACCGGAGCAAATTAATGCTCCGGTTTTATTGTATTTAGAAAACCCCCGGCTAGGCCGGGGGTTCAGAAAAGCTTAAAGCTATCAGTCTTGAAAAAATAACTCCTTTTGATTATAATAAATTT
>CATKAZ010000111.1 GCA_949745795.1 uncultured Oscillospiraceae bacterium | reverse complement strand
TTAAAGTATCTGCATATGAGGATTATGGTAATTTTGCTAAAGCGCTGCAATACTCTATATATTTTTATGATTCTAATATGTGCGGTTGTGAAGTAGAAGAAAATACGAGATTTTCATGGAGAGGAGATTGCCATAATTACGATTCACAGCTTCCGCTTAATACAGAATGTACAAACCTTTCAATCGAATTTATTAATAAAAATAAAAATATTCTCGATCCTGACGGGGACGGTTATGTAGATGTTTCAGGTGGCTTTCATGATGCCGGAGACCATGTAAAATTTGGTATGCCTGAGGCTTATGCTGCTTCGACGTTGGGGTGGGGATATTATGAATTTAGGGATTCATATATTCAGACCGGACAAAATGATCATATAGAAACTGTTCTGAAATATTTTAACGATTATTTTATGAAATGTACATTTCTTGATAACAACGGAGATGTAGTAGCATTTTGTTATCAGGTAGGTGAGGGCGAAATTGATCATAGCTATTGGAATGCACCTGAAATTGATGAAATGAAAAGAAAGGGATTTTTCCTTACAGCTGAAAAACCTCAAACAGATTATGTTGTGGCAACTGCGGCTTCTTTAGCATCTGCTTACCTAAATTTTAAAGATACTGATTTTGAATATGCAAATAAATGTCTTGATTATGCAAAAGCTTTATTTAAATTTGCACAAACAAATGAAAAACAGTTAAGTGATAATGAAGATGGACCGAGAAGCTTTTATAATTCTTCTAAATGGGTTGATGATTATTGTTGGGCAGGTATGTGGCTATATATGGCAACAGGGGACTATAACTATCTTGATGAGGCTCTTGGTGTTTTGAATAATGATTATTATGCTCCGCCTACTTATGTACATTGCTGGAATGATGTATGGACGGGTGCTATGTGTCTTATTTCAGAATGCAATGATAAGGACAATACAATACTGGATCGTTTCAGAACAATAAGCGGTAAAAACGAATATGAAATAAAAGATTTTTGGAGTCAAATTGAAAAGCAAATACAAAACTGTATGAGTGGCAGTCTTGGAACATTATCACCTCAGGGATATTTCTTCCTTGATAAATGGGGTTCAGCACGTTATAACACAGCTGCACAGCTTGCAGCACTGGTTTTCGATAAATATAATAATGATGGAAAACCATCTGAATATAGTGACTGGGCGAAAAGTCAGATGGAATACCTTCTCGGAGATAATAATGCCGGTAAATCTTATGTAGTAGGATATAACGAAAATGCCGTAAAATATCCTCATCATCGAGCAGCTTCCGGTCTTACTATGGCAGAAGATACTAGGGAACAAAAACATGTGCTTTATGGTGCTTTGGTAGGCGGTCCTGACGAAAATGATAACCATAGTGATACAACAAATGACTGGATTTATAATGAAGTTACAATAGATTATAATGCGGCTTTTGTAGGAGCTTGTGCCGGTCTTTATGAGTTTTACGGAGATTCATCAATGCAGATAACTCCTGATTTTCCGCCTCCTGATAAAAACTCCGGAGATGAGTCAGGAGGTAATAATTATTGGGTAGAAGGTGTGTGTTCAGAACAAATTCAGGGAAGTGGAATTGGATGTACTGATCTGACAATATTTGTCTATACTGATTCTGTAAAAGCGTTAAAGGATATTTCGGTAAAATATTATTTTGATGCAACAGGAATGGATATTTCGACTCTTGATGCAAGGGAGGTTTATGATCAAGCGGCAATTGAATCCGGTGCGGACGGCGTTTTAACCGGGCCTAAGCTTTATAAAGATAATATCTATTATATTGAAATTAAGTGGGATGGTTTTGCTATTGCAAATTCGAATAAGAAGTATCAGTTACAGTTGGCTTCATGGAGTTCTCCATGGGATACATCTGATGACTGGAGTGCACAAGGCATGTTAAAAATTGATAGTTCAAGTTATAATGGTTACAGCGGAGAAATGCAGAAAGCGCCGAATATATGCGTATATTCCAATGGAACACTTATTGGAGGCACGGAACCGGACGGCTCTACACCAATTGTAAGTGCCGGAGTAGGTGATTTGAACAAAGACGGTAAAATTACAGTTTCGGATATTGTGTTGCTTCAGAAATTTCTTGTTAAAAAAGATGTTGAGATAGCTGATAAAAATGCCGCCGATGTTGATAAAAACGGTAAGGTCAATATTTTTGATGCAATTAAATTAATAAGAATGATTACCGGCAATAAATAAACTAAAAGGGAGTATTATTAAACTCCCTTTTATAATAGCAAATATAAAAAGAAATCCCGCATTCAATTAAGAATACGGGATTAATTGTTAGTATAAAATAAACCGCCTTGCCGTCATATAGCACATAAAACCAAGCTAAAAAGCCAGGTGGGTATCCTCCTGAAAGTCTCACGCTCCCTTCGTCCGCAAAGCGGGAGGTCTGCAATCCTCAATTCAGAGTCAGATTCCCTTTAAAAGAGTGTTGGATTATAAAAACTATACTGACACGTACAAGGCAGAATATAATCAATGTCACTAATAATATTATAACACACTTTTCACTAAAAATCAATAGTAAATTTTAGTGACAGCAGTCACAATTTTCATCGTCACAGTCACATTCTTCATCTACAAAAATTCTTTCCATAAAAATTTCTGCCAGTCTGTCAAGTTCACTTTCATCGTCAACAGAACTTAAGTATTCATCACCGTCATTGTCATCTTTTTTTAGAATAACAAAATAATCGTCTTCTTCAAGGTTATCCGGGTTGGATTGCTGAGGAATAAGAGCATAATAAGTAATGTCATCTTCTTTATATACATCAACTAGCTCAAAGGTTTGCTCATTTCCTTCTTCGTCCTCCAAAGTAAATAAATCCGGTTCAAACTCATTTAAATTTGACATGAATAAAATTCTCCATTCTTTTTGTTTTAGAGCTTTTTGACTCTAACAGATTTATTATACAACAAATACAACATAAAGTCAATAGTAATATTGCTTGAACATTTTACATAAAATTGTGCATTTTTTCAAGAAAAAACTATTGACATTTAATAAAAAACATGTTATTATATATACAACAAAAGAAAACAAATAAAAAGTACTAAGATGATATTCATCATTCTTACAAATAATCACTTCACAAATTTAAGTTTCGATTTATTTGTTGACTTTTAACGATGGTATTATCGTAAGGCAGTGATAAGGAATCGGAGTTCCTTTTACGGTAATAAATTTAAATCGGAATGGAGGATAGTTACCAATGGAATCAGTTGAAGAACAGCAAACCGAAACCATAACTGGTGACTTATACTTCCTTGATTATTTCAAATGAAAATTAAGGGAATAATTAAAAAATTTTAATTCCAAATAAGTAATAAGAGTTTCATTGGAATAATCAGTAAGTAGTTAAGTTGTAAGTTTGAACAAGCGGTTGATGTTTCAGTTGTGGTTTCAAATTAAATATTTTTGAGATAAAGTGTAGTATCTCATATATTATGACTTAATGTCTTTACATAAAATGCAAAGATAAGCAAATTATGAAAAGGTGGTACCGATGCATTAAATTATTAAGTATAGAAATTATTTAATGGTTTTAGGTGATGCTGATGAATGGTATTTTTAATTATAAAAAACCATAATAGAAGGGGAGTGAATCCGCCAGAAATTTTATTTTAGATTTTTGATTAATAATTTTAAGGTGATTCCAATGTATTAATACTTTGATAGTTTTAGTGACCTTCAATAATAAACAATTGAATATAAATAAAAGAGGACTTTTTAGTCCTCTTTTATTATGTATTAAGGCTAATAGACTTAGTCAAGAAAGTCTTTCACCTTTTTGCTTCTGCTTGGATGTCTAAGTTTTCTAAGAGCTTTTGCTTCAATTTGTCTTATTCTTTCACGAGTAACATCAAATTCTTTGCCTACTTCTTCCAGGGTACGTGAACGTCCATCTTCAAGACCAAAACGCAGTTTAAGAACTTTAGCTTCACGATCTGTTAAAGTTGACAAAACGTCGTTAAGCTGTTCTTTTAAAAGCATAAGTGAAGCAGCTTCAGCAGGAGCAGGAGCTTCATCGTCAGGAATAAAATCACCGAGATGACTATCTTCTTCCTCACCAATTGGAGTTTCAAGCGATACGGGATCTTGAGCAATTCTCATTATTTCACGAACTCTTTCCACAGGCATATCTAATTTTTCTGCAATTTCATCAGCAGTTGGGTCATGACCGTTTTCATGAAGCAGCTGACTTGAAACCTTTTTTACTTTTGTGATAGTTTCAACCATATGAACAGGAATTCTGATAGTTCTTGCCTGATCGGCAATTGCCCTGGTAATAGCCTGGCGAATCCACCAAGTAGCATAGGTCGAGAATTTAAAACCCTTTGTATAGTCAAATTTTTCAACTGCTTTTATCAATCCAAGGTTTCCTTCCTGAATTAAATCCAGAAATTGCATTCCACGTCCGACATATTTTTTTGCTATACTTACAACAAGCCTTAAATTTGCTTCGGAAAGTCGTTTTTTTGCATAAGAATCACCTTGTGTCATTCTCTGTGCAAGTTCTATTTCTTCTTCTGCTGTCAACAACGGAACACGTCCAATTTCCTTTAAGTAAATTTTTACAGGATCATCAATAGCAATACCTTCAGTTGAAAGTGCCATTTCCAAATCATCGTTTAAGCCGGAATCCATACCGATTTTCAAATCGGTATCAGTAGAATAATCATCTACGATTTCTATGTTATAGCTTGCGCAGTTGTCATAGAAAGTGTCCATCTGAGCAACATCAAAATCAAGTTCTTCAAGAGCATCGGTAATTTCTTTTGTTGTAAGCTTTCCGGTACTTTTACCCTTTTCCATCAAGCTTTCAATTGTAGTTTTTTTCTCTGACATAGACATATTAAGGCTCCGTTTCTCAGCAATTTTTTGCTGTTTTTTAATTCTTTCTTTTTGCTTTTACAATATTAATCAAATCGTCATTAGAAGAAATTTTATTATTATGGTTCATTGGATTATTTTTAAAATCAATCAAAATGTTGATATAATCTTTAAGATTCTTTTCTGTTATAATAATTTCCTTGTTTTTTGCTTCTATTCCCATTATTTTACCCATTTCTTCATCGGTAAATTCTTCACTAAACAAAGATATACTAAAATTACTTTGATTTTGCATTTTTTTACAATAAAATATAAAAACTTTTTTATAAAAATCTGTTACAAAGTATTCCGAAGTGATGGTATTCATAACAGTTTCAATTTTATCCGGAAATCTGAATAAATAAGCTAATATACCTTCTTCAGCTTTAATTTGTCTGGATAATTTAGAAGATTCCGGTATAATAGGATCAATATACAATGATTTTGAACGTATAGCCTGCCATTCCTTTTTCTTTTCAATATTTATATTTTTCTTGATTTCAGCGTCAATTTGACTGCGTAGTACATCAACACTGATTTCATTTTCCCTTGCTACTTTAGAGATGTATACATCACGTTCCAAACGGTTGGAAATTCCCGATAATACCTTAACAGATCTTTTCAAAAATGTTACTTTGTCTGTTTCGCTGTTAAGGTCCAAGTTATAGCGGCATTTTTCCAATTCAAAGTTAATTGCTCCGTCAGAGTTTTCAAGGAGCATTTTAAATCTTTGAGCTCCGAATTTTTTTATAAATTCATCCGGATCCTTAGCGCCGTTCATTTTTATTATTCTTGCATTTATACCGGCTTCCCCCAGCAGATTAATTGCACGCTGAGTAGCTTTTTGACCGGCATTGTCGCTATCATATGATATAATAACTTCATCTGCGTAATGTTTCATAAGACGTGCTTGATCGGGAGTGAGTGCCGTACCCAAAGTAGCGACAACATTTTCAAATCCGGCTTGATTTATTGATATCACGTCCATATACCCCTCTGCAAGAATCAGTTTCCTTACAGGATGACTTTTGGCAAAATTAAGTGAAAAAAGATTTCGGCTTTTTTTAAATACCAAAGTGTCACCGGTATTCAAATATTTTGGAATACCGTCGCCTAAGGTTCTTCCTCCGAAAGCAATTACATTTCCTCTTAAATCAATAATAGGGAAAATTACTCTTTCACGGAATGTATCATATATATTGTTATTATTTCGGCTTACTGTTCTTACTCCTGCTGCTATCATTTCCTGGTTCGAATAACCGAATTTTGACAGATGCTTATATAAACTATCCCAGCTTGCAGGAGCATAGCCCAAGCCGTATTTTTTTATAGTTTCAGGTTTAAGTCCTCTGTTTATAAAATATTTCAAACCTTTTTTATCATCACCTGAAACAAGCTGTTTAAAATAGAAATTTGCGGTTTCTCTGTTAATTTCCAGTATGCGTTTTTTTAAATCGGCAGTCTTATTATCAGTATCATTTTCAGGAACATCTAGACCACCCTTTTGAGCCAATAATTTTATTGTTTCGATATATTCAAGATTTTCTATTTTTTTTGTGAATGTTATAACATCTCCGCCGGCGCCGCAGCCAAAGCAATAAAAACTTTGGGTATCAGTATAAATATGAAAAGACGGAGTTTTTTCGGAATGAAACGGGCATAAAGCAACATAGTCTTTGCCGCGTCTGAGCAAGTTAATATAATTTCCGATTGTTGTTTCAATGGGATTAGCAAGTTTTAGCTGATAGATAAATTCTTCCGGAAGCGGCATTTTTATGTTCCTCCTTCTAATTATTTTACTTCCATGAACGAGGTACAAATAATTCAGAGTAAAGATCAACCGCATATCCGTCACTCATTCCGGAAATATAATCACAAACGGCTCTGTCACGGTCAAATTTTTTGCATATCTGAATATATTCGTCAGGCATTTTTTCCGGATATTTTTTGAAGTAATCATAAAGATGTTCAACTAGGATTTTTGCTTTTTTTTCCTCTTTTTTGGCAGTTGGATTTGTATAAACGAATTCGAACATAAAGCTTCTCAGTTCGTCATGAGCTTTTTTTATTTTGTTTGTCATGCGTATTTCGTCTGCACCGTTTTCTATTATAGAACTGACCAACGATGTAATTCTTTGAGATTTGGTTGTACCAAGAACTTTAACTGCATTTTCAGGCAAATCAGATTGATCAAGAATACCGGCACGCATTGCATCTTCAATATCATGATTAATATATGCAATTTTATCGGATAATCTTACAACATTACCTTCTGCCGTAGATGCAGTTTTGTTGGTATGACATGCAATACCGTTTTTCACCTCATAGGTAAGATTAAGTCCCTGTCCTTTTTTTTCTATGTAATCAACTACACGTACGCTCTGAAGATAATGTTTGTATCCATAAGGACAGATTTCATCAAGAATTGCTTCTCCGGAGTGACCGAAAGGAGAATGTCCCAAATCATGTCCTAAAGCGATAGCTTCAGTAAGATCTTCATTCAATCTTAAAGCTCTTGCAATTGTTCGGGCGATTTGCGAAACTTCAAGTGTATGTGTTAGACGAGTACGATAATGATCGCCGGCAGGTGATAAAAATACCTGAGTTTTTCTTTTTAATCGTCTAAAAGCATTACAATGAAGAATTCGGTCTCGGTCACGCTGAAATTCTGTTCTTAAAGGACATTTTTCTTCATAAATTTTACGCTTTCCATGACCGGTAGAAGTGCAGGCATAAGTACTAAGAGTACTTAATTCAAGAATTTCGGTTTGTTCTCTGATTGTCATTGCCTGTTTTCCTCCATTTTTTAAGAACAATAAAAATGTACAAATCTATACATTAATTATTATACCAAAAAAAAAGTTATATTTCAATAGAAAAATGAAAAAATGTAGTGTTTTTGTATAAATATTGATACTTGATAAGATTTATGTTATAATTTTATTTATTAAATAAATGGGAGGTTATTATGCCTATTATAATTAATCAAATTAAAGGCGGTTTGAATGAAGATAAATCGTCAGTTATTAGAAAAGCATTAAAATCTGTTAATATATCAGAAAAAGATATAATATGTGCTGATATTAATAAAGTATCTCTCGATGCAAGAAAACAGAACAACATACATTTTGTGTACTCAATTTATGTAAAAACTATAAGCAGCAGTATAGAGGAAAAAATATGCGAAAATAATAATTGTCGTTATGTATCAGATAGTAATATTACACCGAAAATAGCTGCAAAAAAATGTGAAGGAGAGATCGTGATAGCCGGTTTTGGACCGGCGGGAATGTTTTGCGGTCTTATACTTGCTGAATACGGATATAAGCCTATTATTATCGAACGAGGTAAACCGGTAGATCAGCGAGTTAGGGACGTGGAAAAATATTGGTCGGGAAAAGAACTTAATACGGAGTCAAACGTACAATTCGGCGAAGGAGGGGCAGGAACTTTTTCTGACGGTAAACTTACTACACGTATAAACGATCCGCTTTGCAGATATGTATTAGAAAAATTTGTTGATTTTGGTGCACCTGAAGATATTCTTATAAAAGCAAAACCGCATATAGGCACGGATAATCTTCGTGAGATCGTTAAAAAAATACGTTGTAAAATAATCTCTCTGGGAGGTAAAATAATATTTAACAGTAAACTGGATGATTTCAACTTGTATAATGATTCAATAAATAGCATAACATATAACGGTATTAATAAAATACAAACGTCTGCCTTAGTGCTTGCAGTCGGACATTCTGCTAGGGACACATTTGAAATGCTTTTAAAAAAGAATATTTTTCTTGAACCAAAACCTTTTTCAGTCGGCGTTAGAATTGAACATAAACAAAGGGATGTTAATTATAGCTTATATGGAAGATATGCAGATAATCCCAGCCTTCCTGTTGGAGAGTATCAACTTTCTTATCGCCGTCCTGATGGGAGATGTGTATATACGTTTTGTATGTGTCCGGGTGGTCATGTTGTTCCGGCTGCAAGTGAAGAGAAAAGCGTGGTTACCAACGGAATGAGTGAATTTGCCAGAGACGGTGAAAATGCAAATTCCGCATTGGTTGTATCGGTTTCGGAAAAAGATTATGGCAGAGGTGTACTTGACGGAGTGAATTTTGCAAGAACAATTGAGCAAAATGCATTTAAATGTACCAACGGCAAAAAATATGCTCCGGCTAATACTGTACGAGGATTTTTGGAAGGAAGCCCGTCTTTGCAAACTAATATTAATTCTACTTACGACAGAGGAATATATGCTTGCGATTTTAATAAAATTTTTCCGGATTTTATAACATCTACAATGGGTGAGGGATTAAGAAATTTTTCCGGAAAAATGAAATGCTTTGGTGACGGTAATGCATTGCTTACGGCGCCGGAAACAAGAACATCATCCCCGATAAGATGTACTCGTACTGAAAATATGAATTCTGTTTCAATAAAAAATTTATATCCATGCGGTGAGGGTGCTGGATATGCCGGAGGAATTATGTCGGCAGCTGTTGACGGAATTAAAACAGCAATGGCAATAATGGAAAAAATCGGACCAAATCAATAAAATAAAATAATTAAACATAAATAAATTGTATACCGCATCTTGACAAAATTCGACAAATATATTATAATATATATATAATTTAAAATAAAGGAGCACGTAACATGAAAAATACAGTTATAACTAAAAATATTGATGATTTGGGTAGAATAGTTTTACCAAAGGATATTAGAAAAAAACTTGATATGGAAATAAGATCGTCTGTTGATGTACGTGTTGAGGATGAAAAAATTATTATCACTAAAGTACAAGATGAATGTATTTTTTGCCATTCAAAAGAAAATCTTACTGAATTTAAAGGTAAAAAGATTTGCTGCAATTGTCTGAATGAAATAAAATAAATTTCATTTCAGAATAATTTCAGATTTAATTTTGGTGTGAAATTTTTGTTTCACACCTTATTATATTTTTGTTAAATTGTTGCAAAGTAACATGAAATATGGTATAATGTAAATAAAATTATTCATATTTAACACAGAATGGAGTTTATTATGTCAGATCTTATTACTATAATTGTTCCTTGTTATAATGAACAAGAAACTATACCATATTTTTTAGATGCAATGAATAAAGTATTTGAATCTATGAAAAAAAAATATGATATTGATATGGAATATTTGTTTGTTGATGATGGCTCTAAGGATAAAACATTACAGATACTTGAAGAATACAGCAAAAAAGATCCTAATGTAAGTTATTTATCATTTTCCAGAAATTTTGGAAAAGAAGCGGCTATGTACGCAGGACTTGAACAATCAAACGGCGATTATGTTGTTATTATCGATGCGGATTTACAGGATCCCCCGGAGCTTATTGAAGAAATGTATGCAACATTACTTGGCGGAGAATATGACTGTATAGGATCCAGACGTGTTACCAGAAAAGGTGAATCTAAAATACGTTCATTCTTTGCAAGACAATTTTACAAATTAATCAGAAAAATCTCTCAGACTGACATAGTTGATGGTGCAAGAGATTTTAGAATGATGACTCGACAAATGGTAGATTCTATTATATCAGTTAAAGAATATAATCGTTTTTCAAAGGGCATTTTTTCATGGGTTGGTTATAGGACAAAATGGCTTGAATTTGAAAATATTCAGCGTGTCAGTGGTACTACAAAATGGTCTTTCTGGGGATTGTTTATTTATGCAATTGATGGAATTGTTGCATTTTCTACCGTTCCGCTTATTTTTTCTTCATTTGCCGGATTGCTTTTTTGTGTATTGTCATTCATTATGATATTTGTTATTATTATAAGAAAATTAATATTCGGGGATCCTGTTTCCGGTTGGCCGTCTCTTGTATGTATTATGTGCTTAATTGCCGGTATACAACTGTTCTGTATGGGAATAGTAGGTATGTATATATCAAAAACATATACTGAAACTAAAAAACGTCCTATTTATATTCTTCGTACTTCATACAGATGCAAAGAACATCTTAAGGACAAAAAATAATTTATCTTATTTTTAGTTGACATTTTATAAATTGTATGATATACTATACATGTGATTAAACTGCCCCGAAAGAAAACTTTTGGGGCATTATTACCGAAAACACCGCTTTACCTATTTAAAGTGAGCAAGTATAATTTGTAAAAGGAGTAAAAAATAATGAGTATGAATTTCAAAAGAAAAATGCCTTTACCAAGTGAGATACGTGATATGTATCCTTTACCTGAAGAAGTTCTAGCAACCAAGGAAAAGCGTGATAAAGAAATTATAGATGTTTTTACGGGTAACTCTGATAAATTTTTACTTATAATAGGTCCTTGTTCAGCAGATAAAGAAGAACCTGTTATGGATTATGTCGGTCGGTTGGCACTAATTCAAGAAAAAGTTAAGGATAAAATAATTATCATTCCTAGGATTTATACTAATAAACCAAGAACAACCGGAGAAGGCTATAAAGGAATGATTCATCAGCCTGATCCTACAAAGAAAGAAGATATACTCGAAGGACTAATTCATGTTAGACATCTTCACACACGAGCAATAGCTGAAACTAAGCTGACTTGTGCAGACGAAATGCTGTATCCGGAAAATTATAGATATCTTTATGATTTGCTTTCTTATGTAGCAATCGGTGCACGTTCCGTTGAGGATCAGCAGCATAGATTGACTGCAAGTGGTATGGATATTCCGGTTGGTATGAAAAATCCTACAGGTGGAGATTTTTCGGTTATGTTGAATTCAATTATTGCTGCTCAGGGAAGTCATAATTTCCTATATAGAGGATGGGAAGTAAGTACTGACGGCAACCCTTATGCTCATGCTATATTGAGAGGTTCAGTGAATAAACATGGTCAGAATCTTCCGAATTATCATTATGAAGATCTTATTTTGCTCTATGAACTATATTGTAAGAAAAATCTTGCTAACAGAGCGGTGATTGTCGATACAAATCATTCAAATTCAGGTAAGAAATACCTTGAGCAGATAAGAATTAGTAAGGAAGTGCTGCATAGCCGCAGACATTCTGATGATATTAAGAATTTTGTAAAAGGATTAATGATTGAAAGCTATATTGAAGACGGCAATCAATCTGTTGATGACTGTATTTATGGTAAATCCATAACAGACCCATGCCTTGGATGGGAAAAGTCTGAACAACTTATATTAGAAATCGCTGATTTAATTTAATATATTGAAAAAGAGACAGATAGATTTTATCTGTCTTATTTTTTATAATAAAAAATACCCATTGATATTATTAATACCAATGGGTATGTAGTAAAAATACGTAAACAATAGTTATTATTTACCGCCAATTGCCTGTTCAGCAAGGAACTTAGCAATTGCAGCAGCATCAAGAGCTGTAATCTTGCCGTCACCATTAAAGTCAGCCGCAGGATATTCATCAACTGAAACCGGCTTACCCATAGCGTCAGCTAATTTTTTAGCAATGAATGCAGCATCAAGAGCTGTCAGTTTACCATCGCCATTAGCATCGCCTACTATAAAGTCCTTAGAAATAAACTTAATATTCTTGCCATCAGCATACTGTTTGATTTCTGTTGGTTCTTCAGCTGTACCGGCATTACCCTTAAGTGTTAAATCACCATATGGAATAGCTGTAACATAAATATTGAACTTATCGATGTTAGCCTGTGAGAAGCCCATTTCATCAATATTCATAATTAATGTCATAAGCTTACCTTTAACTGTAGTAGCAGCGGAAATATCAACTTTATTAAGGTGATTTGCGAGCTTAACGCTTAAAGCTGCAATGTCAGCGTCAGTAATTGCACCGTTTTCACCAGAACCCTTGTAATTAGCTTTTTCTGCAACGTATCTGATAATATCGTCAGTTGTAGCAGCTGAAGATAATTCGTTGTCAAAGAAATTTAAAACCATAGTAGATGTAAGAAAAGCTGTGTTGCCCATATTGTCAAGCTGAAGTGAGTCAGGAACGTTTACAACTGCTAAATCTTCACATAGACCGAAAGCATAATCATCAATACCGATAACAGCAAGTTCTTCATCACCGTCAGTAACAGTAGCAGGGATTGTAGCTTCTTCAACAGTAATATCATTCCATTGTGTTACTACAACACCGCCTTCAACCTTTTCATATTCAAAAGGTGCTGCTGTTTCATCAGCGCTTACGCCTGCAAAAGGAATAGCGGAAGCAAGTAAAGAAAGTGCACCGGCAGTAGCCATTAACTTTGCTATAGATTTTTTCATAGTTTAATTCCTCCAATTTTATTAATATAATTATAATATCATTAAAACTTCTTTTTGTCAAGAAATTTTATACTAATTCAAATATTTGTCAACTTTCATCAAAAAATAAGCTTAAATGTATTAATATTGCCTAAATGACATTATATTCAAAATTTTCCCATAACAACTCAGTACCGATGTCGATACCTGAGGGAAGTAATGACAGCGCAATAAACATAGTATCTTCAGAATGTATATCAGTTCTAAGGAGTGTTGCGTACTCTCCTTCGATTTTTATTACTTTATATTTAAACGGTCCCATAAAACCCTCCCAGAATATAATAATATATAGCAAGGATAAAGTCAATATACTTATTAACATTTTCATCAAAATTGCATAATAATATATTAAATATGTTGAAAAGGAGCAACGTTATGAACATTACAATTATTGTGTTAATATGTTTTATTTCTTTATTTTTATTTATAAATGCGTGCAGACTAACTAAAAAATTATTTGATGAAGATAATAATTCAAATAACATTCATATTGCCATTTCAGTACTTTACAACACTGATAATATTAAATTAAAACTTGGAGATATTGCAAATAGAATGCGGTGGATTGATGAAGATATAATAAATAAAATAATACTGATTGACGGCGGATTAAACTTAGAACAAAAAGAAATTTGCCGCAACTATTGCGATAAGTATGATTTTTTTATATTTACTTCTCCTGATAATTTGAGCAATTTGGTTTTTGAATTACAAAAAAATACGTAAAATAATTGATTTTTTTTATGAAAAATAGTATAATATAAAAGGTATTCATTATGACTTTAAGAAAGGGAAGAGCATGGATCAGGATTCGTTAAAAATTGAAGGTATCATTGAAACAGTTATTTACAGAAATGAAAACAACGGATATACTGTTTTGGATATTGACACAGGCGGTGAATTGATAACTGCTGTCGGTGAACTTGGTGACGTTGAAGCAGGGGAAGTGCTCTTAATGGAGGGTCAATATGTTACCCATGTAAAATTCGGTGTGCAGTTTAAAGTAGAATACTTTGAAAGAAAACTTCCGAATACTTCTGTAAACATATGCAAATATCTTTCTTCAGGCGCTATAAAAGGAATCGGTCCGGCACTGGCAAAAAAAATTGTCGATGTTTTTGGCGAACAAACTCTGGAAATTATGGAAAAAGAACCACGCAGACTGTTGGAAATAAAGGGTATTTCTCCTAAAAAATGTGACAGTATTGCGGAAGAAGTGAAGAAAATATTTAATCTCAGACATCTTATGATTTATCTGTCTAAATTTGGACTTAAAGCAAGTATTGCTATGCGTGCATATCAGCAATGGGGACATCAGGCTATTGAAATGATAAAAGTCAATCCGTATTGCCTTTGTTCAAATTATATAGGTTTGTCCTTTAAAAAAGCAGAAGAAGTAGCCGGAGAAATGAGTATTCCATCAGATTCCCATAAACGCATTGAAGCAGGTTTTGTCTATCTTCTTAATGAAAATGCAAATGCAGGTCATTCATGTATACCGATCGACGTTTTTGAAAAACTTGCTTGTACATATCTTAAAATTACTCAAAATGTTTTTTATGAGGTATATAACGAACTGATAGAAGAACAGAAAATTTTTGAGTACATAAAAAATGATCGGGGATTTGTATATCTTGATGATTATTATTATGCTGAAAGTTATATTGCCGGAAGAATCGGAGTAATTCAGGCGTTTTCCAGTCCCGATGACTATGATTATGATAAACTGATTGATATAGAAGAAGAGCAAAATGAAATACACTATGAAAAACTTCAGCGTCAGGCAATAACAACTGCATTGTCCAGAGGTATAATGATTATGACAGGCGGTCCGGGCACAGGTAAAACCACAACCTTAAATGCAATTATTTCTCTTTATGAAAAAAAAGGCGAATCTGTAATGCTTGCAGCGCCGACCGGAAGGGCAGCAAAGCGTATGTCTGATTTGACGGGACGTGAAGCACGAACCATTCACCGTTTGCTTGAGGTGGAATTTGACGCAGGAGGGAAACTGAAATTTAAGCATAACGAAAGCGATCCTCTTGAATGTGATGTAGTAGTTGTTGATGAAATGTCAATGGTCGATGTTATTTTGTTTGAAAGTCTATTAAGAGCACTTAAATTAAACTGCCGTCTTATAATGGTAGGGGACAGTGATCAGCTCCCATCAGTAGGTGCAGGAAATCTTTTGAAAAGTCTCATAGAAAGCAAATGCATACCGGTAATAGAACTGAAGGAAATTTTCCGACAAGCCGAGCGAAGCTGTATTGTAACAAATGCCCATAAAATCGTAAGAGGAGAAATGCCGGACATTACTCAGAAAAATAATGATTTCTTTTTCTTTAAAAGATCACAGCCTGAGATGGCAATTAATCTTATTATTGATCTGGCAAAAAAACGTCTTCCTAAGGCATACAATTATTCTCCTATTGATGATATACAAATTATATCTCCTTCGAGAAAAGGTACCGTTGGAGTAATAGAACTTAATAAGGCTTTACAGGCACAGCTAAATCCTGCCGATTCAATGAAAAAAGAGGCAAAGTCTGTTATTTATACTTTCCGTGAGGGAGACAAAATTATGCAGACTAAAAATAATTATGACATCGTCTGGTCGAAGGATGGGGAACAAGGTGCCGGAATTTATAACGGTGATATAGGAAAAATTTTAAGTATTAACAGACAGCGAATGGAAGCAGTTATTAACTTTGACGGAAGAAATGCCGTATATACTTTTGAAATGCTTGATCAGCTTGAATTGGCTTATGCCATAACAGTTCATAAAAGTCAGGGAAGCGAATTTGATGTAGTAATTATGCCTATTCTCGGTGGATTTGAAAAGCTTTTTTATCGAAATCTTTTGTATACGGCGGTTACACGTGCAAAAAAACTGCTTATAATAATAGGTACGGAAGAAGTGATAACAAAAATGGTAATAAACAATAAACGTACTAACAGATATACTTGTCTTACCGCTATGCTTAGGGAAGAAATAAAGCCTCATGAATAAAGCAATCAATTTTGTTTTGGATTTATTTTTTCCCAGCAGATGTCCGATTTGCAGAAACTTTATTAGATATGATGAACTTATATGTGAAAAATGTATTAAAAAATTGAAAAAGTACATACCTGAAAATGATGACATATTAATAAAAATTAATGATATGTTCTTTGATAAAATATTGGCAGGATTTTATTATGAAAATGAAGTAAGAAATGGAATTTATTCATTAAAAGACGGGCATAAGGAATTTGGTTATTACCTTGGAAATATACTTTCCGAATTAATATTACAAGATGAGCTTATATCTAAGTCAGATTATATTATCCCTGTACCGATGTCTGAAAAAAGCTTAAGGGTACGAGGATATAATCAGGCAGATATTATTGCAGAAACTATTTCTGTTAAAACTGGAATCAAAATGATGACAGACATTTTATATAAAAATCCATCAGAGGTTCAGCATAGTCTGAACAAGACGCAGAGAATGAAAAATGTCAGTGCATATAATATAAACAATACTGATCTTTCGGGAATGAAAATTATTATATGTGATGATGTTTGTACAACCGGAAGCACAATTAACAGATGTGCGGAATTATTGAAAAATATGGGAGCAGCCAAGGTTTATGCGGCTGTCGGTACAACAACAAAACTAAAAAGGAATGAATAAAATGGCACAGGACATTGGAATTGATTTAGGAACAGCAAATATTGTTATGGCAGTAAACGGCAAAGGCGTTGTGTTAAACGAACCGTCTGTCATAGCAGTAAACAAAAGAACAAATAAAATTTTGGCAGTAGGCAAAAAGGCTTATAGAATGGTAGGAAAATCACCGGAATATATATCGGTTATTCGACCTTTATCTTGCGGAGTAATTTCGGATGATGAAATGACACAGTGTCTTATACGAGAATTTGTTAGAAAAGCAAGTGGGTACAGATTAATTAAACCAAGAATTGTTATATGTGTTCCTTCATTTATTACTGATGTAGAAAGCCGTGCAGTTGTTGAAGCAGCGATGAATGCCGGTTCCAGAAAAGTATATTTGATTCAAGAACCCATTGCTGCGATGCTTGGTGCAGGTGTAAATATGTCAAAAGCAAGAGGACATCTTGTTGTCGATATCGGCGGAGGTACAACGGACGTTGCTGTTGTATCAATGAATGGTGTAGTAACTTCACGTTCTATCAAAACAGCTGGAAATATGATTGATAATGCTATTGTAAGATATATTCAGAAAAGACATAAGCTCCTTATCGGAGACCGAACTGCTGAAGCAATTAAAAAGGAACTTACCAATTTATATGATCCCAGTGATGACGTAAGAATGAATATAGGCGGACGGAATTTGATTAAAGGACTTCCGGAAATGATCAATATCAGTGAAATGGAAGTTTTTGATGCAATAGAAGATGAGGTTTTTGAAATAGTTGACGCTATTAAGAATCTTTTGGAGGATACTCCGCCTGAGCTTGTAGGGGATATATATGAAAATGGCATTTTACTTACCGGCGGCGGCGCTTTACTTGGGGGATTGGACAAATTGATAAACAGAACGCTAAGTGTAAAATGCAATATTGCTAACGATCCTATGGGGTGTGTTGCCCGGGGGACTGTTCAGGCATTTAAGCGTCTTGACAGTCTTTTGGATGGATTTGAGAATGTTGCTTTATATCAGTATAAATAAGAAGTTTGATGACTAGTCACTATAAAATTGTTTGAATTCCATAAAATTATTATTACGTTATCGTAATAATATACAAAATTTATTTTTTGTTTATTAGATTTATTGACTTTTATCGGTTAATAAGTTATATTATTATTGTTAATTAGAAAGGAATGGTTTGATGAATCTTCCGCAAGACCCCGTTATATTACTTAGTGTTATAAATACTTTGCTTAGGGATAAGTATAAAAATTTTGATGAATTGTGTGATGATTACAATATTAAAAACGAAGAAATAATTAATAAGCTGAAGCTTATCGGCTATAATTATAATTGTAAACTTAATCAGTTTAAATAAGGAGGAATTATGAAATTAATAAAAAAAATAATGACTTTGCTGACTTCAACGGTTATTTTATGCTCAAGTATTTCATTTTTGTCTATCAGTGCCGAACAGGAGTATATATACCAAGATAAGGCAACTGTATTTGATTTGATAGTAATGAAACGCAGTATTAATAATGAAGACGGTAAATATGATTTATCTGATTGTCAACGAATTTCAAATTTTCTTTTAAAGAAAAAATCCGCTGTAGCTAAAAAGGTATTAGTATCGTATGATACCGAAGGCTGTGATATGTCTTCATATTTAAAACCGGAAGTTCTTGATGCAAAGGAATATTATTCAGGTATGCAGGTTCAGGTTGCTCAGGCAAGTTTGACTAAAGAAGGATATATTCATGGCGGATGGATATATGACGGCCAAGTTTATAAAACAGGTACATATTTTGTAGTTCCTGAACATGATGTTGTATTAACGCCATATTGGTATGTAAATCATGTTATTACATATTATGCCGGAGATTATGATGATATTGTTGGAAGTAAATACTCAACGGTAGGCTGCACTGAAGGTACCAATTTTGATATAGCAGCATCTTCAAAATTTTCAAGAAAAGGCTATACAATATCAGGATGGCTTTGTTCTTATGACGGATTAACGTATGGACCGAATTCAAAATATATTGTACCTGATTCTGATGTAACGTTTACAGCAATATGGAAGGCATCAACTGTTAATATAAGTATTTCTGCTAATAACGGTAATTATAGTGATCGTTATTCAACATCCGGAAAATGCGGTGAAGAGTTTGTTCTTCCTGAATGTGAATTTAAAAATGGTAATAAGGTGTTTGCAGGTTGGAAGTATAGCGGTTCTATTTATCAACCCGGAGATGTAATTACTATTCCGGCACTCCTTTCCGGTGAAAAAGTAATTATTACTGCGACATGGAAATAGTGTAATTTTTAAAAAAAATATAAAAAATCAATTTCCTTAATTTTAATATCACGCTAAAAATTACCTGTTATATATTTTAGGTGAATGTTTATAATATTAGTGCGGCATTAAAAAATATAAAGGAGATTTAAATATGAAAGGCGAATTTACTCAGAAGGGCAAGGAAGCTCTTGAACGTTTTAAGATGGAAGCAGCAAGTGAGGTTGGCGTAAACCTTAAGCAGGGTTATAACGGTGACTTAACATCAAGAGAAGCTGGTTCAATCGGCGGACAGATGGTTAAAAAAATGATCGACGCATATAAAGTTCAGTAATTAACTGAATAATAAAACTCCCCTCTAACTGAGGGGAGTTTTTATTTATATATTTAGGGTTTATCAAAAACTATAACAGTAAAATAATTAATATTTTCTTTTGATAGTAAATCATCAATTTTTTGTTTAAGTTGTTGATTACTGTATTTACACTCAAAAGGAACCACAAGATCAAAAATCAAATTTGTATGAGATTCACCGCTAACGATTCTAAAATCATGTATGTTAAGTGAAGGGTCAATTGAATTAATAATTTTATTTACCAATTTTTTTGTATTATTGGTTAGATGATCATTAACTTCAATTGGATCCATGTGAATAGTCATTAAAATATTCATATTATTATATATTTCACGTTCAATACTGTCAACAATATCATGTACTTCAGTAAAAACTTCATTACTTTTTACTTCAACATGGCAGCTGCCAATCATATTTCCAGGACCGTAACTGTGAATTATTAAATCATGAATACCAATTATTTTATCATTTTTTAAAACGTATTGTTTGATTTGATTTACAACTTCAGGATCAGCTGGCTTACCAAGCAGTTCATCAACAGTATCTTTTACAATATCATATCCGGATTTCAAAATAAATACTGAAACTATAAGACCCATAATTCCATCTATAGGTAATTTGGTAAATAAAGAGCATATTAAAGAAATAAGTGTTGCAGATGTTGCTATAACATCGCTTTTACTGTCCTTTGCGGTAGCAATCATTACAGTTGAATTAATTTTTTTCCCTAATTTAGTATTAAAAAATGCCATCCAAAATTTTAAAGATATTGAAAAAATTAAAGAAAATAAAACTAATAAACTAAACTTTATATCTTCCGGATTCATAACTTTTTCTATAGAATTTTTCAAAAGTTCAATGCCGACAAATATAATTAAAACAGCTATAATGAGTGACGTTAAATATTCAATTCTTCCATGACCGAAAGGATGATCTTTATCCGCCGGTTTAGACGCCATTTTATATCCTAAAAGTGTAACAAGGCACCCGGCACAATCGGACAGGTTATTAAAAGCATCTGATATGATGGAGATTGAGTGAGATAAAGTACCCATAATATATTTAATTAAAAATAATATTAAATTGCAAATTATTCCGACAAAACTGCTTAAAGTCCCATATTTTTGACGAACTTTAGGATTTTCTATATCCTCAGAATTTTTTATAAATGTTTTTATTAGAAGATTTACCATAAATTTACCCTCAAAATTTATTTGACTTGTTATTATATCATAAAATTTATTATATGTAAATATTTTATTATTTAAATTGTAACTTGTTACAAAATAAAATCTCGAATTGCTTTTTCTACGGATTTAATTTCTTTTTGAAACTCAGAAGCTGAAATTCTGAAAGCACCATTTCCTAAAATAATTAATTGTTCCAGATTATCTGATGTAGCCACTCTTACCCTATGAGCTTTGCTGATATCGTGAGTAACCTTTTCGATATACATATCAGCGGTTTCAGCTTCCTTAGTATACACAACATTTATATTGTGTATTTTTTGTATATTTCTTTGTCCGCCCTTTATTTTATAAGCATCAAATACTAATATCAGTTCACATTGTTTGAATCCCTGATAATTACAAAGAATATTTATAAGTTGATTTCTTGCAAGATCCAAATTATCCTTTGCGATGTCATTTAGTTCATCCCATGCAAAAATAATATTATAACCGTCTACAAGGAGATATTCCGGACCTCTAGGAATTGGTTTAGCTTTATAATTACAATCCGGTATATTTTTGACGGATTTAAAAGCAGAATTTTCATTACGGTGAATCGGACCATAAGTTCGTTCAAATATTTCCATTAATTCTTTGTCTTCAGCAAGACGATTTTTATAATTTCGGATATGATTAAAAGAAATTTCTTCCGGCTTGTAAGCAGGTTTGAGACAGCTTTCAATATGCATATAATCTGTGACTTCATTCCACTTAACTGTATATCCTGCTCCATGAGAACAAAAAATCGAATCAGCAGTATTTAACGTGTCACTGTCACAATTATATCCTATATCAGAAATAATTTGTTCCGTATTATGACATGGCTCATAACCGTTTAGATTATATAATAATTTACCTTTACCTTTGGTATATTCCAGTACTTCATAATGATAATCCCTCATTTCGTAAACAGGAGCTTTGCCTTCAATTATGCATATATCTCCGAAAATTTCAGGTGAAGAAAAATTACCGAACATTCTCTGAATATCTGAAATGGCACGTCCTGTATTTTCAGATGGAATTTCAAGCCTGAATTTATACCATGGTTCAAGTAAAATACTTTTTGCCGAACGAAGACCCTGTCTTACTGCTCTGTAAGTAGCCTGACGAAAATCACCTCCCTCAGTATGCTTTAGATGTGCTTTTCCGGCAGTAAGGGTTATTTTTAAATCTGTTATAGGTGAACCTGTAAGTACTCCTAAATGCTGTTTTTCTCTTAAATGCGTAAGAATAAGTCTCTGCCAGTTTTTATTAAGCATTTCTTCACGACAGTCTGTACTGAATACAAGTCCGCTGCCTTTTTTGCCGGGTTCTATTAGAAGATGAACTTCTGCATAGTGCCGTAATGGTTCATAATGACCAATACCTTCAACAGTATCTTCAATAGTTTCACGATATGCTATACTTCCAACGCCAAATTCAACTGTAAATCCAAATCTTTTTTGTATAATACATTTTAATATTTCCAGTTGAATTTCACCCATTAGCTGAACATGAATTTCTTGAAGATGCTCATTCCAAATAACATGCAGCTGGGGATCTTCTTCTTCGAGATGACGCAATACTATAAGAGCCTTATGAGAATCAATTTCTGCCGGCAGTTTTACACTATAAGTAAGGACAGGTTCAAGAATAGGAGTGTCAGAATCCATTTCTATCCCTAACCCTTCTCCGGAGTATGTTTCAGAAAGTCCCGTTACCGCACACACTGTTCCTGAATCTACCGAATCAATAGTATGATATTTTTCACCCGAATATATTCTAATTTGATTTATTTTTTCATCTATTATACTGTCCTTAAAATTATATTTAACAGAAGACTTTACTTTAAGATTGCCGCCGGTAATTTTTAAATGAGTTAAACGATTTCCTTGTACATCTTCTGATATTTTAAAAATTTTTGCTCCGAAATTATCTCCGTATATTTTTTCTAATGTATACTTTTGCAGTAGATTAATAAAATCATCGATCCCATCCATTTTAAGTGCCGAACCGAAAAAACACGGAAAAATATTTCTTGCATATATTGAATTACTTATAGTTTTTTCATTAAGTTGTTCTGTTTCAAGGAATTCATGCATAAGATTTTCATCATAGAGCGATATGTTCTCCATGAATTCTTTTGAACTTCTGTCAGTACTAAAGTTAATACAGCTATCGTCCAGTTTATGTTTAATATTATGCATTAGATCCGACTGCGAAGCTTGGGATATGTCCATTTTATTAACAAAAACGAACACAGGAATTTTATATTTTTTCAGAAGATTCCACAGTGTTTCGGTATGACTTTGTACGCCCTCCGATCCGCTTATTACCAGAATTGCGTAATCCAAAATCTGTAATGTACGTTCTGTTTCTGTAGAAAAATCAGCATGACCGGGAGTATCTAGTAGAGTAAATTCATCATTACCGATATGAAAGACCGCCTGTTTCGAAAATATTGTAATACCTCTTTCACGTTCTAAAATATGTGTATCTAAAAAAGTATCTCTATGATCAACACGACCCCATTTACGTATTTCACCTGTTTTATAAAGTATTCCTTCAGAAAGGGTTGTTTTTCCGGAGTCAACATGTGCTAAAATTCCTAATACAAGTTTTTTCATTTTTCATTCCTTAAATTTTTATTATCATTAATAAAATTGTATCATAATTTTTTTATGTATGCAACTATTTTATTTTTTGTTCTAAATTTTTATGGACATACATACTATTATAAAAAACAATAAAAAGGACGTGATAAAATGACTGAAATAAAAAATTTCAGAAAAGTACTGTTATATATGCCTAAAAGAATTGCCGAAGCTATCGGTAAGATTTCATCGGAAAATATAAGACGTATTAATGAAATAAGGTTTAGAGTCAACAAACCGGTCAGTATTTCATCATTCGGAAAAAATTATTATGTTACTGAAAAAGGAGGACTTACAACTTGTAAAACTTTGGGAATTATCTCAAATAAAAATGATATAAACGAAAGCTTCAGAGCTATATGCGACTATTCTATACATAGTTATAAAAGTGAAATTTCAGAGGGATTTATTACATTGGAAGGCGGTAACCGTGTGGGAATGTGCGGTACAGCAGTTTTAAACGGACAGTGTATTGAAACTTTAAAGTATATAAACGGACTTAATTTCAGAATAGCCGGACAGGTTATAGGATGCAGTGAAAAAATATGTAATAGATTATATGATAAAAATATTGTAAGTCTTTTGATAATCGGACCTCCTCTTAGCGGAAAGACTACTGTATTGAAAGATATTTGCCGTATACTTGGAGAAAAGTATAAGATTTCAATTATAGATGAACGAAGTGAAATATCTGCCGTATATCATGGTGAATCACAGAATGATATTGGTACACTTACAGACATTTTTGACGGATATCCTAAAGGTGAAGGAATTACAACAGCAGTAAGAGTGATGTCTCCGGAAATAATTATATGCGATGAAATAGGAGGAAAAAAAGACTGTGATGCTATACTGGATTCTATCAATTCAGGGGTTAAATTTATTGCATCAGTCCATGGAAGTACAATAGAAGAAATCTTGAAACGAAATAATATCGCAAAGCTTATATCTAACGGTATATTTCAGTATGGAGTTCTACTTGGATCCGGCAGCAGACTCGGTGAAATTATAGAAATCAAAAAACTAATATAGGAGAATAAAAGCTTATGATTCGCATTACGGGAATATTATTAATTTTTCTCACCTCAACAGTTTTAGGAATGTTTTTATCAAACAATATTAAAAACAAAAGGGAACGGCTTGTTAAAGAGAGAAAAATGCTTGAAGAAATTTCAATTATGATCCGTTTTAATTCATTAACTTTAAAGGAAATTATTTATGAATTGGAAAATGCAGAATTATTTTGCGATTTTAAATTTCTTAAAATACTTAAAATAATGCTTGAAAAACCTATTTCCTTTCCGGAAGCATGGGAACAGGCAATAAAAAAAGATGATATTATTTCTGAAAGTGAAAAAAAGGTATTAATAGAATTAGGTTTTAATCTTGGAACTACGGATATTGACGGTCAGCTTTCCACACTGAATATTTATAAAATACGACTTGATAAGATGATTGAAGAAGAATCAGAAAAATATAGAGTAAAAGGAAAGATGTATCGTTCGCTGGGCATTATGTTTGGAGCAATGATAGGAATTTTAATTGTTTAGGAGAAAACAAATGGATGTTGATCTGATTTTTAAAATTGCAGGAATAGGTATTATTGTCGCTGTATTAAATCTTGTTCTTAAACGTGCAGAAAGAGAAGAACAGGCAATGATGACCACTCTTGCAGGGCTTATAGTTGTTTTAATGATGATTATTAGCAGCATAAGTGATTTGTTTGATACAGTTAAATCGGTATTTGGACTATGACAGCCGGAATTATTTCGGTGTGCGGATTATGTATCTGTGCATCACTGATATGTAAAATAACTGAAAAATATTCAAAGGAACAGGCAATGCTTCTGGTTTTAGGAGTATGTATTTTTGTATTTTTAATGTTATTGACAGACATTCCCGGAATATTTTCAAAAATAGACGAGCTAATAAGTCGTTCTGAATTGAACGGAGAATATATTAAAATTTTATTTAAAGCTCTTGGAATATGCTATCTTACGCAATTTTCAGCAGATATATGTAAGGATTGTAATGAAAATGCTATTGCATCCGCAGTGGAAATATCAGGAAAAATTCAGCTGATTATTTTAGCACTGCCGTTATTTGATATGCTTATTGATACTGTAATGGTGATAATGGAATGAAAAAGCTAATTTTAATAATTATTTTATTTTTTTCTCTTTGTATGCCTGTGCATGCAGCTGATAGTGAAGAAGATTTCTTAAAAGCAAGCGGGGCAAATGATTTAAGTGTGGGAGAAGTATTAGAGGAAAACGGTATAAGTTTTGAAAATCCTCGAAGTATATTGAGTCTTAAGCCCTCAAAAATATGGGATATTATTAAAGATATAATTAAAAATAAAATAACTCAACCCATAAAACTTTTTGTTTCACTTTTGATAGTTATAATACTGACTTCACTGATTGAAAGTACAGGCAATACTATTAGAAACAAGGAATTTTCAAAAATTTATGAACTGATATGTGTACTCGTATGTGTTGCAGCTTTGTCTGTTCCTGTATGTACATGCCTGGAAATCGCATCTGAATCACTTTTTCAGGGAGCAGATTTTATGCTTGGATTTGTCCCTGTTTTCGCCGGAGTAGCAGCAGCAGGAGGACATATCACTTCAGCGTCCGGATATAATATGCTGGTACTTGGATTTTCTGATGTTGCTATACAGATAGCAGGCAATTTTTTTATGCCGGTATTAAGTATGTGTATTTGTCTTGCGATTGTTGACGCTGCTTGTGATACGATTAATTTAAGCGGTATGTTAAATGGTTTTAAAAAAATTGTAACATGGGGGTTAGGACTTATAATGGCGATATTTACCGGACTTTTATCTATTCAAAGTATTGTTGGATCATCTGCCGATACCATGACAACAAAAGCTGCAAAATATGTTATTTCCAATAGTGTACCGGTAGTAGGAGGGGCAGCGTCAGATGCATATACGACTGTAAGAGGAAGTCTGGTATTTTTAAAAAACGGAATAGGCGGCGTTGGGATAATAGCACTGGCAGTAATGCTTTTGCCGTCATTGATATTAATTTTTTTGAATAAGCTTTCTTTTTCGGCTCTCGGTGCAGCAGCAGAAATTTTTGGAACAAAAAAGCTTATCCAGCTTTTTAAAAATATTAATGCTATTTTATCTGCAGCAATGGGGATAATGGTATGTTTTACCTTAATGTTTATTATATCTACAGCAATAATTATGATGGTATGTACAAATATTTCATGAGGTGAAATTAATGGAATTAATGAAAAAGATAATATTATCTGCATGTTTTTTAAGCATAGTAATAACTGTTGTAGACTCGATAAAACCCGGTGAGAAATTTAGTCAACAGCTCAAAATGATTTTTTCTCTTTTTTTTATAACGGGTATTATGTCAGTAGCACTAAAAGGAGGTTTAAGTATTGATATTCCGGCTTATGCAGATCTTGAATATTCCGATGACTATAATAGTTTGGAGGATGCGGCAGGTATTGCCCTAAAAAGTGAAACAGAAAAAAATATTAATGCTTATATTGAAGATATCTTGTTAAAAAATGACGTGTCATTTGATAAAATTTCCTCAGATGTTAATATTGAAGAAGATAACAGCATAATTATTAATAGAATTGATTATAAAGGTATGGAATTTGAACAAGCCCGTGAAATTATTATCAATAGTGTGGGGGATGTGGAGGTGAATCAGATTGAAACAAATAAATGAATTTATTTCAAATCTGAAAAAGGGCGGAAATATTAAAATTATTGTTTTCATGGGATTAGCAGGAATATTTTTAATTATGTTTTCGGAACTTTTTTGGAGCGGAGAAAAAAAACAGAAAGAAAAATATACAAAAACAGAAAGCATTATAGGAAATTATGAAAATTATACACATGATATGGAAAATCAATTAAAAAGAATATTAGAAAAAATTGATGGAGTTGGAAAAACAGAAGTTATGGTTACTGTTGTTAGTACAGAAGAATACATATACGCAGAAGAAGAAAAAATAAAAAAAGGTGAAAATGATTCGTCTGAGGAAAAACAGTACGTTATAATTGGTTCAAGCGGTGATAAGCAGGCATTGCTGAAAAAAATTGTCAGCCCTGAAATCAGCGGTGTTGTAATAATATGTGAAGGAGGGGACAGCAATATTATTAAAGAAAGAGTATACAACACCATATCAGCCGTGTTAAATATACCGTCGCAAAGAATATATGTGACAAAATCAAATGACTAAGGAGTGTTTTTATATGAAAAAACCATCATTTATTATCGGTAAAAAACAAATAATTTTAACATGTATGACTCTTATGTTAGGTATTGCAGTTTATGTAAATTATGCTTTGACTGATAATGGAGTACCGGTAAAAAAATCTGTATCAGTTAATGCAGATATTTCTTCATCTGAAAGTGCAGTTGAAAGTACAGAAAATTCAGTTGAGAATGATGCTGCAACTGAAAATGAAAATTCAATAGATGCAGATGCAGAAAATTACGGTGAAAGTGAATTTGTCAATGGAGAAACATCAGAAGATTTTTTTGCACAGGCAAGACTTGAAAAAATGACCAATCGTGATGAAGCGGTTCAAACCTTACAGACAATAATGGGCGGAGGTGATATCACAGAAGATGAAATGGTAACAAATGCTTTGGAGGCAGTAGAGGTTTCTAAATTAATTGAAAGCGAAGGAAAAATAGAGTCTTTAATTAAGGCGCAAGGTATAGAAGACTGTGTTGTTTATCTTGACGGTGAAAGCGCTAAAGTAGTTGTTAAAACTCAAGGTCTTGATAAGGCTCAGGCGGCAACTATAAAAGATATAATATTGGGTGAAGTTACCGTTCCGGCAGAAAATATAAGGATTTTTGAAGTTAAGTAATAATTAAATTATTTGATTATAGAAATAAAGAGTTGTTTATTCTGAAATTTGTGGTATAATGTATATATGAGAAATTGTAAGCTGACGGAAAAATATTATTTTTTCCGTCTGTCTTGCTGAATAATAATGTATTCATAATGAAAGGAAATGAAATGAATAACAATTCCAATAATTGTGCAGGAACATTAAAAATTTCAGAAAATGTAATTTCAGAGATAGCTTTGACTGTTATAAATGAAGCAGACGGAGTTATGCCGTATAACACCATGAAGTCAATTGGACTTGGAAATCAATCATCGGTAACCGTAAAAATCACGGATGGTTCAGCTGAAATTACTGCTTTGATTGATATTAAATATGGTCATAAAGTACAGTCATGTATAGAAAATGTTCAGGAAAGCATTAAATCAAATGTTCAGGATATGACGGGGATTATGGTTTCAAAGGTTAATGTAAAAGTAATTTCATTATTATAGTATATGGATAGTAAAAACGGAGGTCGAAATGACAAGAAGAGAAATAAGAGATTGTGCATTTATATTTATATATGAAAAACTTCTGCGTGATGATTCTATTGAAGAATTATACGAAATAGCAGATGAAATAGAAGAAATAACTGTTAATGAGGATGTAAAAAAACTGGTTGAAGGCGTGTTGGAAAAAGCTGATGAACTTGATGAAAAAATTTCCAAATACAGCACTACCAGAAGTATTACAAGAATTCCCAAAATAAATCTTGCGATTTTAAGAATTGCTTTTTTTGAAATAATTTATGATGATCTGATGCCTACAAATGCTGCAATTAATGAAGCGGTATTATTGTCAGATGCATACTCATACAAAGAAGATACAGGATTTATAAATGGCGTATTAAGTTCATTTGCAAAATCACTTTTACAGGAGCAGACTGAAAATGTTTGATTTCTTGGGTATTGATACCAGTAATTATACTACTTCTGCTGCGATATATGACAGTGAAAAAAACATTATAGTCCAAGAAAAAATGCTTTTGCCGGTAAAATCCGGAGAATGCGGATTACGTCAGAGCGATGCTGTGTTTCATCATACAAATCAGCTTTCTTCTGTATTAAAAAAATTACTTAAACAAAATGAAATGTTTAAGGCTATCGGCGTTTCGGACAGACCAAGAAATGTGAAAGGTTCATATATGCCATGTTTTTTGACAGGTAAGAATGCGGCTGAAATTATTTCATATACAATGAAATCAGATATTTTTTATACGTCTCATCAAATCGGTCACATAGTTGCTGCGTTGTTTTCATGTAATAGATTGTCACTTTTGAATGAAAAGTTTTTGGCTTTTCATGTAAGCGGAGGAACAACAGACTGTCTTTTATGTACTCCGGATGATAATGAAATTATTAATGCAGAGCTGTTTTCAAAATCCCTTGATTTGAAAGCCGGACAAGCTGTTGACAGAATCGGAGTTATGCTTGGAATAGATTTTCCATGCGGAAAACAACTTGAAAAATTGGCATCTGAAAGCTATGTAAACTTTAAAGTAAACGTTAAATTGAAAAAAAATAACTGTTGTTTATCAGGTTTGGAAAATCAATGCCGTAAAATGTTTGAATCAGGCATTCCTAAAGCTGATATTGCAAGGTATTGTCTTACTTTTATAGGTGAGACCATAAAAAAAATGACGGCTGCCGCTCTTTCTGAACTTGGTCATTTGCCTGTAGTTTATGCCGGAGGAGTTATGTCTAATATGTACATAAAGAAAATGCTTGAAAATAATGATACTTATTTTGCACAACCGGAATTTTCATGTGATAATGGTGCGGGAGTTGCAATTATTGCATCAGAGAAATATAAAAGGAAATACAGAAAATGTTGATTTTATCTGTTTCACAAATTAATAGATATATATCCTTCAAATTTAAGGAGGATAAACAACTCAATGGAGTAATGATCAGAGGTGAAATATCCAACTTTACTGCTCACAGATCCGGACATTTTTATTTTACAATGAAAGATTCAGAAAGTTCATTAAAAGCAGTAATGTTTAAAAGTCATGCTATAAATATAAAATTTATTCCGCAAAACGGAATGAATATTATCGCTATGGGAAAAGTTTCGGTATTTGAACGAGACGGCGCATATCAAATTTATGTTACTGATATTATACCTGATGGTGTAGGTTCAGTTTATGTTGCTTCTGAACAGCTTAAAGCTAAGCTTCAGAAAGAAGGGATATTTGATCAGTCTGCGAAAAGACCAATACCTCAGCTTCCTAAAAAAATCGGTGTTGTTACCTCTAAAACAGGAGCAGCTTTACAAGATATTATTAATATTCTTTCAAGACGTTATCCTATAGGTGAAATGGTGCTTATTCCTGCCCTTGTTCAAGGAGAAAGTGCGCTGGATTCTATAAGCCAAGCTCTTATAAAAGCCGGAAAGCTTGATTGTGACGTTATAATTATGGCAAGGGGCGGAGGTTCTCTAGAGGACTTGACACCGTTTAATACTGAAAAAGTAGCATATACTGTTTATAACAGCAGTATTCCTGTAATATCGGCAGTCGGACATGAAACTGACGTTACCATAGCTGATCTTGCGGCTGACCTAAGAGCTCCGACACCTTCAGCAGCAGCTGAAATGGTATCGTTTTCCAAAGAACAAATAAATAGTAATTTGAATTATTATAACGAAAAATTAAAAGTTTCTATTCGCAACAAATTTAATAATGTTGAATCGTATCTTGAACATATAACTCAACGGCTTATGAGATTTTCACCGGAATATAAAATTGAAACTAATATTCATAAATTTAACGATTTGCGAAAACGACTTGAAATTGCTTTTCTTAAAATTATTTCGGATTATGAAAATGTTTATATTTCCCGTATTTCCCAAATAGAAGCTTTGAGTCCTGTGAAAGTTCTTAACCGTGGATACTCATTAATATATAAGAATAATGAAATTATCAGTAATACTGCAAATCTAAAATGCGGAGATATTATCAAAATAAAGATGGCTGACGGAATTGTCCGTGCAAAAATTATTACAGAGGGGGATACTTAAATTGTCATTTGAAGAAAATTTGGCAGAGCTTTC
The DNA here is from genome assembly GCA_949745795.1 of uncultured Oscillospiraceae bacterium. Lineage (GTDB taxonomy): Bacteria > Bacillota > Clostridia > Oscillospirales > Ruminococcaceae > Porcipelethomonas. The sequence continues at coordinate 19,135 of CATKAZ010000111.1, read as the reverse complement.
AAAAATTGTGGAGAGTCTCGAAAAAGGTGATTTGTCCTTGGAAAAATCTGTAGAATTATATGAAAAAGGAATGCAGATCTCTGAAAATTGTAAAAAGGAACTTGATTCAGCTAAACTAAAAATTACGGAACACTAATATTGATTGGAGTATTTTATGAAAAAAATTTTTGATGAATATATTTGTTTTATAGAAAATACATTAAAACAATTTAGTTATAAAAATAAATTGGGACTTCAGTCATCAATTGCAAATGCTATGGATTATTCTCTTGAGGCTGGCGGAAAAAGAATCCGTCCTGTACTGGTTTTTGCATTCTGCAATATGTGCGGAGGTAATTATATAGAAGCTGCTGCACCGGCTGCTGCAATTGAAATGATACATACCTTTTCACTTATACATGATGACCTTCCATGTATGGATAATGACGATTTCAGAAGAGGTAAGCCATCATGTCATAAACAGTTCGGAGAAGCATGTGCAGTACTGGCCGGTGATGCCCTTGCCATTAGACCATTTCAAATTATTTCCGAATCCGGTTTAAAAGATAATATAAAGATTAAACTTATTAATGAGCTTTCTTATTCTTCCGGTGTTGAGGGTATGATTGGCGGTCAGATTATTGACATGGAAAACGAACAACGCAGTAATATTAGTCAAGAAAATTTACGAACAATGTATGCATTAAAAACCGGAATGCTCATAAAAGCCTCATGTGTTATGGGATGTATAACAGCAGAAGCCACTGATGAACAAGTAAAAAATGCAAAAGAATACGCTGACTGTCTTGGTCTTGCATTTCAGATTATTGATGATATCCTTGATGTTACCGGAGATGAACAAACTTTAGGGAAACCAATAGGCAGTGATACAGAAGAAAATAAAACAACTTTTGTTACTTTATATGGTATTGACGGTGCAAGAGAAGAGGCAGCAAGGTTAACCGGAAAAGCAATGGAAATATTGGACAGATTTAACAATAATGAATTTTTAAAAGACTTGACAAAATATCTTCTGGATAGAAATTATTAACATATTTTATAATTTCTGATGTTCTAAGGAACTTAGAAAATAATAAATTTTTAATGATAAATTTCAGAAAATGAATTGAAGGAGTTATTGGGACATACTCCGCTGGAAGTTTTATGCGGAGCAATTCTTTGAATATTAATAGTTATAATTGTCCCTGTATTATAGATATGAAAAATAAAGCTGAAGAAAATAATGTGGTTTTAAATGCTCTGGATCTTCCGAAAGATCTGAAAAAGCTTGACATTGATCAGTGCAAAGAACTGTGTCAAGAAATAAGACAGATTTTAATAAATACTGTTTCTAAAAATGGGGGACATCTTGCTTCTAATTTGGGTGTAGTTGAGCTTACTATGGCAATTCATAGAGTTTTTAATTCTCCAAATGATAAAATTGTTTGGGATGTTGGACATCAATCATATACTCATAAAATTCTTACCGGACGTCTTGACAGATTTTCTACAATAAGAAAAGAAAACGGTATTTCCGGATTTACTAAACCGGAAGAATCTTTACATGATGCTTTTATAAGCGGTCATAGCAGCACATCTGTATCTGCGGCTTATGGTATAGCACAGGCTATGAGAATAGACGGAAATAAAAATTATGCAATAGCTGTTACTGGTGATGGTGCGTTAACCGGGGGTATGATTTATGAAGGACTTAACAATGCAGGCAAATCTAATACAAATTTAATAATTATTGTTAACCACAATGATATGTCAATATCCAAAAATGTTGGCGCATTGGCAAAGTACCTGCTTAGTATTAGAAGTAAACGTGGCTACCTTAAAACCAAACGGGCAGTTGAAAGAGTTTTGACAAATACCCCTGTAGTGGGTAAACCTATTGTAAAAGTACTTAAAACCTCAAAGGATACAATTAAAAATACAGTTTATAGAAAAAGCAATAATACTACTATTTTTGAAGATTTGGGATTTATTTATCTAGGACCGGTTGACGGACATGATCTGGAAGATTTGGAAGAGGTTTTGTACACTGCAAAAAGCTATCATAAACCGGTTGTTGTACATGTAAATACAATTAAAGGAAAAGGATATATGCCTGCTGAAAAAAATCCCGGAGAATTTCATGGAATATCGAAATTTGATATTATGACAGGTAATCCGGAAGTATCGTCCGATGATTGTTATTCTACTGTTTTCGGCAGAGAACTCCTGCAACTTGCTCTTAAAGATCAAAAAATATGTGCAATTACAGCGGCTATGAAGTATGGTACAGGACTTCAATATTTTTCAAATCAACTAAAAGACAGATTTTTTGATGTTGGAATTGCAGAACAGCATGCTGTTACCTTTTCAGCCGGACTGGCTTCAATGGGAAAAATTCCTGTATTTGCAGTGTATTCATCTTTCCTTCAACGAGCCGTTGATCAGCTTATACATGATGTTACTATAGGAAAAAACCATATTGTTTTAGGTATTGACAGAGCTGGTATTGTGGGAGAAGACGGAGAAACTCATCAGGGATTATTTGATATTCCATTGTTGACTGTAATTCCTGATGTTGAGATATACTCGCCTGCCTGTTATGAGGAATTGAAAATGTGCATGAGGGAGGCAATTTACGATTGCAGTGGACTCGTATGTGTAAGATATCCTAAAGGAAATGATTGTACAAGCTTTAATAAGGATAATTTGAACACATCTTACACTCTTATTGAAAATAACAGTTCAGATTTATTACTGGTTTCATATGGCAGAATTTATGATGAGCTTTATAAATCATATATACTTTTGAAAAATGAAAATATACAATGTGATATTCTTAAACTTACAAAGATATTTCCTTTGGATAATTATATTATACAAAAATCGCTTAAATACAAAAAAATTATATTTTTTGAGGAAAGTAGCCTTGACGGAGGAATTGCACAAATTTTTGGTAATGAACTATTGCTTAAAAACTTTAAAGGCGAATATTATGCAAAAGGTATAAAAGGATTTTTAAAACAAGCAACTATTAAGAGTATACTTGAAAAAATAGGATTAGACTGTGATTCTATGAAAGTTTATGTAAAAAGTATTCTGGAGAATGATAAAAATGAGACTTGATACAGAGCTTACCGAAAGAAAGCTTTTTTCAAGCAGGCAGAAAGCAAAAGATGCTATAATTAATGGTTTGATTAAAGTTAATGGAGTTGAATGTAAAAAACCTTCATTCAACGTTAATGAAGATTGCAGAATTGAAATAATAGGAAATTCACTTCCATATGTCGGCAGAGGCGGACTTAAACTAGAAAAAATAATAAAAAAGCATAATATTAAATTTGACAATTTAGTTTGCATGGATATTGGTGCGTCAACAGGAGGATTTACTGATTGTATGATTCAAAATGGAGCAGATTATGTATACGCCGTTGATGTTGGTTCTAATCAGCTTGCAGAAAATCTTAAAACAGATAACCGTGTATGTAATATGGAAAAAACAGATATTCGAAATATAAAACCTGAAAATATTGATAAAAAAATTAACTTTATTTCTGTTGACGTATCGTTTATATCATTAAAACTTATACTTCCTAAAGCTTATGAGCTGCTTGACAATAAAGGAAAAATCGCTGTACTGGTGAAACCGCAGTTTGAGGCAGGTAAATCTAATGTAGGAAAAAACGGAATTGTAAAGTCACTTAAAGTTCATGAAAATGTTTTAAGTGAAATTATAAACTTTTCACATGAGTTGGGATTTGAAACAATTGATGTGGATTATTCTCCTGTTACAGGCGGTAAAGGAAATATTGAATATCTTTTATTTATGAAAAAAGGTCTCAAAAACAATGCATTTGACTTACATAGTTTGGTAAAGAGTGCATCGGATAATTTAAAAAGCGGAGGAAAGTCATGAAAACAGCAATATTTCCAAATTTTCAAAAAAAAAATGCATTGGAATGTGCAAGAAAATTGTGTGATATTTTAAATGAAAGTAATATAGAAATATTTGTAGATGATAGTTTTGAAAGCGAATTTATAGACAAACCGTATGTAAAATACGGTTTATTTAATGAATTTGTCAGAGAAGCTGATTTTGCTATTGCAATAGGCGGGGATGGTACAATTTTAAAGTGCGCTAAACATATTATAGAAACTGAAACAAAGCTTCTCGGTATTAATACCGGTAGACTAGGTTTTATGTCCGCACTTGAATACAGCCAGTTAGATCAGATATCAAATTTAAAATCCGGTAAATATAATATCAGTGAACGAATGATGTTAAATGCTTGTATTGACAGTAACGGTAGCATTTATGAACTTGAAGCATTAAATGATGTTTCCGTATCTGCTGCATATTCGAATATTTGTGACTTTAATATTTATTCAAATGGTAATATTATAGGTTCTTACAGAGCGGATGGTGTTGTATTTAGTACGCCAACGGGATCTACTGCATATTCTCTTTCAGCAGGAGGTCCTATTATTGAACCGGAAATGGAATGTATAGAAATGACATTAATATGTCCTCATTCTTTATTTACAAGGCCAATGATATTTTCACCTAATAAAAAAATAAAGTTTGAAAATGCAATTAATTCAAATCCCGACATTTTTGTAAGCGTTGACGGAGGAGAACCTATAAAATTATCAGTTAATTCATGTGTAGAAATTTCTTGTTCTGCACATAAAATTAAAATTGTTGATATGGCCGGTAATACATTTTATAATTCACTAAACAAAAAATTAATGTGTCCGATAAAATAAATGAAAGGAGACTCTGAGTATTTCAGAGAAATATTTATGAAAAATAAAAGACAATATAAAATATTGGATATTGTAAAAATGCATGATGTAGAAACGCAGGAAATGCTTCAAAGTCTGCTTTCACAATACGGTTTTAATGTTACGCAAGCAACAGTATCACGAGATATAAAGGAACTTAATTTAGTTAAAAAATCAGGAAAAAACGGTATTTACAGATATGAAGTATCTACAGTAAATTCATCAAAACAAAATATTTTTATCGATACCGTAACTGATATAGATTATGCTATTAATACAGTAGTAATTAAATGTCATAACGGTATGGCACAGGCTGCATGTGCAGCGCTTGATTCTATGAAATATGAAAATATTATTGGTACAATTGCCGGAGACGATACCATTTTTGTTTTAATGAGAACCGAAGCTGATGCGAATAATTTGGTAAAAACGTTTAAGAAACTTATCTGGGGGTAAAAATGCTTAGGGAACTTTATATAGAAAATCTAGCGGTCATTGAAAAAGCAGTTATCCCTTTTTCAAATACTTTTAATTGCTTTACCGGTGAAACTGGTGCAGGAAAATCTATTTTGATAAATGGAATTAATGCTGTCTTAGGACAGAGAATTACTAAGGATATCGTTAGAAATGGTTGTAAAAAGGCTATAATTACAGCATTATTTTCTGATTTAAATCAAGATGTAAAGACACGTCTTAATGAATTGGGTATATCATATGATAATGACGAAATTACTATTACAAGAGAAATTCATTCAGATGGAGGAAGTTCCGCACGCATAAATTCAAGAACAGCGTCTATTTCAGTACTAAAAGAGCTTGGTGAATTACTTATTACAATTCATGGTCAGCACGATAATCAAATTCTTCTTGCACCGGAAAAACATATTAATGTGTTAGATAGTTTCGGTAATATTGAATCATTAATTTCTGATTATAAAAGTGAATTTAAAAGACTTCAATTGTTGGCAAAAAAGCTAGAAAAAATAAAAAGAGCAAGAATTGAAAAACGTGACCGTATTATTTTGCTTAAAAATCGTATAGAAGATTTAAAAGAAGCTGATATAAACGAAGAAGAATATAATGAATTGGAAATAGAATTTAAACAGTATCAAAATACAGACAGAATCTTGAAATCATTGCAGATTATTAATGTTATTTTAAGTGATGAAAATGAAAATAATACAATTGATATGCTTTCTAAATGTGAAAACGAACTATTGGGAATTTGTGAATATTCAACTGATTTAACGCAGCTATATGAAAGACTTATTGCATTAAAAATTGAACTTCAAGATATATCCGATGAACTTTTTAATATTGCAGACAGTTTTGATACTAATGAAGAAAGATTTGAATATGTTACTTCAAAATATAATAATTTGAATAATCTGCAAAAAAAATATGGATGCGATTATTCCGGACTGTTAAAGTTATACAATGAGAGCAGAAAAGAATTATCTGAAATGGAGTTTTCTGATGAAGAATTAAAAAGGTTAACAGAAGAAAAAAAAATTCTTCTACATCAGGTTACTGACAAAGCTAAAAAAATTTCTGTACAAAGATCCAATATATCTGAATTATTTATTAATAAGGTTACTAATGAATTACGTTTTCTTGATATGCCGAACGTTTTAATTGAAGTCAAGCATGATGTAGGAAAGCTTACTATAAACGGTATGGATAATATTGAATTTCTTATATCTGCCAACAAAGGTGAAAAACCTAAGCCTATTGCTAAAATAGCGTCTGGCGGTGAGTTGTCTCGAATTATGTTGGCACTTAAAAGTGTTATTGCGGATAAGGATTCTGTAGCAACAATGGTATTTGATGAAATTGATACAGGAGTGAGTGGAAGGGCTGCTCAAAAGATAGGGATTAAAATGAAACAAATTAGTAAAAACAGACAGATTTTATGCGTTACTCATTTATCACAGTTGGCTGTAATGGCTGATAATCATTTGCTTATTGAAAAAACTACTGTTAATGATAGAACAATAACTAATGTTACAGAACTGGACTTTAATGGAAGAGTAAAAGAAATTGCAAGAATTATGGGAGGAGAAAATCCAAGCGAATTGATTATAAAAAGTGCGGAAGAAGAGTTAAAAAAGGCTCGAAATATTTAAATCAGGAGAATTTATATGGAATATTTTTTAAATGCCGGATATATTGGTTCGATTTTTGCTGTTCCAAAATCAATAGTTGATAATTATATAAAGCTTGCAAATGAAGCAAATATAAAAGTATTGCTTTATATGCTCCGTAATAATGAACAAGAGCATTCATGTAAAACAATATCCGATGCATTGAATATTACAGAGAACCAAGTGGAAGAATCATTTGTGTTTTGGGAAAATGCAAATATATTTATAAAAAAAAGTAATACTTCTGCTATTGAATTTGAAACTAAACAAAATGTCATTAAGGAAGAACCTAAAACTGAAATACATAAACCGGTTAAACGAAATTATAATATAAATCCTTCCGAAATTGCTGAAAGAGTAGAAAATTCCGAGGAAATAAAATGTTTGTTTTTAATGTCGGAAGAAGCATTCGGCAGACCGCTTACTCACACAGAACAGAGTATTTTCATCTGGATTCATGATTATTTGGGATTAAGTACCGATGTTATTCTTATGCTGACAGCTTATTGTATTTCAATTGAAAAGGGAAGTATTAAGTATATAGAAACTATCGCTGCTGATTGGTCTGACCGTGAAATTAATAATCTTGAAGCAGCTCAAAATGAAATTAAACGCTTAGAGGAATACTCCGGATTTAATCGTAAAATAATGAAAATTTTTGGCATGAATCGTAAACCCACTTCGAAACAACAGGAATATATAGATGCATGGAAAGAAAAGAATTATAATATTGAACTTATAGAATATGCGTATGAAAAAACAATAGAGGCAATTGACAAACTTAATTTCCCTTATATAAATAAAATACTGGAAAATTGGTATCAAAGCGGATTATTGACCAAAGCACAAATTGACAGTGCAAATTTCAAGAGAAATAATAATAATTCTGAAATCGGAAAAAAGAGTTACTCATTCGATATTAATGAAATAAAATCACTAACTAATAACTTTGGAGATTAATAATGATAAATGTGATAATTTTAAATAAAGCTATTAGCGAAATAAATAATAGACGCAATATTGCACGTGCCGAAAATAATATGCACTTCGAGGAAATTAATAAAAATATTCCGGAAATAAGTGAAATTAATAATCAATTGGCAAAGACTAGTATGAACTTACTTAATATCATTAAAAGCGGTGACAACATTAATGAAAAGATGGAAGAATTAAAAGAAAAAAATATACAGGCTCAAAATATAATAAAAAGTCTTTTAAATATGCACGGTTATCCTGAAGATTATTTGCAAATAAAATATACCTGTGAAAAATGTTTTGATACAGGTTTTGTTCATAATAATAAATGTGATTGTTTGAAAAAACTTATAGCCAAAATTACAGCAAATGAAATGAATAAAAATTCTCAAATTAATTTATGCAGTTTTGACTCTTTTGATTTAAATTATTACCAAGGAAATAATCCGGAAACTACTATTAAATATCGTGATATTATGAGTAAAATATATAATCATTGCAGAAGATATGCTGATAATTTTAGTTTATCAAGCGGTAATATATTAATGTTCGGTAAAACAGGATTAGGAAAAACACATTTATCATTGTCAATAGCAAATGAAGTATTAAAAAAGGGATATAATGTTCTTTATGATTCAGCAATGAATTATTTAAATCAAATCGAAAAGGAACACTTTGGAAGGGATATCAGTGGTAAAGATACTTTAAGTGTTTTGCTGTCAGCGGACTTATTAATACTTGATGATTTCGGAACTGAATTTGAAAAATCATTTTATGTATCGGTTATATATAATATAATTAATACTAGATTGAACAGAGGACTTCCAACTATAATCAGTACTAATTTATATCATGAAGAAATACTTGAAAAGTATGGTGAAAGAATATTTTCCAGATTGTTTACTGTTTATGAAAGTATGGAATTTGTAGGAACTGATATAAGACTCATTAAAAGGAAATCAGGATTATAAAAAACGAGAGTAAAACAAGCTTTTATTGCTTATTTTACTCTAATTTTTTATTTTAATCTTCCGTATAGTTCTGATATTCTATAAATATATTGTTTAAGATTATCTGTAAGATCTTTATTTTTTAATCTCCACTTCCAATTTTTACCTAGTGTAGAAGGTTCATTCATTCTGCATGAATCATCACAGCCAAGATAGTCTTGCATTGGTATTACACATAATTTAGCGTTACTTCTCATAATTAAACTAATAAAAGATTTGTATAATTCGTTCGTAGGCGTATTGAAATCACATAAATATTCTCTCGCCATGTTTTGTTCTTCCTTGGAAATTGTATTAAACCATGATTTGATGGTCTGGTTATCATGGGTGCCTGTATACGCAATACAATTTTGATTGTAATTATGAGGAAGATAGTCATTTCTGCATCCTGTATCTCTTGAATCAAATGCAAATTCTAATACTTTCATATTTGGAAAACCGCTGTCTTTTACAAGCTTACGAACAGAATCTGTCATATATCCCAGATCTTCGGCAATAAACTCTTTCTCACCGAGTATTTCTTTGATTTTTATAAATATATCTATTCCCGGACCCTTTTCCCAATGACCGTTCATTGCATTTTCTGCACCGTATGGTATAGAATAGTATTCATCAAAACCTCTGAAATGATCGATTCGTAATACATCATATAGCGTAAAACAATGTGATAATCTTGAAATCCACCATTTATAATTTGTTTGCTTATGATATTCCCATTTGTACAATGGATTGCCCCATAGCTGACCTGTTGCAGAAAAACCATCAGGAGGACAACCTGCAACAGCAATCGGAACATTATCTTCATTAAATTGAAAAAGCTGAGGATTTGCCCATGCATCAGCACTGTCAAAAGCAACGTAAATAGGAATATCACCTATAATTTTAATACCCTTGCTGTTTGCGTAATTTTTAAGTGCACTCCACTGTAAATAAAAATGATACTGTATAAATTTTTGAAATTCGATTTCTTCACGCAGTTCTTCACTATATCTTGTAATTGCTTCAGATTTTCTAAGCTTTATATCTTCATCCCATTCTGTCCATTGAGAACCATTAAATTTATTTTTCATGGCCATAAATAAAGCATAATCATCAAGCCAATAATTATTTTCAATTATAAAAGATTGAAATTTCGGATCCATACTAATATTACTTCTTTTGTATGCTTTATATAAAAGAGTATAACGATTTTTATATAGACTGCTATAATTAATACTATTTTCAATTTCTCCAAAATCAATTTCATCGCATTCTTCTTTAGTTAATATACCTATACCAATAAATGTTTCCAAGCTGATAAAATAAGGATTGCCGGCAAAAGAGGAGAATGACTGATAAGGAGAATCACCGTAGCTTGTAGGACCAAGAGGAAGTATCTGCCAGTAAGACTGTCCGGCTTCACTAAGCCAATCGACAAAATTATATGCAGCTTGAGAAAAACAACCTATACCATATTTTGACGGTAAACTCGAAATATGCAGTAATATTCCTGAGCTTCTATTCATAAATATCCTCCTTTTAAACTGAAATAATTACACCATAATGGTCTGACACTACAGCTTCATTTTTGCCGTTAAAAATAACACTTGAATTTTTAACCGGTATTTTATTGCTGCACCAAATATGGTCAATTCTCATTTTAGTTTGCTTTTTTAGTTTGTCTTTCCAGCCGTCAATAAATTTTTCAACTGTAAATCCTATATCTTTTTCTTGTGCAAGAGTATAACTGTCGTACCAGCCGGAAGCGTTTATTAAGTCATAGCCTTCATTTCTAACTTCTGCGGGACTGTTAAAATCTCCCATGATCCAAACGTTTTGGAGTGTACTTAAATGATCATTTAGTTTTTTCCATTGACCTTCGAAAGGATCTTCAGTATCATTCCACCAACCCATATGAACATTATAATACCATTCCTGTCTTTTTTCATCAGTAAGAATACCAAGAACTTTTCTTGTTTTCCAATTTTCATAATCATCAATTTTACTTATTAAAAGAGTGTCTGTTTTTAAGATTGGTTTAAGACTCAAAATTGCCAGTCCTTCGTCAAACTTACCATAACCATTTTTCAGCGGCAGCCATGTCCAGAAATAATTAACGTTATTTTCATTAAGAATTTTTACTACGTTATATGCATGATTATCACTTGTTATCCTTACAGACGACTGACAGGGATAAAACCCTGTCAGATTATTTTCCGGAATAATAGTGTCGTTTATAGTTTGATTAACTTCCTGTAAGGCTATAATATCCGGTTGTTCTTTTAAAATAGTATCAGTAAATATTTTAAGTTTCTCTTTATAATTATTTTCAATAAGACTGTGTGCATTAAGTGTAAGAATTTTAATTTAAAAACACTCCTATTCGTTAAAGAATATCATTAATATCTGACTTCAGTACATCTGCTTTTGGACCATAAACCGCCTGTATTCCTGTATCCTTTTTTATTAACCCTAAGGCCCCTTCAGATTTCCATGCTCCGGTATCTGCAACTATATCAGGGTTTTTAACAGTTACACGAAGTCTTGTCATGCATGAATCTACAAAAATAATATTATCACGTCCGCCCAGTAATGCTATTATACGTTCCGGCTGTCCGCCTGATATGTTAGACGTTTTAGAGTCTGAATTTGATATCTCCATATCATCATTATTATCACTGTAATTACCGAGACGTCCCGGAGTGGCAAATTTAAATTTCTTTATCATATAATAAGCTACAAAATATCCCACTGCGAAGAATACTAAAACAGCTATTATGAAATTAATTATATCTCCTGCTAATCCTGCTTTCAGTGACATTGGTATACGAGTAATCAATTCAAGATTACCGAATGAATGAAGACGAAGATCGAAAATTCCTGCCAATGCAAAAGCACAGCCTTGTAATATAGCATAAACAATATAAAGTGGGATTGCACAGAACATAAACATAAATTCAATAGGCTCTGTTACACCTGTCAGAAATACCGCAAGAGCCGTTGAAACAAACATTGAACGATACTTTTTTCTTTTATCTTTGTCTACTCTTCGGAACATTGCCAAAGCAACTCCAAGAAGCAATCCTGTTGCGCCTATCATCTGACCAACTTTAAAACGTGCAGGAGTAACAGATTCAAGTAGATTATTATAGGAAGTCATATCTCCTTGATTTTTAAAATTAATAAGATCGGTTACCCAAGCCAGCCATAGAGGGTCTTGACCGAATACTTCTGAACCTATATTTGCTCCTGTTTGAATCATATAAGTTCCGCCGAAAGAGGTATAATTCATTGGAATTGTAAGCATATGATGCAATCCGAAAGGAAGAAGCAAACGCTCAAGAGTACCATATATAAATGGCGCTAAAATAGGGGAGGAAGAAGAAGAATTAGCGATCCACATACCGAAAGAATTTATCCCTAACTGTACTATAGGCCATACTACCGCTAATATCAATGAAATAATTACAGACCACAAAATTACAACAAGCGGTACAAATCGTTTTCCGTTAAAGAATGAAAGAGCATCCGGAAGTTTTCGAAAATTGTAATATTTATTATAAATTATACCACCGACAAATCCTGAAATAATACCAACAAAAACACCCATATTAAGCGCCGGTGCACCTAAAACTGAAGTAAAATAACCGTTTACTTCTATTTCCTGTCCAAATAATGTGTGTGTGACTGCATTAGGATCGTTTAGCATGTCATTTGTCACGCCAAATATTGCACCGGTTATACTATTAATTAAAATAAAGGCAATAACAGCGGCAAATGCACCACCTGCTTTTTCTTTTGCCCATGAACCGCCTATGGCGATAGCAAAAAGTATATGAAGATTATTGATAATTGCCCAACCAATATTTTCCATAATACTTCCGATTGTCATAACAAGCTGAATATCGCCGCCTGCCATTGCAATAAGCTTGCCAAGACTTATCATAAGTCCGGCTGCCGGCATTACTGCAATTACAACCATTAAAACTTTGCCTAATTTTTGTAGGAAATCAAAGTTTAGAGAAGTTTTTTTCTTTTTACTTTCAGAACTTTCGTTTGAATTTTTATTATTATATTTTTCAGTATTATCAATTTTTGCATCTTCTACTGAAAGAATAGCAATTTTTCCTGCCTTTACCATACCTTTGTTAACTGTCAAGGTTTTATTTTCTATACCATCACATATAAGAACAGGTGTAATGAGATTGATATTGTGATTTTTAAGCAATTTAATATCAACCTCTGCAATCAAATCTCCAACTTTAACTTTATCTCCGACTTTAACATGAGGAGTAAATCCCTGTCCTTTTAATGATACCGTTTCAAGACCAAAGTGAATGAGTATTTCCAGTCCATCATCAGATTCAATACCATAAGCATGAAAAGTATCCGCAATAGAAGATATTTTACCATTTACAGGACTGTATATTTTTCCGTCTTCCGGAATAATGGCACATCCGTCTCCCAGAACTCTGTCAGAGAAAACAGGATCAGGTACTTCATCAAGTGAAATGACTTTTCCGTTAATTGGTGCTATAACTGTTTTAAGATTTTTATTTTCCAATTCATAATTCTCCTTTATAAATTATTTTTCAATTTCCAAATATCATTGTTATAATTTAAAATAGTACGGTCAGAAGAAAAATATCCTGAATTACTTATATTTATAAGCATTTTTTTAGCCCATTCTTTACGATTTCTATAATCCTTAAATGCACGTTCTTTTGTTTCTATATAATTATTAAAATCCGGGAATGTCATAAACCAATCCTTATTTAAAAGTTCATTTTTCAGTCTTTCAAGGTTTTCTTTAATCCCGATAGAAAGTAATTCTTTTCCCGTAATGAAATCAACAGCTTCCTTAATATTTTTATATTTATTATAATAATCCATTGGACTGTAATTTCCTAATTTATAACGATTTACAACTGTTTTACTTGAATCACCGAAGATATAAATATTTTCATCACCTACTAATTGATGAATTTCAACATTTGCTCCGTCTTCTGTTCCCAATGTTACAGCACCGTTAAGCATAAATTTCATGTTTCCGGTACCGCTGGCTTCCTTTGACGCTAGTGATATTTGCTCGGATATATCGCAAGCGGGTATAAGATGTTCTGCATTTGTAACATTGTAATTTTCCACCATAATAACTTTTAAATATGGATTTACTTTATCATCATTATTTATTAATTCTTGAAGGCATAAAATAAGATGAATAATGTCCTTTGCAATAACATATGCCGGTGCTGCTTTTGCTCCAAAAATAATTGTTATTGGAGTATCCGGTATATTACCTTTTTTAATTTCAAGATATTTGTGAATAACATATAGTGCATTCATTTGCTGACGTTTATATTCATGTAATCTTTTTATTTGTATATCAAAAATACTATTTTCATTAATTTCTATATTTTGCTTTTTTAATATAAAATTCTTAAGTTTCTTTTTATTATTATATTTGATTTCTAGTAATTTATTTAGGATACTTTCATTATTTGAAAATTCCTTCAGCTTTAATAATTCCGAAGCATCTTTTTTGTAACCATTACCTATTAGTGAGGTTATAAATTCAGCAAGTTCCCGGTTGCTATGAAGTAACCATCTGCGGAATGTAATACCATTTGTTTTATTATTAAACTTATTAGGATAAATATTGTAAAACTGAGCAAGTTCTATTTCTTTTAAAATATCTGTATGAAGAGAGGCTACTCCGTTTACACTGAAAGTATAATGAATATCAATATGAGCCATGTGTACACGGTCATTTTTATCTATTATATAAACATTATCATTTTCAAATTTACGTCTTACTTTATTATCTAAAATTTCTATAATCGGAACAAGCTGAGGAACAACCTTTTTTAAATAATCTATTGGCCATTTTTCAAGTGCTTCTGCAAGAATGGTATGATTGGTATATGCACAGGTACGTCTTACAATATCAATAGCGCTGTCCATTTCAATTCCACGCTCTGTCAATAACCTGATCAGTTCCGGTATTACCATTGTAGGATGCGTATCATTAATCTGTATTACCGCATAATCGGGAAGATCATATAAATTACATCCCCTTTGTTCACATTCATCGAGTATAAACCTTGCTCCGCTGCTAACCATAAAGTACTGCTGATAAATACGCAGAAGTCTGCCCGATTCATCACTATCATCAGGATACAGAAAAAGCGTAAGATTTTTTTTAATATCTGTTTTGTCAAAATGTATGCCATTAGTTATAATAGAATCATCAATACTTTCTATATCAAAAAGATGCAGTTTGTTTGTTCTATTATTATATCCTGTTACATTTATATCATATAGTCTTGATTTAACTGAAATATCTTTAAAATTAATTGTATAGCATTTATCTGTTTTTTTAAGCCAGCCTTTTTCTTCAATCCAATCATTAGGATATTCAGATTGTAAATTACTTTCAAATTTCTGTCGAAATAATCCATAATGATAATTAATGCCTATTCCGTCACCATTTAATCCGAGTGTAGCAATAGAGTCCAAAAAACATGCCGCAAGTCTGCCAAGACCGCCGTTTCCTAGTGACGGTTCAGGTTCAAGTTCTTCAATATCACAAATGTTTTTACCATTGGATTCTAATTCTTGCTTTATTTCATCGTATATTCCAAGATTAATTAGATTGTTAGATAACAATTTTCCTATAAGAAATTCAGCGGAAATATAATATAATTTTTTCTTTTCATCTATTTTTGTTAAATGCTTTTCTTCTGACATGTTTTGTATTATTTCAAGCAAAGTATAATAAATTTCTTCATTAGTACAGTTAGCTAGGGATTTGTTATATCTTGATTTCATTAATTCGCATAAATTCATAAAGAATACGCCCTTTCAATATTTGATTAAAAAATATGGAATAGTTAAAACTATTTTATCCTGTATTTTAAATAAATATACTAGATTTACAAAAACGTAATTTCAAAATTAAAAATTTTCAATAACTTAATTATAAAAAACACCATAACGAATCTATTTCGTTATGGTGTTTATATTTTATCTTAAATTACTGTACCCCATAAGATAATTATCTACTGCCTTAGCTGCTTCACGTCCTTCACGAATCGCCCATACAACCAATGATTGACCTCTATGCATATCTCCGGCTGTAAATACTTTTTTTACATTTGTCTGGTATGTTTCCAAAGAATCTGTTGCAACATTTGTACGTTGGTCTGTTGTTACGCCGAATGCATCGGTAACATATGATTCAGATCCTAAAAATCCTGCTGCAATTAACACAAGATCTGCCGGAAGAATCTGTTCACTTCCGGATATTTCTTCCATGCGTACTTTTCCGGTTACCTTATCTCTAACAGGTTGAAGTTTAATTGTTTCAATAGAGCGTACATGACCGGTTCCGTCTTGAATGAATCTTTTTACTGTTGTCTGATATATTCTCGGATCCCTTCCGAATACTGCAATCGCTTCTTCCTGACCATAATCAGTCTTGCAGACTTTAGGCCATTCCGGCCATGGATTATCGTCTGCACGATTATCCGGCAGCTTAGGCATCATTTCTAGCTGTATAACTGATTTACAGCCATGTCTGATAGCAGTTCCTACGCAATCGTTGCCGGTATCTCCGCCGCCTATTACAATAACATTTTTATATTTTGCACTGATATAGTAACCGTCTGACAGATTGGAATTAATAAGACTTTTAGTTGTTGCTTTCAGAAAATCCAAAGCATAGTATATACCGTTTGAATCCCTGCCAGGTGCTTGAATATTCCTTGGATTAGAAGAACCGCAGCAGAGAATAACTGCATCAAATGATTTTAAAATTTCTTCAGCTGAAATGTCCTTTCCGACATTTATTCCGGTGCGGAAAATAACACCTTCTTCTTCCATAAGCTTAACACGGCGTTCAATAACAGTTTTTTCAAGCTTCATGTTTGGGATTCCATACATGAGAAGACCTCCAACACGATCCTCACGCTCAAATACCGTAACTGTATGACCACGCTTATTCAATCGCTGAGCAGCTGCAAGTCCGGCAGGACCCGATCCAATCACCGCAATTTTTTTGTCAGTCCGAACATTTGGTATCTGAGGTTTCATTAATCCGTGCTCAAAAGCGTATTCTATAATCGAATATTCATTTTCTTTTACTGTTACCGGATCATCATGCAGTCCGCATGTACAGGCTTTTTCACATAGTGCCGGGCAGACTCTTGATGTGAATTCCGGAAAGCTGTTAGTAAGTGTAAGTCTTTTAACAGCGCCGTCCATGTCACCTGTATAAAGCAAATCATTCCATTCCGGGCAAAGATTATTAAGCGGGCATCCCGATACCATTTCGCCAATCGGTTTTCCATACTGACAGAATGGAACGCCACAGTCCATGCAGCGTGCTGCTTGTTGTTTTCGTTCATCCAAATCCATCGGCGTATGAAATTCACGGTAAGTTTTTATTCGTTCCAGAGGCTCCTGTCCGGCATTTTCTTTTCTGTTGTAATCAAGAAATCCTGTTGCTTTTCCCATTATAAGCCCTCCTGTTTATTTTATATTGGCATAGAAGGCTTCAATTTTTGCCTCTTCATGATCCATGCCATCTGCCTCAAATTTATTAATACTCTTCAGCATTTTTGCATATTCGTGGGGAATAATCTTTTTAAATTTTGGAAGATATTCGTCAAATTTATCAAGTATTTCCTTACCTCTGACAGAACCGGTAAGCGATGTATGCTCTTCAATAAGTGACTTAAGCTGCTGAATATCTTCTGTAACTGTCACTTTGCTGAATCCAACCAGTGATTTATTAAGCTTTGTATAAAGATCACTTTCCTCATCAAGAACATAAGCAATACCTCCGCTCATTCCGGCAGCAAAGTTTTTACTTGTTTTTCCGAGAATAACAGCGCAGCCTCCCGTCATGTATTCACAGCCATGGTCGCCAACGCCTTCTACTACTACAGTAGCACCGGAATTTCTTACACAGAAACGTTCACCTGCAACTCCTGCAATAAATGCTTTACCGCTTGTAGCACCAAAAAGCGCAACATTACCTATAATTATATTTTCATCAGCTTTGTATTTAGCTTTTGAAGGAGAATATACAATAAGTTTACCGCCGGAAAGACCTTTTCCGAAGTAATCGTTGCTGTCACCCTCAAGTTCCAGAGTGAGTCCCTTCGGAATGAACGCACCGAAGCTTTGACCTCCCGAGCCATGGCATTTAATAACATACGTATCATCTTCTAATGTGTTATAATATTTTCTTGTGATCTCAGCTCCGAATAAAGTACCAAGAGTACGATTAAGGTTGCTGACATTCAGTTCAATGGTTTTAGGTTCCTTTGCAGCCAATGCATTTGACATTTCCGGAATAATAACTTTTTCGTCTATTGTCTCATCAAGTTTAAAATTAAATGTATCTTCGGGACAGAAACGGATACTTTTTTTATCATTCATACCAGAATTATCAAGTATATCAGACATATCAATTTTATTTGCCGGATGATCTTTAGGAAACGATTTCTTAATTAAAAGATCTGAACGTCCGATAAGCTCATCAACTGTATGTACGCCGAGTTTAGACATATATTCACGCATTTCCTGTGCAATAAAGCGCATAAAATTAACAATATATTCCGGTTTGCCTTTAAAACGTTTCCTTAATTCGGGATTTTGTGTTGCTACACCAACCGGACATGTATCAAGATTGCAGACACGCATCATAACGCAGCCCATAGTTACCAGCGGAGCAGTTGCAAATCCATATTCTTCAGCGCCTAGCATTGCGGCGATTATAACGTCTCTTCCGGTCATCATTTTACCGTCTGTTTCAATAACCACTTTGGAACGCAGTCCGTTCATAATAAGAGTTTTATGGGTTTCGGCAAGACCAAGTTCCCATGGAAGTCCCGCATTGTGAATAGAACTGCTTGGCGCAGCACCGGTACCGCCATCGTAACCTGAAATTAAAATAACTCCTGCACCGGCTTTGGCAACGCCTGCTGCAATTGTACCTACTCCGGCTTCAGAAACAAGTTTTACTGAAATACGTGCTT
Organism: uncultured Oscillospiraceae bacterium; assembly: GCA_949745795.1. Taxonomy (GTDB): domain Bacteria; phylum Bacillota; class Clostridia; order Oscillospirales; family Ruminococcaceae; genus Porcipelethomonas. Next base: position 220 of record CATKAZ010000111.1, on the reverse strand, counting down.
TTTTATTGGCATTTTTAAGGTCATAAATAAGCTGTGCCAAATCTTCAATGGAATATATGTCATGGTGGGGAGGAGGCGATATGAGAGCAACTCCAGGAGTTGAATGTCTTGTTTTAGCAATCCAAGGATATACCTTTTTAGCAGGAAGGTGTCCGCCTTCACCGGGCTTTGCACGCTGAGCCATTTTAATTTGGATTTCTTTGGCAGATGTGAGATATTT
>CATKAZ010000110.1 GCA_949745795.1 uncultured Oscillospiraceae bacterium | reverse complement strand
TGACCGAATCCGTACATTGTAGCGTATTCGGTTAATTTATCGATACCGAGTCTGCGGCTTAGTTCATAAAAGTAAATATTACATGAAACTTTTAAAGCTTCAGAAACTGCTATGTCATTATGATATCCTGTACATCCGTATATTTCATCATAGAATGTCATTTTATGTGCACAATTAAAGGTACTGTATCCGGTAACGATTCCTTCGTTAAGTCCGGCAGTGGCAGTTATTGTTTTAAAAGTTGAACCCGGTCTGTAAAGACCGCATGTAGCTCTGTTGAATAAAGGATTATCCTCATCATCGGAAAGCTCATCATATTTTGTTTTATAATCGTTCAGATTAAATGTAGGTGCAGTTGCCATTGCCAAAACTGCATTATCTTTAACATCTAAAACAACAACCGACCCGCAGTGAACATCTTTATATTCACTGTCTGAACTTCTAAGGTATGCGGTAAAGTTCTCCAGAATTTCCTGTACATCACGCTGATAATCGCTGTTTATGGTAAGCTTTACAGTATTACCGCCTTTTGCTTCCTCGGTAATATCGGATGAAATAACAGATCCGTTGGTGACAGTTATTGTTTTTGTACCGTCTTTACCCTTGAGCGTATCTTCCAAGGCTTTTTCGATTCCGTCTTTTCCTACAGAATCATTCATGGCATATCCTTTTTCTTTCAGCTCATCGTATTCTTCTGCAAAAATAGGACCGACAGTACCGATTTCGTGCGGAATTACATCTCCCTGTGAAATGATGCGAACAGCGTCTTCAACAACATCAATACCCTTCAGTTTAACTCCAAGCTCTTTAAGCTGTGTTACTACATCGACAGGAACATCTTCACAGAGAGTAAATGTATTGCCGAGTGAAAAATCTCTCAGCAGCATTTCGTATCGTATACCCGCTATTATACGCCGTTCATTTTCAGTATAGTCCGTATCGGAAATTTCATAGTCATCAATGATCTTATCAATACAGTTTTCTGCTGTAGCGTAAACATTTACACCAACAAGGCTTTTAAGCTTTTCTATATCACTGTCACGATTTTTTTTAAATTCATAAGGAGCACTGTTTGAAATCGGTATAGTTTCGTTCCATTCCAATTTATTTTCTTTGAGTATTTCAATGGTCTGCATTATAATTTTATTAGCTTCCTTATTATCAGACGGGAATAGTGAATCATCAATAATAACATTGAATCCGACTTTATTTTCGATTATAGGATTTCCTTTACTGTCAACAATTTGTCCTCTTGTAGCTTTAATTGTCTGAGTATAAATAGAAGTGTATTCAGATTCCTGAAGATATGCATCACCATTTACAATTTGAATTGTCATAAGCTTCATGCAGCCTAGTGCCACGGCAATTACTACTAGAATTGCCAGAAAGGCAGTCCTGAGTCTGTCTAGTATTTCTTTCATTGTTATCCTTTCCTTTACAATATTCCGCTATACTTTCATAGCTTCTTCAATGGTTTTAGCTTTTTTCGGATAGAATCTTTTTACGATGGGTTTGATAATAAGATAGACTATCGGAGAAATTATTATTGTGTAGAAAATACACGGAATTGAAATGTGTGAAAATACATACCCCGAATTTTCATAATCCCACATAGCATAGTAAAAGAAGTAGTCAAGTATTTGATAAGTGGCTGTATATACTGCTGATAAGGCTATAACATTTACAGCATTTTGAAAAAGCAAATGTCTAAACAAAATTGTTGCCGAAACACAGAAAATTATAAACATAACACTGCTGTATCCGAAAATTTTTCCGCTTGCTTCATCAAAAATCAGACCGCATATTCCTCCAAGAAAAGCAGCGGGATATTCTCCTTCATTCATACAGATACACACGCACAGAGGAATGAAATATATAGGCTTAACACCTTTTCCTACGTTTATTAATATTGCCGAAACAAATATAAGAAATATGTATAAAGCCCAGCGGATAACGGCATAATATCTGATTTTTTGTATTCTTGTCATTGGTTTAATCGACATTAATATTCACCGCTTTCAGTTGTTTCTTCTGTATTTTCAGTCGCATCTGTATTGTCGGTACTGTCCGGTTCGGTAGTATCGGTAGTATTTTCTGTAGTTTCTTCTCCGATATTTCCTGTGGGGATCTGATTTTCATTTTCTGTTTTGTCAAATTCGGTTATAACCATAACATTTGTAATTTTATTGGGATTTACAGCAGGTTCGATTATTGCATAAGCAGTAAGACCGCTTTCTTCGATTCCGGTTTCCGTGACATTTCCGATAACATATCCCTGTGGAAACTGTCCGCTGTTACCGGATGTGATAATAAGGTCTCCTTTTTTTATTTTATTATTTTTATCAAGATAAATCATTTTGCATTTACCGCTGGAGGCATAAGTAAGACTTCCTTCTATAATACCTGTATCACGGCTTTCAACGCAAAGTCCGCCTACTGATAAATCAGGGGACAGTATAGTTCTGACTGTTGCATATGATTTAGCAACTTCTGTTATTATTCCTACCAGACCTTCAGAGGTTACAACAGGATCATAAAGTTTAATTCCGTCATTAGAACCACGGTCGATCACAAAAGTTCCGTAAGGATCGTTTGTCATTCTGGAGATAACCGTACATGGCGGTGACAGAACAAAATCTTCATTTTCTTCTTTAATGCCTATAAATTTTCTTAAGTCTTCATTTTCGGATTTGATATCTTCATAATCAATCAGACGGTTATTTAAATCGGCAACTTGTTCCTTGAGCTTACGATTTTCCTCAACGTATTCTTCTGAATTTGCAAAAAGATCAATAACCAACGATACCTTGTCTGAGATTACATTGGAAAAACGTTTGACCGGATTTAGTACTGTACCGATTAATTGTGAGCCTTCTGAGGTTTTGCCGTCTTTTGTTACGGAATATAGTGCCATTCCCAAGAAAAAAGCTGTTATACAGACTATTACCTTGAATTTGAAGCTTTTAAAAAACTGGTTCACTTTCTTTTCTCCTTTCTGATAATTCAGGGCGTATTTGAAAACTGACATAAATATATGAAGTTTTCAGATATGCCCTATAGAAAGCGGTTAACTCGCCTTAATAGTAGTGAACATCATCAGTTAATGCGTCTTCAAATTTGTCAAGATCCTCCAGTATTTTGCCTGTTCCCTCTGCTACACAGTCAAGAGGATATTCCGCAATATAGACAGGCATTCCGGTTTCACGGCTTATAAGCTTGTCGAGTCCCCTGAGAAGTGCGCCTCCTCCTGCCAAAGTTATTCCCTGATCGATAATATCCGAGGATAATTCCGGAGGGGTTTTTTCAAGTGTTGTTTTAATTGCTTCAATAACTCTTGCAAGAGGTTCAGTCAAAGCGTCTCTTATTTCAGTAGAAGTAACGGTTATATTTTCCGGAAGACCGTTTAATAAGTTTCTTCCCTTTATTTCCATAGTTTTTTCATTTTCGCTTGGATATGCTGAACCGATTTCAATTTTTATATTTTCAGCTGTTCTTTCACCAATCAGTAAATTATATTTCTTTTTTATAAAATTTATTATAGAACGGTCAAATTCGTCTCCGGCAACTCTTACAGAACGTGAAGTAACAATTCCTCTGAGTGAAATAACGGCTACCTCGCTTGTTCCTCCTCCTATGTCCACAATCATACTTCCTGTAGGCTCGGCAACGGGAAGACCTGCACCTATTGCCGCTGCCATAGGTTCTTCAACAATAAAAACTCTTTTTGCTCCGGCATTTTCCGCTGCTTCCTTAACTGCACGCTTTTCCACGGCGGTAACTCCGGACGGAATACATATTATAACCCGTGCTTTAGTAAAAAAAGTACCTCTAAGCGCTTTTTTTATAAATTCCTGCAGCAGTGTAGTGGTTATATCAAAGTCAGCTATAACGCCGTCTTTAAGGGGTCTGACGGCAATAATCGAACCCGGAGTTCTTCCGATGACCTCTTTAGCCTTTTTGCCAACATATTTAGCCTTATCTGTTCTTGTATCCACTGCAACAACAGAAGGCTCACGTATGATAATGCCTTTGCCTCTCATAAAAACAAGAGTATTGGCTGTACCTAAATCTATTCCAATATCCTTTGTAAACATCTTTTGCATTTCTCCTTTATGTTCTTTTTATATAAATCATGATTGTATAATTCAGTCTAAAACTCTAAATTTATTATACCACCAAACAGTACCTTTAACAACAATATTAGCTAGAAAAATTGTGAATTATGTTTATTTTTGTGATATGAAAAACGGTCAGAATTATCAGCTAAGCATTTTATTAAATTTCGGATAAAGAGCAACAGCCAGAATCATGAATAGAATCTGTGATACACTCATTGAAAAGTCACATCCAAAGGTCAGTTTTATGATAACAAGATTAAGTTCAAACGGAGAAATGCTTATATGTTTTGAATATGCCAGCCAGTCAAGAGCTTCTATATGTTCTGCGCCTGTTCCGGCAATTGATCCGATAATTGCCGCTGCAATCAGCAAGGCAATTAATAGAATTTTATTTTTCATTTTATGTATCCTTTCCGTCTGTTAATACTTACTGTCCTGTCGATCCGAATCCGCCTGCATTTCTTTCTGTTTCGTCCAGATGATCAGTGACTATAATTTCCGGCAGAATAACCGGAGTCATTATCATTTGGGCAATTCTCATACCATTTGTTACGGTAAAGCTTTCGCTGCCGTGATTTATTAATGGAATTTTTATTTCTCCTCTGTAATCACTGTCAACTACTCCGACGCAATTTGCCAGTGCTATGCCGTATTTAGACGCCAGTCCCGAACGTGGATAGATCAGGAGTGCACATTGGTGTGTATCCGGAGCAGCTGCTAATCCTGTAGGGATAAGTTCGATCTTTCCCGGTGCAATGATAACATCATTATCAAGACACGCCGATAAATCCATACCGGCACTGCCGATAGTTGCCTGTGCCGGGACAACGGCATTTTTATTAAGTTTTTTTATTTTAAGAATATGATTCATAATAATCTCCGTTCTAAATAACTCCTCTGTAATAAAGTCCTCTTGTAATATTGTTTTTTTCAGTTCCGCCTGAGCAATAGTCCTTTATTATTTCTTTTATTTTCTCGGGAGTTTCGTTTGTAAAATAAAGAGTGATAAAGCTGATATTTTTGATATCCTGCATTTTATCAGCTAAATAAAGGGGCTGTGCATTTAAGATTTCCGTATAATTTCCATGACAAACAATTTTGTTGGCACGTCTGGTACGGTCGTATATTATTTTTTCACACCTTTTACATCCCACTTCGTTTTTAATAGGGCAATTTTTGGTAATCATAACCGGAAGATATCCATACGCAATAATTCCTGTTGGAATAGCTTTTTTTAGGGCTGATATTTGTTTAAATTTCATTTCAAAGGATAAAACAGCGTCCGTTAAATTCATTTTGTTAAGAAAGTTCAGACTATATGAATTAGCTGTATTCAGTCCGAAATCTCCGTGGAGTTTAAAGTCAAGTTCCTTTCCGATTTTTATGTAAGCTAAATTACTGCACATTAAATGTTCTGCTCCGTTGCTTCTGCATTTTTCAAGTATTTTAAATATTTCTTTTTCATTATATATAAACCTTGGAGGTTCAATAATAACTTTGGAAATATTTTTATATTTGCTGTTCAGAAAAACATCCGGCGGCATAATTATATTGTCAGCCTCGGAAACAGCCTCAAGCTGATTTATATGGGATATTCTCATGCGAGTTTCCCGCAGATTTTCACGAATATCCGTCAAAGCAATATCCAAAGGACAGCAGTTATATTTATGTGTATTTCTTTTTATAGTTTTCTTATTAAGTAATTCTACAGCTTCTCTTCTGAGTGTGTTAATAGATTTAGCGCTTAAAATCAGACCGTCGTCTATATCGGCACTTAAATTGCCGAATTCATAAATTGTTCCGCCGAGCTTTGAAAGCTGACGTTCCAGATATGTAAAATCAATAGGTTTATTTACGGCAGTTTCAGGGATTTCACCGAAAACCGTTACAGATTCAAAGCTGTCGGAAACAGTAAGCTTCACCGGACTTTTTGATTTGATTTCAGCATGAAAATCGAGCTTTCCGGATTTCTTTTCATGATCATATTTTTTTCTGATATCCGGAAGAATATCTCTGGCTGCAATTATATCATCTTTTTCACGAGTACCAAACATATTTTCTGTGTTACCGGTAAAATATCCGTCGGTAAATCCGTTTCTTGAGAATACAGATTTAAGAAGAGCCATATCCGGAGTTTGATCGTTTAAGGACTGTCTGCATGCGAGTATTGCCGAAGCAACATATTCCGGACGTTTCATTCTTCCCTCTATTTTCAGTGAAAAAACGCCAATTTGTGACAATTTTTTAAGATGACTAATCAATGATAAGTCCTTTAGAGATAGGTCATTGTTTTCCGGTTTTCTGAAAACGGAATACGGAAGACGGCAAGGCTGTGCGCAGAAACCACGGTTAGCGCTTCTTTGACCTATCAACGATGATAAATAGCATTGACCCGACACACACATACACAATGCACCATGAACAAAAACTTCTGTTTCAATTCCCACTGAACATATTTCTTTAATTTGCTTTTCGGTAAGTTCCCGTGAAATAACTACACGTTTGAATCCAAGCTCCTTGAGAAATTTTGCACCTTTGACGGAATGAACAGTCATCTGTGTAGAGCCGTGAATATTGGCATTCGGAACAACATTTCTGATAATTTCGGCAGCCCCCGTATCCTGCACAATAAAAGCGTCAATTCCGGCATTGGCAGCATTTTTTATGAAACGGACAAAATCATTTACCTGATTGTCAAATATAATTGTATTGACAGTGAGATAAATTTTTATATTGTGAAGATGGCACAATTCTGCTGCTTGTTTAAGTTCTTCATCATCAAAATTTGCAGCATTTTGTCTTGCGGAAAATTGCTTTCCTCCGATGTAAACAGCGTCAGCTCCGCAGTTTACGGCAGCTTTCAGGGATTCAAAGCTGCCGGCAGGAGCAAGTATTTCAGTGCCGAGCATTATATACTGTCTTTAAGCTTTTTAAGCTGCTGATTGCTTTCAAGCTGTTCGATTTTTGATTTTAAAACTTCAATTTCCTTTAAGGCTGCATCACGTTCAATACGTGCTTTGCCTGCCTCGTCTACATATTCTTTTGCCTGCATTCTTATGTTGTCAATGTTACCCTGAGCTTTGCTTAAATCATCTAAGGTCGAAAGCGCTACCATGACTGCTGCGGCATAAGGCGAAGTGGAACTATTTCCGGAGCACATATCATTAAGTCTTTTTTCAAGCATTTTTGCAAGTCCGTAAACATAGCTGGGGGGTTCTTCAGTTTGCAGCATATACTCTTTGCCGCAAATCATAACTTTAACTCTGTTAAGCATTTATATTTATCCTTTCAGGCGAAAATTAAACTTTCGCAGTGAATTTTCATACTTCTTTTATTATAATATATTTTGTTTAAATTGAAAATACCTTATATAAAATTTTTTTGAAATTTTTAGAAATATCTGATTAGTGCAGTGACCTTTCCGAGAATTTTTACATTATCTGAAATTATAGGACTCATACTGTCATTTTCCGGCTGTAACCTATAGTGATTTTCTTCTTTAAAAAATGTTTTTACAGTTGCGCTTTCATTATCAACCAACGCAACTACTACTTCTCCGTTTTCAGCGTAGTCAGTTTGTTCGACTATTACAATATCTTCATTGAAAATACCGATATTTATCATACTGTCTCCTTTGATTTTAAGAGCGAACAGGGAATTACTGTAATTTTTATCAGTATTAAAATTAATATACTCGGTTATATTTTCTATTGCAAGGATAGGCTGTCCGGCGGCGACATCTCCCACAAGGGGAACAGATACGTTATTGCCGCCTTTTAGTTTTATTGCACGGTTGTGATTGTCCATTTTTTCCAAGTAACCTTCTGCAACCAATATATTTATATATTTATGCACGGTTGAAGTGGATTTTATATCCAAAGCGTTGCATATTTCCCGAACAGTTGGGGGAAATCCGTTGTTGATGGAATCTTTTATAAATTCATAAATAGCAGTAGCTTTTTCATTAAGCATATTATTCCTGACCTTTCAGTTTTTTATATATCATTTTTGCAACCTTGTATACATCTCCGCAGCCCAAAGTAATAACGAGATCGCCTTCTTTGGCGTTTTCACATATATAGTTACAAACCTGATTGAAGTTTTCATATTTTCTTTCATCAGTGTATTCAGCAGTTTCGTCCTGAGGAAAATAAATACAGCTGTCTATTTTTTCTGCAAGATTTCTTGTATAGATATTGTAAGTATTTTTTTCTCTGGAACCCATAATATCTGTCAGTACCGCAACATCCGGAATTGAAAGTGCCTTTACGAAATCATCAAGTAAAATTGAGGTTCTTGAAAATGTAAACGGCTGGAATACTGCCCATACTTTATTATAACCCATATCCATTGCGGCTTTTAGTGTAACGGAAAGTTCAGTCGGATGATGTGCATAATCGTCAACAATTGTGATTCCTTTTTCTTTGCCTATAAGCTCAAAGCGTCTGCCTGCACCTCTGAAATCGGAAAGACCTTTTTGTATACTTTCAAAAGGTACTCTTGCATAGAAAGCAGCGGCGGCGGCGGCAAGAGAATTTAAAATGTTGTGTATACCGGCAACGTGCAGATTGATTTTTCCCAAAGCTTCTCCATTATGCATTAACGTATATTCTGTTTCCATACCGGAAATTCTCTTTATATCGGATGCGTAATAATTATTTTTTGAATCAAGACCGAATGTTATAAATTCTTTTCCTGTAATACCTTCAACCGCTTTAAGAGTATTGTTATCATCGCCGTTGATTATCAGTGCTCTTGTTGCCATTTTACTGAATTTACGAAAGGACTTTATAATATTTTCAAGGTTTTTAAAGTAGTCAAGATGATCCTCGTCGATATTCAAAATTACTGCGGCATCAGGATAAAGCTTTAAAAAAGTATCAACAAATTCGCATGCTTCACATACCATTATATCGCTTTTTCCCGCACGTCCGCTTCCTCCGATGCATGGAAGCTTTCCGCCTATAAATGCCGATAGATCTACTCCGGCGGTGTAAAGGATCTGAGTTATCATGGAAGTAGTGGTTGTTTTCCCATGTGTACCGGAAACGCAGATAGCATTGTTATACCAGCCGGTTACAATGCCTAATAGTTCGCTTCTTTCAAGTACAGGAGCATTTGAAGCCTTGGCTGCAATGAGTTCCGGATTATCGTCCATAATGGCGGCAGTATGGACGATAAGGTCTGCTCCTTCAATATTTTCAGCACACTGCCCCATAAATACGGGAATTCCCATTTTTCTGACAGCTTCAAGCGTTTCTGTTTCATTATTATCAGAACCTGTAAGATAGTATCCTTGCGAGTGAAGAATCTGTGCCAGCGGATACATGCCCGAACCGCCGATACCGATAAAATGTATATGTTTTTTATCCTTTAAAATATCTTTATTCATATTATCAAATCCTATCCTTAGCAATTTTATTTCTATATTATATGCATATTTTCCCCGTCTGCGTTCAATAATATCCATGTAAACGTTTCAAGGAGGTCATAATTTTATGGATATTTCGGATATTAAAATCAGGAAAACAATTTCCGAAGGGAGATTAAGAGCAATTGTTTCCATAACTTTGGAAGATACATTGGCAGTGCATGATATCAAAATCGTTCAGGGCGATGAAAGACTTTTTGTGGCAATGCCAAGCCGAAAGGATGAAAACGGAGTATTCCGTGATATTGTACATCCCATTTCACCGAGTGCAAGAAAGCTTATTGAAGATCAGATATTAGATGCATATAACCGTCATATAGCTATATCCGAAGCGGAAGCACAAGTAGTGTAAATCTTTTACTTAACCTGTCGTATTACGGCAGGTTATTTTTTGACAGATACCAGGCTTTAAGAACACCGATTTGAGTTTTTGAATCGGTAATTTCTCCGCTCATTACCATTTCTACGGCCTTTTCCATTGGTATTTTTTCAACGTCAAGAAATTCGTCCTCATCTAGATTCTGTTTGGAAAATTCAAGTCCATTTGCGATATAGAGGTGAATAACCTCGCTTACATATGCGGGAGTCGGAATAATTTCTCCCAGATATTTATAAGTTTTGCAGGTACATCCTGTTTCCTCCAGAAGCTCTCTTTTTCCGCAGTCATAATGCTTTTCACCGGGTTCGATTTTCCCGGCAGGTATTTCCAGCATGGCTTTGTGATGAGGGTATCTGTACTGCTTAACCATAAGAATTTCGTTTTTATCGGTAATCGGAATAACAGTAACTCCTCCGGAATGGTGAACAACGTCTCTGAACACTTCCTTGCCGTTTTCCAGCAGAGCGGTATCTTTGGTCACTTCAAAAATTCTTCCCTTATATATACTTTCACTGCTTACTGTTTTTTCTTCAAGATGCATTTTTATTCCTCCGTTTTGCAGTTTGCTGTCTTTTTATTTAAATACTGTTCCTCCATACTGCATGAATAATCTTTACTGTAATCATAGCAGTGTGAATAACCAAATTCAATATCCTTTTTCTTTCTGAATATAATTATATATGCTGTAAGGCATATTAATCCGATTAATGAAATTACAGCGCCGGTTTTCAGTCCCGGAGTTTCATACCTGAATTCGATTGTATTTTTTCCGGTATCTGCCTTTACTGCCATAAAGCCGTAGCTTACTTTTTCAATGTCGGCAGGCTTTCCGTTTACATACGCAGTCCAGCCTTTGTCATAAGGTACGCTGAAAAATACCAGTTTTGATGTATCAAGTGAAATTTCAGCGTCAAATCCGTCTGAATCGTATGTGAATTTCGAGCATACTTCCTTTCTTCGTTCTATACAATCTTGAATATAGGTTGAATCGTTAAGACCGATAGTTTTATCGGATGGAAGCTTAGTAATAATATCCGAATACTTTTCTGCCTGTTTATCACTGAGTATCAAAGCACGCAGCAGCAGACGCTCTCTTGTTTGTTCCGATTGATTGGCAGCAGATTCTTCTGTTATATAATTATCATAAGTAAAACCCATAGGGAGATAGTATTTATTTTCATATACATAAAATCCATTTTGAGTGTTTTTATATTCAAAGCCCGGAAGATCACAGATATAGGTATAAGTTTCCTCCTTGTCTGAATATACTTTATCAAAGAAATATTTAACAGAGAAAAGACCTCTGATAGTATTTTTTTCTAGAGGAGCTCTTGAAGCAACATCTCGTGTTACTCCGATCTGCGGATAAAATTCCATTATGCTACCCGGGACAATACTTTGAAATGCCCGCATTGAAGAATATCCCCAAAACATAGGATAGTTATCGTAATTTTCTGAAATATCGATTCGGAAGTACTGATTTTGCTCTTCCTCAAGAGTAATATTTTCTTTGCCGTTTATTCCGTTGTTTATATATGTTGAAGGATATGAGCCCAGGGTGATTCCGAAATATATTACCGACGCTGTACATACTGCACAGCAGACAATTGTTGAAATCAGTGCAGAGGTCATGTAGGTTCTGCCTTTTCTTTTAAGTCTGTCAATACAGTAAAGCAAAGCAAGTCCGACAATGGAAATGAAAAGAATTACTGCGAAATAAGCCGGATAGTTTGCAAATTCAAACCATGAAACTTTGTCATCTGTCTTTTTAGGGAGAATAGAGATGACAGCAAGTCCTGCCATTACGATGCCGCAGACCTTTATTCCGTTTCTTAGATTTATTGTTTTGTCATCAAGAGCCTGAGCAGTCATCATTGCCATGATAAGAATAGGCATATAGAACCATCTTGCGTAGTAAGAACTGTTAAAAGTATAGAAAGCGCTGTTTAAAATCGGAACAAATGCACAAATCATACATATTAATACAAGCTTAACTGACCAGTGTTTTTTCTTGGATTTTGCAAAGGCAATTACACCTGCCATAGAAAACATAGGCAGATAGCCGCCGATTGACGCCCATTTCGCTCCGTCCGAACTGAACAGGTTCGGTCTTGCGGGAACGTCGGGAATCATGAAGAAGCTCTGTATTATTCTTAAAATACGGGTTTTATCGCTGTATGCGATAAGATCCAGACCGTAAAGTCTTTCATTTATTCTATAATTTCCGAGAATCGCCAAAGCGGAAGGCAGAAGCATAAACATGGCAATCATAACTCCGATTACCGCTTCAAGGACCAGTCCGAAAAATTTCTTCCATGTAATATTAAAATCAGGGGATTTAAGCCTTACGATAATATAAAGTATTACAAAAACAGCCTGACCTGTAAAGAAGAAATAATTTATTATTCCCATAAGCGCTACAGTCGCTGCAAATAATCCTCTTCTGTTATTATTAATTCTTTCTTCCAGTGCAATAAGCATTAAAGGGAAAAAGGCTGTTACGTCCTGAAAATGGTTAAAGAAGATATTAAAAAGCTGAAATCCGGAAAATGCATAAAGCAGGCCTCCGATTAGTGCTGCATTTTTATTTCTTACAAATCTTCTTATAAACGCATATCCGGTAAGGGCGGCTATACCATGCTTTATGGCGAGCAATACAGGCATTGCAAATACTACAAGATTATTCGGCAGGGGAACAGTCAGCCAAAAAAACGGACTTCCCAAGAGATAAAATGAATATGAGCCTAAAAAATTAGAGCCAAGGTCAGTACCCCAGTCCCAGCCAAGACCTTCATTTCTGATGAAATCCTGCGCATGTACATAAAACGGAATTTGCTGGGAGTTGTAGTCCCCATAGTACATGTAATATCCTCCGGTATAAATTATTATAGGGAGAATCACGAGAAATAGTGATAAAAAGCCTATTATAAAAGCTTTAAAATATTTTTCTTCTTTACGGGAATTAACAAGTATACTTGTATTCATATTATTTTGTTTGTCCTTTCTTTTGTTGTCAGTAACATTTCTATATATTTTGAATATAATAAATTAGAGGTCAACGATATTTGTAACAATGCCGTTTTTTGCGATATCAATGATTCCGAAGGAAGGTCGTTTCCCATCACGGGGACATGAAACACTTCCGGGATTCATTGTATAAAGACCGTTATCATATTCGTTAAATCTCGAATGTGTATGCCCGTAAAGAAGAATATTTGCACCTTTTTCTCTGGCAATTTTTTTAAGCGGCTCAATGGAAGACTTTACACCGTATTGATGACCGTGAACAGCAAAAATGCAGTTTTGGTCGTCCGGAGTAAAAAGAAGTTCTTTTTCACTCAAGCTTGCAAAATCACAGTTTCCGGCGATATAAATAAATTTTTTATCGGGAAATTGAGTATAAATACGGTTTAATTCCCGTTCACCGTCACCTAAATGTATATATAGATCAGCATAAAAATTCTGTACAATTTTTTCTAATACAAAATAATTATTATGTGAATCAGACATAATTATAATTTTCATAGGATACTCCTTAAAATTTGTTTGCAGAGGTTATATATAAAAAAATTATAACATAAATATAGAATAATTACAATGGTTTTTAGGGCGTTTCACAAAAGAAAACATAATTTATTTCGGAAAGAGGTTTTACTTATGTCTAAGATTGATTCTAAAAATGCTGAGGAACTTTTAAAGGTTGTCAGCAAAAAATTAAATGTTCCGGCAGATACTCTGAAGAAACAGCTTGAGGAAGGAAAATTTGACGCAGCAATTAATAATATGAGCAGCAGCGAGTCTGCAAAATTCAAACAGGTTATGAATAATCCTAAGTTGGTTGAAAAAATTATTTCAACACCTCAGGCACAGGCGCTTTATAAAAAAATAACCGGAGGAAAATAATGCCGCACTGAATACACGTTATATTTGGGTATGTATGTATAGCTGCCATACAATTTTGTGCGGCGCTGTATAAAAAGGTTTAAGGAGGAGGGAACAATTTAAATGGATAATCTAATGGGTAAAATTCAGGAGATGTTATCGGACGAAGAAAGTATGAAGCAGATAAGTGAACTGGCGCAAATGTTCTCCTCCTCTGATGATAATAACGATACGAAAAAAAGTGATGATTCAGATTCAAATAATGAAGGCGGGGGACTTCTAAGCGGTATTTCCGGTCTTGATATGGGAGGCTTTGATTTTGCAAAAATTTTAAAAGTACAAGAAATTATGAGTAAAGCGTCTAATGATAAAAATGCAGAATTTCTTTTAGCACTCAAACCGCTTTTAAGGGAAGAGAGGCAGTCAAAGGTTGACAAAGCAGTGAAAATGCTTAAGCTTTTTGCAGTATGGACCGTGCTTAAAGACAGCGGAATGTTAAGTGATTTTTTCTGAGGGAAAGGGGGAAGTTATGGATTACAGTAAGCAAGATATAAATTTTATGCGCCAGGACGCTTTAAGGCGTACTCGTGAAATGCATAGTCGTTCAGGTCATAATAAAAACAATGTACAAGCACGGGAAAATCCGACTGTTTCTTCTGAAACCTTTGTAAAAAACGATGAAAGTAAAAATAATTTTAATAAAACTTCATCGTCTGTTTCATATAAAAATAACAGCAATCCATTAAATGGACTGCTGTCGGGTATTTTTACAGACGGTAAACTCGATAATGATAAAATTATTATAATAGCTCTAATATTTATTCTTGCCAAGGAAGGTGCAGATCTTAAGCTGCTTATTTCACTGGGTTATATATTGATGTAAAAGAAAAGGAGAATCATAATGAATGATATAATATTTAAAGGAATGTGGATATTGGCAGGAATTATAATGCTTCGGTATTATGCTAAAAGAAAACACACCATAAAATCAGTTTTTTTCGGTATGCTTTCCGGAGGTATGGTGCTTATGCTTATGCACTATTTTGGAAGTCATATAGGATTTTCTCCGCCGTTGAATCTTTTTAATACTATGATTTCTCTTGTTTTGGGTATACCCGGAGTAATACTTATTACAGCGGTAAATATGTTTTTATAGACAAAAAACTCCGACTGAAAATAGTCGGAGTTTTAATGTATCAGTAATAAAATTACTTGATTTCGATTGTAGCGCCTGCTTCTTCAAGCTTAGCCTTAAGTTCTTCAGCTTCTGCCTTAGAAACGCCTTCCTTAAGAGCCTTAGGAGCTGATTCAACAACTTCCTTAGCTTCCTTCAGACCAAGACCGAGAGCATCCTTAACAGCCTTAATAACAGGCATCTTAGCGTCGCCGAATGAAGCCAGAACAACGTCGAATTCTGTCTTTTCTTCAGCAGCAGCAGCGCCGCCGGCAGCTGGAGCAGCAGCAACAGCTGCTGTTACACCAAATTCTTCCTGAATAGCGTCAACCAGTTCAGCAAGTTCCAGAACTGAAAGAGCTTTAATATCTTCAATAAACTTTAAAATCTTTTCTGAAGCCATGATTAAAAATCTCCTTTTATAGTAATGTAATTAATTGAGACAGATAAAACTGTCAGCGTAAAAATTAAGCAGCATCTTCTGATTTGCTGTCTGCAACAGCCTTGAGAATAGCAGCCAGTCCCTGAATCGGACCCTGAAGTGAGCCAACCAACTGTGCAAGAAGAACGTCCTTTGAAGGAATCTTTGAAAGAGCAACAACACCCTTTTCATCGTAAATTTCACCGTCAACCATACCGGCTTTCAGATTAAATTTACCGTCCATTTCTGAAGCGTACTTACCTAAAACTCTTGCGGGAGCTGTCTGGTCCTCATTTGAAACAGCGATAGCAGTTGTTCCTTCAAGAACATCATCAAGACCTTCGATTCCTGCATTTTTAAGAGCAAAACGCAGAAGTGAGTTCTTTTCTACAGAATACTTAACGTTTTCAGCACGGAGATCACGTCTGAGCTTTGTATCCTCTTCAACTGTGATACCCTTGTAGTCAACGATAACGAATGAAACTGCATTCTTGAGTGTTTCTGTAAGCTGTTCAACCTTAGCTTTCTTAGCTTCTAAAACCTTTTCGCTTGGCATTATAGTTTCACCTCCGATTATTTGTATAATCGTATCAAAAGAATAATGCAAAAAAACCTTTTCCAGAGGAAAAGGGCATAAATAAATCATATTTAATGCACATTCCTCGGCTGGACTTACTGCTTTCGCTGCCAACTGTCTTAAGAATACGATTTGTTTTAACAACTTTTATATTATATCACAGTTTCATTTGCTTGTCAAGCATTTTTTTATTATTTTAATATCTCTATAGCTTTTTTTAGCTGGGTATCTTTTTCCGGATTTACTGTGCTTATATCTGTATTTTCCGGAATATCAACTTCATAATCAGGTGCAAGACCTATTTTATGATAACATTCAGATTTTGCAGTTTTATATGTAGCTACAGTTATTTTCAAACCGCCGCCGTTTTTTAATTTGACCGTGTTTTGCATGATACCTTTGCCGAATGTATTTTTTCCGACAAGCTTTGCCTTATCAAAATCTCTTAATGCAGAAGCGAAAAGTTCAGCCGCACTTGCAGTATTTTCATTTACAAGTACTGCCATTGGCAAGTCAAGTTCTTCGGCGTCGGATTCGCATATTACTTCAGTTTTTCCGTTTTTGAAGTTAGCGGTAGCAACAACGCCTTTTGGCAAAAGCGGATCCAGGCATGATGAGCATGATGTAAGCAGACCGCCTCCGTTGTCTCTGAGGTCAAAAATAATTCCCTTTGCATTGTTTTTTAGTGCGTTATCAAGAGCATTTTCGTATTGTTCAACAGTCGTTTCTTTAAAACCTGTAATTTTTATATATGCAATATTGTTTTCAAGCATCTCATATGTTACTGTTTGGGTCTCGATTTTTTCTCTGGTTATTGTATATTCAAGTTTTTTGCCGTTACGGTCAAGAGTAATTGTAACATTTGTACCTTCCTTGCCTCGGACTAAATTAACTAAATTGTTGTATTCAATATTTTCCGCATCAATACCATCTATAGCGGTCAAAATATCTCCTGATTGTATATCATATTTTGATGCAGGTGAATTTTCGGTAACGTCTACGATTTCAACTTTTTTTTCATCATTTTGAGTAACGCTGATACCGATTCCCGTTAATGAACCTTGAACGTTTATTATTGATTGTTCATATTCTTCGGGAGTCATATATGCCGCATAATTATCATCAAGTCCGCTCACTAATCCTTTTAATGCACTGGTGATTAAGGTTTCGTCATTAATATCGTCATAAAAAAATTCATCAATATAGTCTTTAACTTCAAAGAATTCTTTAATTGTACTTTCCTTTTCTTTTAAATCGGAAAAATGTTTATTGCATAGACCTAAAACTACAGCGCCTGTAATGGCTGAAGATATTAAGGCAGCAAGAAAAGCTTTGTTTTTGCTTATTTTATTTTCCATTTTATCGCCTTCTTTTGTTAAAAAAACAGGGACAAGAAATAAACTTGCCCCTATATTATTTTATCTTAGTATAAGTAGCTTGTCGGATCGACAGTTGAACCGTTTACTCTCACTTCAAAGTGACAGTGATTACCTGTAGACCATCCGGTAGAACCGACTGAACCTATTGTTTCACCGGCAGATACCGATTGTCCTACTGAAACGTAAACAGACGAGCAATGACCGTAAAGTGTAGTAATACCGTTTCCGTGATCCACAACTACGTAGTTGCCGTAACCGCCGTTGCAGCCGCAGCTGTAATCTTTTCCGTAGTCATGAGAACAGCCTGATTTTACAAGGATAACAGTACCGCTGGCTGCCGAAACTATTGAAGCGCCGTGAATGCCGCCGCCTGCAATATCAATACCTGCGTGGAGCGAACCCCATCTGTAACCGTATCCGCTGGAAATTCCGTAGAATCCGGGAACAGGCCATGTTAAAGCTCCTCCGCTGTAGCCGCCGTCTCCACTGGAACCGCCGATTTCTCCGTCACCTGAAGTGTCTCCGCCGCCTGTGCCGGGATTATCATTATTTTCTTCGTTAGAATAGCTATTATCTTCTTCCGGTTCGTTATCGTCTTCCTTATAACTGTTTTGCTGTGCTGCCGCTGCTTTTGCAGCTTCAGCCTGCTGTCTTGCGATTTCATTGATCTCATCGATTTCAGCGTCCATAGCTGCATTGTCAGCTTCATATTTTTTAATATCAGCTTGTCTTGATGCTATTTCAGCTTCCTGACGGTCAATATAATCCTGAGATTCCTGATAGTCATTATTGAGTTCGATAATTGCTGCATTCAGTTCTTTTTTGTATTCTTCCTGTTCAGACAGATCAGCGTTAAGCTCTGTTTTTTCGATATCAAGCTGTGTCTGAGCTTCTTCAAACTGTTCAAGCTGAGTCATCAGTGACTTTACAAGTTCATTATCATGCTTTGAAACTTGAGATATAAGTTCAATTTTTGAAAGCATATCATAAAAGTCAGTTGCTCCTACCAAAGCGGACGCCAAGCTGTCATTTCCGGAAACATACATAGCTCTCAGACGGCTTTTGAATTCTTCAAGACCGATATCAATGTCATCTTGTTTATTTTCAATATCAATTTCCAACTGTGAAATTTTTTCTTCTTTTTCAGTAATTTTTGTATTGATATCATTGATTTTAGTGTTTACAATTGCAATATTTTCATTTTGAAGATCAATTTTTTCCTGAAGAAGCTCCTGATCCTTTTCTGCCTGAGAAATATCTCCGTCAATGTTGTCCATTTCTTCCTGAAGTCTTTTAATTTCAGCTTCATTAGCTGCTTTTTCATCTTCCAGATCGGAAATGGTTTTAGCTTCTACTGTGATATGATCATGGTTATTGACGTATGTAAGACCTCCTGCGGCAATCATTGCACATAAAAGCACTGCCGTAATTTTTAATTTTTTTACTTTTAACTTCATGTTTTAAGTCGGTCAATCCGACATTACACCACCAATCTTTATTTTACGGTTTATTATACATTCAGATGTTTGCGTGTACTGATAACGCTTCCGAGAGCACCTATACAGCCTCCGGCCAAAATATAAGTTCCTGCAACTTTAAATATTATATCATTGAAAGGTATTATACTTCCAATACCTATAATATTTAATATATTAACTTCCTTTGTAAGCAGTTCGACAACAGCGTCGTAACCGAACCAGGTTATAATTGTAGCTATAAGACCAGCTGCAAATCCTGTTACCATGCCTTCTACAAAGAACGGTACTCGTATAAACGCGTTAGTAGCACCTACGTATTTCATAATACTAATTTCGTTTCGTCTTGCAAATACACTTGCTTTAGTAGTATTTGAAATGATAACCATTGATACTATAGCAAGAGCAACAATTATGGCAGAGGCAACTAACGTAATGATTTTTCTCATTTCTGTCAGTATATTTACAAAATCATACGGCGCTCTTATTGAGTAAACATGATCAAGCTCCTGAATTAAGGTTACTGTTTCCGATGTAAATGAAATATCTTTAATTTTTATTCTGTATGAATCCAAGAGAGGATTGTCATCTCCCAGTGAATCAAATACTTTTTCATAGTCAGACATGCTTTTTTTCATTGATTCAAAGGCTTCATCTTTTGAGTAGTAAGAAATTTCATCAATATTTTCAATTTGGTCTAGCTTTGATTTAACTTCTTTCAATTGACTGTCATTAATATTTTCATCCAGGAAAACAATTACTTCATTTTTGTTTTCGATTCCGCCGATAATTGAATTGAGGTTTATGTAGAATAAAATTGAGATACCAACCAGTAGAAGTGATACAAGCAAAACGCAAAACGATGCAAATGCCATCATTCTGTTTTTCCAAATGTTATCAAGACCCTGACGTCCTAAATATCTGATACCGCTAAGCTTCATTATTGCCTCCAATCACTTCATCAAAGACAATTTCGCCGGAATTGATGTTAATAATACGTCCGCCGAAGTGCCGTACTAGATCGTGTTCATGAGTTACCATTAAGATCGTTGTACCGCATTCATTGATACCTTTGAGAAGTTCAACAATTTCATAGGAAAGCTCGGGATCAATATTTCCCGTAGGCTCGTCCGCAATAATAAGCTGAGGATCATTAACCAGCGCTCTGGCAATGGCAACACGCTGCTGCTCGCCGCCGGAAAGCTGATTCGGATAAGAATTAGCCTTGTCCTGAAGTCCTACAAGGCTTATAACATACGGAACTCTTTTTCGTATATATTTTCTTGGTGCATCAATAACACGAAGAACGAAAGCAATATTTTCATATACGGTCATTGAGGGAATAAGTCGGAAATCCTGAAAAACAAAACCGATGGTTCTGCGAAATTCAGGAATTTTTTTTCTTCTCAGCTTACTTAAGTTATAGTCATTTACCATAACAACGCCGCTGGTAGCGTCAATTTCCTTTAGTATCAGCTTAATTAGGGTACTTTTTCCCGCACCCGATGAGCCGACAACAAAGGCAAAATCTCCGTCGTCAATTCTTAGACTGATGTTATTCAGCGCATCTACGCCGGTTGAATAGGTAACTGAGACATTTTTCAGTTCTACCAAAGGGACACCTTCTTTCCACCATTTAAAACGGTGATAAAATAAGTTGACCACGTATTATCTTAATTAGAATTTGATTGGATTAGCTGATAAATATTTCTTTACCATTAAAGCAATTTTAAATATTATTGCGTGGTCAAATTCTCTTAGATCAAGACCGGTAAGTTTTTTGATTTTTTCAAGACGATAAACCAAAGTATTTCTGTGAACAAAAAGCTTTCTTGAAGTTTCGGAAACATTAAGGTTATTTTCAAAAAACTTTTGGATAGTAAATAATGTTTCATGATCCAGAGAATCTATACTTCCTCTTTTGAACACTTCATGAAGAAATGTTTCGCAAAGGGTTGTAGGCAGATGATAAATAAGTCTTGCAATACCCAGATTATCATAGCTTACAATATTTTTATCGGTATCAAAAACCTTTCCGACTTCAAGAGCCATTTGAGCTTCTTTGAATGAACGTGCCAGATCTTTTACACCGATAACCGCAGTACCGATACCAACGTTAACTCTGGTATAGAATTCGCTGCTTAAAGTATCTGCAATGGAACGTGCAAGCTTTTCAAGGTCATTTGATTCAACGGTATTCTTAATTTCTTTGACAAGAACGATATCACTTTCGGTAATATTGAAAACAAAATCCTTATTCTTATCAGGGAAGAGATTCTGTATTACGTCATATGCTGAGATATCGTTTGCGGAAACAATTCTTATAAGAAAAACAACTCTGCTGATTTCGGCATTAAAATGAAGTTCTCTTGCTTTTATGACAATGTCACCGGGGAGAACGTTATCCAAAACAACATTTTTAATAAAATTATTTCTGTCATATTTTTCGTCATAATACTGTTTTATATTAGAAAGACTTATTGCCATAATGCTTGCATATTTAGCCGCATTATCGTCAACACCTTCTACAAAAACAGCATACTCCGGTTTAACCCTTGAGCCGAATGGCTTGTAGGTGTATCCGTCTCTTATAAAAATATCGTGAGAATCACTCAGATCAAGAGAAACAAATTCGTTAGTGGATCCTACTTTAGTAAGGTCACTGCAGGCGATGATTGTTGCTGTTTCATCAACAACTCCTATTACAGCATTAACAGCATCTCTCATTTGATGTACTAGACCTTGAAATAATCTGTTGGACATGTCAGCATTCCTTTCTGTTTATGTTTTTAATTCAATGCTTCTATAATGCCTTAATATATTACAAATTGTAACACATTTTAGCGGAGAAATTGTTAACAAATTGTTAACAATTAGCCTTTGGAAGAAATTATCAACAAAGAAGCTATGTTGATAATTGTCAAATATCAACAAATGGTTAATTTTTTTGTAACAAAAATGTAACCGCAATTGTAATTACATTTTTTCAGGACAGTCGATTTTCATTATTGTCAGTGAATTTCTGAGGGCCTGAAGAACTGCTTTGCAAAGTAAAAGACGAGCTTTTTTTATGTCTTCGTTTTCAGCATTTTTTACACTGCATACATCATAAAATTTATGGAAAAGAGTTGCAAGCTCCACTGAGTACTTAGTGATTTTAGCCGGATCATATGCTTTTGCCGCACTGTCAATTTCATTCGGCAGAGCCGCAAGCTGTCTGATAAGTTCTATTTCCTGAGGCTTGTCCAGTATATCAAGATCATTAATATTGTAACTTTCTGCGTCATATCCTTCTGACTTAAGGTTAGAGAGCAGACTGCATATTCTTGCATGAGCATATTGAACATAATAAACAGGATTCTGTGATGATTTTTCTACTGCAAGATCCAGGTCAAAGTCAAAATGTGAATTAGGTTCACGCAGGTTGAAGAAGAATCGGGCAGCGTCGATTGGAATTTCATCAAGCAGCGTTGAAAGGGTAATAGCCTTGCCCGAACGCTTGGATAGTTTGTATTTTTCACCGTTTCTTACAAGGTTTACCATCTGCATTATAACTATATCAAGCTTGTCTGCATTTACACCCAGTGCGGTAAGGGCTGCTTTCATACGTGGTATATATCCGTGGTGGTCAGCGCCGAAAATATCAATTGCCTTGTCTTAGCCTCTGGCTACAAGCTTATTGTAATGGTAGGCTATATCCGGTACAAAATAAGTAACAACGCCGTTTGCACGAATCAGTACTCTGTCCTTTTCATCGCCTAATTCAGAGGATTTAAACCATAAAGCGCCGTCCAGTTCATATGTATAACCGCTTGCTTTAAGCTTTTCAATTATTTCGTTGACTGAACCGTCATTGTGAAGAGTGCTTTCTTTAAACCAGTTGTCGTATGTGATGCGGTACTTTGAAAGGTCACGTTCCAGTCCGGCAATATTTTTCGGAAGTGCGAAAGCCGTAAGAGCTTTTTTACGTATATCTTCGCTTTCGCCGGAAAGCGATGTACCGTTTTCTTTAAAATAGTTGTATGCATGTTCTATGATATCCATTCCCAGGTAAACATCTTCAGGCATGGAGAAATTTTCAGTATCGTTATAGATCGTTTCGCATATAGTCTGAATATTTCCGTCAGATTCTTTGATAATAGCTTGTCCGTTACTGCTGCAAATATGCATAAATCTTAAGTCTAATGATTTTCCGAATTTTTCAATTTGATTTCCGGCGTCGTTTACATAAAACTCACGCTGAACATCGTATCCTGCCCAATTCATAATTTCGGCAAGACAATCGCCTATAGCGCCGCCTCTGGCGTTGCCGATATGCATAGGACCCGTAGGATTGGCAGACACAAATTCGACCAGTACTTTTTTGCCTGCACCGGTTTCGGTTTTACCGTATTCGCAGCCTTCTTTTATAACCGAGTCTACTATTTCAGAGAACCATCTTCTGCCAAGGAAAAAGTTAATAAATCCCGGACCGGCAATTTCGGTTCTTTCAAAGTAAGTTCCGTCAAGAATCAGTTCATCACAAATCATTTCTGCGATTTTTCTGGGGGGAAGTTTAAATGCTTTTGCACAAACCATAGCGGTGTTTACGGCAAAATCCCCATGACTTTTATCTGCCGGAATTTCTACTCTGAAATCAGGCAGGGGGGCTGAGGGAGCTTTTCCTGAAGCCACCAGTCTGCCCAGTGAAGCCATAACAATATCTCTTATTTGTGATGATGCAAGCTTTGTCAAGTTTGCCATGAATTAAATCATACCTTTCTGCTTATGCTTTTTTTATATTCATTATAATTTCATTATCAGACATATAACTTGAGTTAATATCTAAAGTATATTTCATATAAAGATCGCCGCCGCTGTCCATAAGATTGTTTTTTATGGAGTGAGTGTAAATGCCCACATCCATTGAACCATATGGTGTTTCATAGTGGCAGTGATGCTTTTTGCCGGGCTCAATAATCAGGTCGGAGTTTGTGCTGCCTGTTCTGATTATTGATGCGATTTTATTTTCCGTTACCGAAATTTCCGTTACAGAACCGCTGAAACCGGTAGCTTCGGAATCCTCATATAAGATATGATAAGATTTGTTCCTTCTGCTGAATTTTCCGCGGGTAATCAGTTCTGTTTCGGTTTTATCGTCGTATATAGACTGAATACTTTTCATTTGTATCATTACATCTTTTGTCAATTTTAATCTCCTAAACTACAGCTGAAAACTTCACCTTCAACAGCATGTTCAAGAAAATGCTTAGCATTTTCCTCAAAAAGTTCAGTACTGTCGCTTACGTAATACGTATTTTTTCCGGATTCTGTTCTGTCCGAAAGCATATCCTTTTCCATAAGACAGCTTTGTGCATATTTTGCAGCTTCTGCACCCGGAGAAATAAGTGTAACATCATTTCCCATAATGTCGGAAATAATTTCTTTAATAACGGGATAGTGAGTGCATCCGAGAATCAATGTATCTACGCCTTCGGCTTTGATGGGAGCAAGGTATTCTTCAGCTGCCAGCTTTGTTATTTTATTATTTCTGTCGGTATACCCGTTTTCCACCAGATGAACAAACAAGGGACACGGATTTCCGATGACAAAGGCATGTGGATTAATGTTTTTTACAGCCTTTCCGAAGCTGCCGCTTTTAATAGTTGCAGGAGTTCCGATAACGCCGATCCTTCCGTTTTTAGTAGCTCCGCATGCAGCCTGGACTGCCGGCAGAATGACTCCTGTAAAAGGTATATCGGTTACAAGAGATTTTGTACCGACAACTGAGCTTACCGTACCGCATGCGGCAATTATCATTTTTATTTTATGTTTTCTTAAAAATTCAACGTCCTGTCTGGCATATTTCATTACGGTTTCACGGCTTCTGCTGCCGTAGGGAACACGGGCGGTATCACCGAAATAAATTATGTTTTCATTGGGCAGAAGCTTGTTGAGCTCTTTAACCGCGGTAAGACCGCCTATACCTGAATCAAATACTCCGATAGCGTCGTTGTTCATAGTGTTCCTCCGGTAATAAGAATATGAGAATTTTAATAATTTCTGTCCGCATTATCAATAGCCTGTTCAATAAGCTTGTCGATAAGATAGCTGTATGTCATGCCTAAATTTTCCATAAGCTTAGGGTACATGCTGATGGGAGTGAATCCCGGCATGGTATTGATTTCATTAAGAATTATTTCATTTTTATCTGTAAGGAAGAAATCAACTCTTGAAAGTCCCTTACAGCCCATAGCCTTGTATGCGTCAACAGCAATTTGTCTTATTTCCTTAGCGCTTTCATCGGGGATTTTTGCGGGGATAATAAGATTTACCGAATTATTTATATATTTTGATTCATAGTCATAGAAGTCATTGCTCTTTCCGATTTCGCCGATAAATGACGCAAAAGGAGAATCGTATCCGAAAACGGCTACTTCAAGTTCCTGACCTTTGATAAATTCTTCGATAATAACTTTATTATCATGAGAAAATGCGATTTTTACGGCTTCCTTCAGGGAATCAAAATCTTCTGCTTTATTTATTCCTATAGAGGAACCGCAGTTTGCAGGCTTTACGAACAGCGGAAAACCTAAGTCATCGGCAATATCTTCGCATTCTTTATCAAGATAATTAAGATTTCTGTGAGTAAGCATTCTCCATTTGGCAGTTCTGATATTATTATAATCCAAAATGGAATGGGTATGAGCTTTATCCATGCAGGAAGCCGACGCTAACAGTCCGCAGCCTACATAAGGGATTCTGGACATATCGAGCAGTCCCTGTATAGTACCGTCCTCGCCGTTTTTGCCGTGAAGAACCGGAAAGACAACATCTACTTTTTTAATTGAAGCTTCTCCGTTTTCAATAGTAATAATTCCTTTGTGAAGAGGGTCAGGAGAAATAACTGCCGAAGCACAGTCCGGATCTTTTTCCCATTCTCCTGAAGCAATGTTGCTGACATCTCCGGGATAGTAAAGCCAGCGGCCTTTTTTAGTAATTCCGATGCATATGGCCTCGTATTTATCCTTCGGCATATTTTCAATAACGTTAGTTGCGGAAACTAAAGAAATATCATGTTCGCTAGATGCGCCTCCGAAAATAACTACAACTTTGGTTTTTGACATGTTTACATCTCCTTTAATGTCCATTGATTATGAGAAAATCAACTTATGTATCAATACATTTTAACATATTTCACAAAAAACTTCAAGTATTTTTTACATCAAATCTATAAAATTTATATACAGACTTTATTTTTTTATAGTTTATACTATTATATTGCCATATTCCAAAAAACATTCCGGAAATTTATTCATAAAACACTTGACTTTTACATTTTTGCATGATATAATATTAATACCTCTTTTAGGGGTTTATTTTTTTGTTTTATGAATATTTCCCTAACCTGAGGGAGGCAAACTATTCAATATTCTGTAATGTTTACAGAAGAATTTCGTCAGGAGGTGCCGATATGAGAGTAAAGGTGACTTTAGCTTGTACAGAATGCAAGCAGCGCAATTATTGTACGAAGAAAAATAAGAAGAATGATCCTGACAGACTTGAAATGAACAAGCATTGCAAGTTCTGTAAGAAACACACTCTTCACAGAGAAACAAAGTAACGGAGGTCTTGGATATGTCAAAAGAATCAAAGACAAAAGAAAAAAAGACCTCGGACAAGTCCAAAAAGAAAAAACCTAACAGAATAGTTAAATGGTTCAGGGACTTGAAAAGCGAATTTAAAAAAGTAGTATGGCCAAGCAGAAAAAAAGTTTTAAATAATACACTTGTTGTTCTGATTGTAATGGTAATTGCAAGCGTATTCGTTGGGGGACTTGATTTTGGTCTGCTCAAGTTGTTCAGCTTTGTGCTGGATCTCAGATAATGCTAAACCGGTACTTATAAGGAGGATTTTTAATGTCAGAAGCAGCTAAATGGTATGTAGTTCACACATATTCCGGCTATGAAAATAAAGTTGCGGAGAATATTGAAAGAGTTGTGGAAAACAGAAAGCTTCATGATCTTATCCTTGAAGTAAAGGTTCCTACTGAAAAGGTAACTGAAATTACCGACGGCAAAACTAAAGAGGTGGAAAGAAAAACTTATCCCGGCTATGTTTTGCTGAAAATGGTTTATACCGATGATTCTTGGTATGTTGTAAGAAATACCAGAGGCGTTACCGGTTTTGTCGGACCCGCATCGGAACCTACGCCGCTTTCAGAAGAAGAAGTTAAGGCGCTGGGGGTTGAAATCAATTCCGTTCAGGTTGACTTTGAAATAGGCGATCAGGTTCAGGTAAACGGAACCGCTATGGACGGATTTATCGGAATAGTCCAGAAAATTAATATTGAAGACGGAACTGTTGACGTTTTGGTGTCAATGTTCGGTCGTGACACTCAGGCAACTCTGGCTCTTAATCAGATCAGAAGGCTTGATGATTAAAATAAAAAACTATGCAATTGCTTAAAGTGGGAGAGATAAAAATTTTTCATTATCTCGGTGTTACCACAATTATGGAGGTGCGAAAAGCATGGCACAGAAAGTAGTCGGCTATATAAAGCTTCAGATTCCAGCAGGTAAGGCAACACCTGCTCCGCCGGTTGGTCCTGCGTTAGGTCAGCACGGTGTTAATATTATGGCGTTCACAAAAGAATTTAATGAAAGAACAAAGAACGATATCGGTATGATTATCCCTGTAGTTATTACAGTTTATGCAGACCGTTCATTCTCATTCATTACAAAGACACCGCCGGCAGCAGTTCTTATCAAGAAGGCTTGCGGTATTGAAACAGCATCCGGCGTTCCAAATAAGAACAAGGTTGCAAATATAACAAAAGAACAGGTTCAGAAAATTGCTGAACAGAAAATGCCTGACTTAAATGCTGGTTCTCTGGAAGCTGCTATGAGCATGATCGCAGGAACAGCTCGTTCAATGGGTATTGTTGTAGTTGATTAATACTTGACGGATGACGAAAAGTTGTTAAACTTTACCGTCTTCTAAAATGGTGGGAGGAAAATTCCGCTAACCGGATAAGCGTTCAAGCTATTCGGTATTACCACTTTAAATGGAGGATTTATAATGAAACACGGTAAGAAATATATGGACAGCGCTAAAGCTGTTGACAGCACAAAGCAGTATGACGCTGCTGAAGCTCTTGATTTGGTTTGCAAGAATGCAAAGGCTAAATTTGACGAAACAATTGAAGCGCATATCCGTCTTGGTGTTGACTCAAGACATGCCGACCAGCAGGTAAGAGGCGCAGTTGTTCTTCCTAACGGTACAGGTAAAAATGTAAGAGTATGCGTTTTCTGTAAAGAAGATAAGTATGATGCTGCTAAGGAAGCCGGCGCTGAATTTGTAGGCGGTATGGATTTAGTAGACAAGATCATGAAAGAAAACTGGATGGATTTTGATGTTGTTGTTGCTTCTCCTGATATGATGGGTCTTGTTGGCCGTCTTGGTAAGGTGCTTGGTCCTAGAGGACTTATGCCGAATCCTAAGGCAGGTACAGTAACTCCTGATGTAGCTAAGGCTGTAACAGAAGCTAAGGCAGGTAAAATTGAATACCGTCTTGACAAAACAAATATTATTCATTGTCCAATCGGTAAAGCATCATTTGGTTCTGCTAAGCTTGACGAAAACTTTTCAACACTTATGGAAGCTGTTGTTAAGGCTAAACCGGCTGCTGCTAAGGGAACTTATATTAAGTCCTGTACAGTAACATCTACTATGGGCGTGGGCGTTCCGGTTTCAACTGCTAAGTTCGGCGTTTAATTTAATATTGATGTTTATAAAAGCGAACAGTTTATTGTTCGCTTTTTTGTTGTTTGTATAAAAAAGACTCCGTATCAAACGGAGTCTTTAAAATTATCCAAGAGGAATAAGTTCTGAAACTGTTGAATTTCCCTGAGAATCAGTAACAATAAACATGCATACATAATTTTCGGGATTTTCTATTGGGGTTACTTCCAATTCGTATCCGGATTTAAGATCCTGTTCAAAACCCATTAGCATACCAGATTTTTCCCATTCAAAGAACGGGAGAATTTTGTTGTTCTCATCTCTTGTAAGGTAACTACATCTGCCGATAACGGACATGATATTGTAATCATCAATATCAAGCAGTTGTTTGTTTGCACGTCGAACTTCTTCATCGTCAGATGAAATAGGAACAGCGTTTCTTATTATTCCGTTAGGGTATTCTTTATCTACAACAATCTGGAGGTTGGCGCCTGTTGTATCAAATCCGTCATCTGTTTTTGTCAGCGTAACAGAGGTAAGATATCTTTTTTCTTCTGATGATGAATCATTATCAATCAAAACCATTGGAGTTCCGGAACGTTCACCGGTTTTTTTATCCTTCATGTATACAACGTTATCACTGTAATATGCATGAAGAACTCCGTTTTCATCCATTTTTACATTTTTTCCGCCATGGATAAATACATACATGTCTTCAGCACGTTCATCTTCTCCGGATTCAATAAAACCGCCTGCTTCGGCCTTACATAGAATATAATATGCCGCTGTTCCGAAATTTTGCTGCTGTTCTTTTGATAATGCCAGAGAAATATCGCTGCCATTTTGCTCACCGTTTTCATGAGTAACTTGTTCAACGTTAGTTTCCGCTTCTTCAACGGTCCATTCATCTGCGATTTGCTCACCGTTTTTTATAGAGTTGAAATTTTTTAAAAAGCTAGTATATCCTGAGGAAAAATCAAGACTTTCCTGCATTGCTATACAGTATTCCGCATATTCACTTTCAGTTTGATAGGGATAGCAAATCGAAACGCCTCCTGCGTTTGAAACATTAGTACGCATATACATGATCATATCATTAATTGCCGATATGGCATCACTTGCCGAAGCATCAGCGTCAGCTGACAGAAGTTCAAGAAGATTTGTTACATCTACAAGACTGTAATTAAAATCCGAGCTGTATGTACCGAAATCTTTTACATTATCACGGTTTCTGACAGCTTCAGGGAAGGTACTGCTGTCAAGAGTTCCGTTCATTTGTTCAAAAAATACATTAAGCTCATCTTCGGCAGATTGATATTTATTCAAATCTAAGCATGATAATGTCAGATCTGAATAAAGTTTTGGATATTCTGCAAATACAGCTTCACCGAATTCCATATATGAATCTATTATTTTTTGTCCCAGTCTGGCGCCGTCCATATCAGGCTCTGAAAGTGAAGAAAGGAAAGCATAATTCCAACCCCAACCGGGTTCGGTTTCCTGAGATGAGATAAGATAGTTGGAATAGTCAGAGAATACGTCTGCTACTTCAAGAGAACTCATTAGGCAAGCGTCAAATCCAATCCATTCAAGTGTTTTATCGGAATTTCCGACTGAATTTTCCAGTGCGGACTGCATTTCAGTAAGAGAAAGCAAATCATTGTAATTTTCATCTACTCCGAAACCGAATACCGGACCTGCACCGTGATTCCAAAGAACCAGACCATATTTGTCAGTATCATAATTTTCAAGACCGTATGAAATGAATTCGCTTAAAGTTTCCGATTCACCCATGTTTTTGGATTCTGTAGAAGAAACCTTTGTAAATCCATTTGCTTCTAATTTTAATATAGTATTTTCATCAGCATCAATACCAGGAGTCTGCCATTTGGACGCACCGCCTGTATAAACGATTATATTATTGTTTTCAACGTCCGGCATAGCATCCTGCATTTCTTGCAAATCAAGAGTAGCATTACCATATTCGGATTCCAAATCAGAGCCGACCATGTAAACCATAATGGTTTGGCTGTAAACGTTACCGGTTGATTCCAGTGTATCAAGATTATTTATAATGCCATTTTCGCCTGAAGGGGTAATATTATTACCGGAAACTTCGCTTGATGACGAATCATTGCCGAAAAGACCCTTTTCAGTTTTCTTTACATCATTTGAATCTTTATTGCATCCGGTTGCTGCGGCAGTAAGAATCATAGAGGAAGTAAATGCTGCTAGGATTCTTTTCATTAATAAAGCCTTTGCTTTCATATAAAATCTCCTTTTTATTAAACTTTTAATATTATATCACAAAAGGTAATTAAAGTCAATTAATCAAGAAGATATTATAATTCATTTAAATAAGCTGGTAAAACAGACCATGCTTTGTACAGTACCATATCAGTTTTCCATGAGTTAAAGCCGGAAAGCGTGATTGCAAATTCCATTCCGGATATTGTTTTTTCAGTATTAAACTATCTCCGGTTAAAAGTGCGGTAAATGAGATATAATGTTCTTTTGTCATTTCATGGTGAGATGTAATAAAATAATCGTTTTCAATAATTTCTACGTTAAGCTTTTCAGCATCGTTTGCTTTGATAGGTTCTGTAAATGACAGTTTTTTTCCACAGCATGATATGGCAGCATCTTCCGAAGTAGTTATTAAATTTCCGCATTGCGGGCAGATATAAAATTTAGTATTTTTCATATTTCCTCCTGTGATATCATTCATATCCAGTTTGCCGGACAGCAGTTCTTCGATATTAATTTCCAAAATTTCTGCAAGCTCTGGAAGGAGCGATATGTCCGGACAGCCTAATCCTCGTTCCCATTTTGAAACAGTTTTATCGCTTATATTCATACGTTTAGCTAACTGTAATTGTGTAAGATTTTTTTCTTTTCTCAGTGTATAAATAAGATTTCCGATTTGAGTAATATTCATATATTTTTCACCCCTGATAATATTATAACAGTTGATAAGCTTAATTACAATAAACGTTTCGTAGAGTTAATAAAAATAAAAGAGGACATTAAAATTGTCCTCCTATTTTATCAGAAAAAACGCAGCTGACTCATTTCATAACCTATTTTATAAGCAAAAATTATATCCTTCATTTTGTAAATAATACCGTATTTTTGGCATTCGGATTCAAAAATTTTCCATAGGTTACTTACATTGCGGCTTATACAATTATAAGAATTACCATAAGTCTTGATATATTTTTCACGTAAATTATCCTTCGGAAATGTTTCATCTAATTTATTGAGAAAATATTCTCTCTGATTCTGACGAAGTGTAACTCCGAATGAAGGGTATATAAATTTTCCGCCGCATTCTGCCGTTTTATGAATAATATTTAAAATGTTTTCTTCATTGTCCTCAATAAAGGGAAGAACAGGCATAAGAATAACTCCGGAAAAGATACCCTGACTGCTGAGTGTACGTATAGCTTCAAATCGTTCACTTGAAAGTGATACATTTGGTTCGATTTTTCTGCAAAGATTGTCATCGGCAGTTGTTATTGTAAGCTTACAGATAACGGGGGAGTGCTCATTTATACTTTGCAGGATATCAGAATCTCTTGTTAAAAGAGCACTTTTGGTAACAATTGAAATACCGAAATTGAAAGCATCAATCAGTTCAAGGCTGTGCCTTGTAAGCTGAAGTTCCATTTCAAAAGGGTTATAAGGATCGCTCATAGCGCCTGTTCCTATAACGCCGGACCGTACTTTTCTTTTGAGTTCGTTGCGAAGAAGAAGCAGAACATCCTTTTTCGCTTTGATATTATCAAAATTATCTATTTTGTAGCATTCGCTGCGGCTGTCGCAATAAATGCATCCATGACAGCACCCACGGTAAATATTCATGTTGTAATCGGTTCCGAACCATTCTGTACTTTTACATTTAGTAAGAATAGTTTTCGCATTAATGTATTCCATTAGTACCCCAGAGGTTCAGCGACAAGTATTACTTTGATTCTGTTTTTATGTCTTTGCTGTGCAGATACAAGGAAATTGCAGCATATTCTGTCATTACTGCTGCATCCTGATGTCATGCCGGGACATGATTGTCCGAATGCAGCACATTCACCCTTTTCATTGCAGTATGTACTGCAATTCAGGCGAGCGGTATTTGCGGGTGCGGCTATAGATTTAACACGGTTTATAGCTTCGTCAAGATTTTTTACAATTTTATTGCAGCCGGCTATAACGATAACTGATCTGGGACCAAATGCTATAGCTGCGATTCTATTGCTGTTTCCGTCAACATTATAAAGCTCGCCGTTTTCGGTAATAGCATTAGCACTGGTAAAATAAGCATCAGTACTGAAACATTTAATATAAAATTCCTGAATATTTTCCGGTGTATAATTTGCTCGATCCAGAAAATTATAATCAGAAGTTCTCAGTAAATCAATAATGCCGCATTGTGACAAAGACATAGAACCACCGCTGCCTATAAGATCGTCTTTGTTTATCAGTGTTTTTACAATATCTGGAACTTCGTTTTTATTGTTGGCAATAAAAACCTGCATGTTATTTTTTTCAAGTGCTTTTTTTGTTTTTTCGATCCTCAGTTTAATGATTTTTTCATAATTTGAATCAGTCATATTTTTTACCTCCGCTTTTTATTATATATAAAAAGGGTAAGAATTTCTTACCCTTTAGATTGTTTATTCAGATGGCATTTTGAAATCAAATGGATCATAGCGTTTATAAGCCTTTTTATTTTTATCTATACTATATCCTGATACCCATTCGTCAAGTTTATCCTGCAAATCATCGGAGAACATATCAAATCTGGTATTGTCAATAGATTGTTCACTCCACAAATCATCATCTGTCATACGTTCTGTTATGTCAAGTCTAACTGCTACATAAAGTGTATCTTCGTCTTCAACAATTTCCGGAGAACCTGTTTTAGCCTTATCATAAACCCAGTCATAGAATGTTTTAGAAGGAGTATATTTTACCTCTTCTTCTTTTGTATTTTCATTAGTAGTGACAACCGGTATAATCGTTTCGTTTGCATAAGGCTTAGTTGTCGTTTCGGCTTCATTTGTGCTTTCTGAAACAGAAGTAGTTGTTGTTTCAGATGAGGAAACTTCTTTAGCGGTTGTTACGTCAGTTTCATTGTTGTCGGAAACTGTTGAAGCAGTAGTGATTTCGGTAGTTGTGGCTTCTGTAGTGGCTTCAGTGGCTGCTTCGGTAACTGCTTCCGTTGTTTCTTCACCAGCAGCTTCTGCTGCCTTATCTGCAACATATTTATCATATTCTTCCTGCATAACATCAAATTCATCGAGCATTTTTTCTGTGGAATCGGCATTTTTTGCTCTTTTCAGGAAATCATCAGCCATGTCTTTAATTTCTTTTTTACCGGTTTCATCAAGATCATTACCTTGTGAATCGTGAAGATCCAGACCAATATATTTTACTCTGGCATTGTTTTCAATGTAAAAGTTTTTAATATCTTCATTTTTCACACCTTCGGTTCCGTCTTCACCGTAAAGTGATTCAAAAATTTTCTGAACTTTATAAGTATTTGCCATGATATCTTTTAATGATTCTTCACCGATTCCGTTATCTTCAAACATTTCAGGATTTTCATCATAATAGCTTTCTGCGTTGGTTTCAATAGCCTCAATATCATCTTCATCAAGAGTCAGTTTCATTTCATCAAACTTTTTAATAGCGGCAACGTGTTCGGCACAGGAGATTGTTGCTTTATCTTCTACCCATTGTAAGAAGTCTTTACCATCAATTTTTGCTTTTTTGAGAGCCTTTTCATCATTAACGTCCAGCTTTTCATTAGCTTTTGCCGCAAGATTTTTAGCTTCCTGAAAAGCAGAATACTGATAATAAATATAAATTCCTGCTTTGACTTGATAGCCATCAACAGTAAGAGCATAAGCGGTTGATTTTCCTGTACCGCATCCGGCACATGAAACAATCATTGCAGACGCAATAATGCCGGTCAGTATTTTTTTTACTTTTTTGAACATGATTATTCTCCTATTCTGCCGCAGAGCAACGCTATAACAAATATTTTCTGCGGCTTTATAAAAATATTTTTGAATATCGTTACTGCCGTTTTTTATGGCGAACGGCATACCGAAATTTAAGGTTAATCACACACATTGAATTTTAAAAATGTGTTAATGAAATGTCAGATACTTTATAATTATACTATATTACTGCTTATAAGTCCATACTTTTATTTGAAATTTTTAAAATTTTCATAAAATTTTCAGATAGTATGGATAAATGTATTAAAATATGTTATAATAAAAGTAATTATTTATTATAATTATTTGCAAATTTTTATAGCTGACAGGAAGTGTTTACAATGAAAGTACTTATAACAGGCGCAAGTTCCGGTATTGGGCGAGATATGGCAAGATATCTGTCAGGAAAGGGTTTTGACCTGATTCTGACAGCGAGGAATATCCAAAAGCTGGAAGCATTAAAGAAAACACTTAAAACCAATGTGGAAATAATTTACTCTGATCTATCAGAGGATAACGCACCGTTTTTACTTTATAAAAAGTGCAGGAATAAAAATATTGATTTTCTTATAAATAATGCCGGATATGGAATATTCGGTGAATTTGACAAAACCGATATTATGGATGAGCTTGATATGATAAATGTAAATATACGGGCTATGCATATACTGACCAAGCTTTTTCTCAGGGATTTTAAACGCAGAAATTATGGAATGATTTTAAATATAGCGTCCAGCGCCGGATTTATGACAGGTCCGCTTATGTCCTCGTATTATGCTACGAAAAATTATGTTTTACGTCTTTCAATGGCAATTTACGAAGAGTTAAGAAGAAGCGGAAGCAATGTTAAAATAAGCGTATTCTGTCCCGGACCGGTTGATACAAATTTTAATAACAGAGCCGGAGTTTCTTTCAGCGTTAAATCTATATCCAGTGAGTATGCCGCAAAATATGCTATAGATAAATGTTTAAGCGGAAAAGCATTGATTATTCCGTCTATACAGATGAAACTCGGCGTATTCGGAACCAGGCTTGTACCGCAAAAATTGCTTTCTGCCATCACATATAATATTCAGCATAATAAACGTAAATAAACTATGGAGTTTCGCTGTAATTTCCCAAAAATTTAAAATATTCAAGTTCGTCTGATAATTCTGTCAGAAGGGATTTTACCTGAGGATTATTAATATTTCCCGTAAAATCCAAATAGAATATAACATCAAAGCTGCCGTCCGCAATCGGACGGTTTTCTATTTTTTCAAGATTCATATTACTTACAAAAAACTTTGTGAGCAATCTGTAAAGACTTCCTTTGGAATTAGGCAGTTCAAGGGTTACTGCAATTGTATTCGCATCATCTGATACAAGAAAATCCTTTGAAATACAAATAAAACGAGTAAAATTCGGAATAACATTGGAGATATTAGCTTCAATTATATCCATATCATAAAGCTTAGCGCAGGCTTCAGAGCAGATTGCTCCGCATTCAAAGCCCGATTCGCTTACATACTTTGCAGCCGTAGCGGTATTTTTGGATTCAACCGGTTCAAAACCGCCTTTTTTAAGAAATCCTGAGCATTGCTTGAGCGCTTGGGGATGTGAATAAACCTTTTTTATATTTTCAGGTTTTGTGCCTTTTTTTACCGCAAGACAGTTCGTGATTTCTACTTTTACGGTTTTGGCTATAAATACGCTGTATTTTCTCATAAGGTCGTAATTCTGAGTAACCGAACCGGCGGTGGAGTTGTGGATGGGGATAATACCAAATTGAATATCTCCCTTTTCAACAGCCTCAAAAACATCTTCAAATTCCTGATAAAACACAATTTCATTATCATTAAAAAGCTTTCGTGCGGCAGTTTCGGAGTTGGAACCGGCTGTACCCTGACAGCCGATTTTACCTGTGCAATTCATATTTAAGGGACGTGGGCGAATAAATTCTTTGTCCTTTAAAAGCTCCTGCTGCTGTAAGCACTTGCTAATATCCATAATTTCAGTAAACAGAGCTGCCGAGCCGTCCTTTAAGTGTATCGGACTCCTGTCACGTACTTTTTTAATAATTTCCTTTTCTCTGCCTTCCTGAAAAATCGGCAGATTATTTTCCTTTTTATAAATCGCTACCTGACGGCATAGATCCATTCTTTTTTCAAATGCATTTAAAATTTCTTTGTCAAGCTTGTCAATATCGTTTCTTAATTGATTTAGGTCCATTTTTATTTCCTTTCATAAAATTGTCTTAAATTATATTATACATTTATTTTCCGTAAAAATCAATCGGCAAATTGCTAAAATGATATAATAATGAAGAAAAAAAGAAGTATTATGAAAATATTACAATATTTGATATGCGAAAAGATAATAATTTAATTGGTATGCTAAAATTACCATCTTAATCTTGACAATATTTTACCGGAATGGTAAAATAAAAGTTATAATATAAAAAGGAGGTCATTTATAATGACAAAGAAAAGAATCTTGAGCTTGATGACTTCAATGGCATGCGCCGCAAGTATTCTTGCGGGGGGGTACAATCACTAACCGCTAATGCAGCAACATACAGCAGTGAAATGGCTAGCGGTAACTTCCTGTATAAAAAGGTTGATACTAATTATGATGGTACATACGATTATATAACAATCACCGGATGGACATCAAATTCAGGGGAAAAGGTAGAAACATTAACAATTCCTACTGTAATAGATAATTTATCGGTACAGAGCATAGAAAGCAATGTTTTCTATGATAATAAGGATTTGTATGAAATTAATGTAAATAATTCCAATGAATATTTCAGTACTGTAGACGGTGTTTTGTTTAATAAGGATAAATCTGAGCTTATTTGTTATCCTGCCGGAAGAAAAGTAACAAAAGAATACGAAATTCCCGGTGTGGTAAAATATATAGGTGCAGATGCTTTTTATAATTGTTCGGTTTTAAATAATGTTATTATTCCGAACAGTGTTGTGGGAATTGGCTACGGAGCATTCTACAACTGTTCGGGTTTAACTGATATAGATATCCCCAGAAGCGTATCAAGCGTAGGGGCAAAAGCTTTTGAAGGTACTGCAATGTTAAGCTACCAGAAAGCAAACGAAGGTCCTTTGTATTACGCTGATACATGGGTTATAGGCAGCAATGGTACGATTGAAACCGTGATTGACGGATCTACTCCGATAAAGTCCGGTACAACAGGTATTGCGGACCGTGCATTCAGAAACTGTTATTATCTTTCAAACGTTTCAATTCCGAGCAGCGTTAAGTATATCGGCGATAATGCTTTTGAAAATTGTGACGAACTGTCAATCATAACAATACCGAACAGTGTTGTAAGTATCGGAAATTATACTTTTTTAAATTGTTCTCGTCTTACAACAATGGAAATTCCAAACAGTGTAACTGATATGGGTAACGGTGTATTTTATAATTGCTTAAAGCTTTCTGAAATAATTCTTTCAAATAATTTAAAGGGAATAGGTATCAGCGCCTTTGAAGGCTGTGATCTTTTGACAACTGTAGATATTCCGGCAAGCGTAGCTCGTATTGACGATAAGGCGTTTTATAATTGCTCAAGTTTAACGAAATTAATAATAAATAATCCTAAATGTGAAATTTTTGACAGCGGTAATACAATTAATAAATCTGATGTAACAATATGCGCTGCTGCAAAGTCAACAGCCGAAAGCTATGCTACAAAGTATAATAAATCATTTTCTAAGTTAGCCAACAGCGGCGTAAAGGGCGATGCTAACGATGACGGCGTTCTTCGTGCAAGTGACGCTGCATTTATTGCAAGAAAACTTGCCGAAGCTTCGATTACCGGCAATAAGGTGACTTTATCGGCTTATCCTAATGCGGATTTTAATGAAGACGGTAAAATAACAGCTGCTGACGCTGCTGCAATTGCAAAATATCTTGCAGAACAGATCTTAAAAAAATAATTCAAGTGAAAATAAAATTAAGCGGACGTTTAAAAGCGTCCGCTTTTTTTATAAATAACAAAATTTCTGTATAAATGTGATTTATCTATTGAAAGTCATATGTGATTTGTGCTATAATAAAATATAAATATATTTTTGAGGATGTGTTTTTTTGCGTATTCTTGGAATTGATCCGGGTTATGCTATTGTGGGGTTCGGAGTCGCAGATTATTCGGGTGCAAATTTTGCTCCTGTAGAGTACGGGGCGATTTTAACAGAAGCTCATACGGATTTTTCTCAGCGCCTTAAATGTATTGCAGACGATATGGATTATATTCTTGAAAAATTTGATCCGGATTGTTTATCAATTGAAAAACTGTTTTTTACTAACAATCAAAAAACGGCAATTGATGTGGCACAGGCAAGAGGAGTAATAGTTCTTTCGGCTGTAAGACATGGAGTGTCTATATATGAGTATACGCCGTTGCAGGTGAAGCAAGCAGTCGTAGGTTACGGCAAGGCTGAGAAAAAGCAGGTTATGGATATGACAAGACGTATTTTAAAGCTTGAACAAATTCCCAAACCGGATGATGCCGCAGATGCTCTTGCTCTTGCAATTTGTCACGGACACTGCTGCAAAGGAATAAGATAATATAATAAGTAAGGTGAAATAAATGATTTACAGTGTTAGAGGAAAGCTTATACATAAAGAACCGTTTTTGGCAGTTGTGGAATGTTCCGGAATAGGCTACTCATGCAGAACAACTCATTCTACAGCATCTCAGCTGGGCGAGGTTGGAAAAGAGGTTTATCTTTATACATATCTGCATGTGAGGGAGGACAATGTTGAGCTTTTTGGATTTTATTCCATGCAGGAGTTGAATTGCTTTAAAATGCTTATATCTGTGTCCGGAG
This sequence comes from uncultured Oscillospiraceae bacterium, assembly GCA_949745795.1. GTDB lineage: Bacteria > Bacillota > Clostridia > Oscillospirales > Ruminococcaceae > Porcipelethomonas. The sequence goes on along the minus strand of CATKAZ010000110.1, from coordinate 35,808 downwards.
TAGGTCCGAAAGCGGCTCTGTCAATTCTTTCGGATATAGATGCGCAAAGATTTGCACTGACTATAGCGTCCGGTGACAGTAAGGTATTTACTAAAACCAAGGGAGTCGGACCTAAGCTTGCTCAGAGAATTGTATTGGAACTGAAAGATAAAATTGCAAAGGAAAGTATCACGGCTGCGGATATAAAATCTTCGGGAAATGTTTTTGTTCCCGAAGGGGATAACTGTGCCGAAGCGGTTTCGGCGCTTATGGTTTTAGGATTTTCACAGGAGGAAGTTGCCGCTGCCGTATCAAAAATAGATACCTCTCTTGATACAGGTGAAATTGTAAAACAGGCGCTGAAAATTATAGGTAAAAAATAATAATCACGGAAAGGTGAAAATCAATTGATAGAAACAGGAGATATGGAGTTTGAAAGCAGGGCGGTAGCTCCTGAGTATACCGAATCGGACGCAGAAACCGAATTTACGCTTCGTCCTCAGACTTTGCAGGAATATATCGGTCAGGATAAGGTTAAAGAGAATCTTGCGATTTATATAGAAGCAGCTAAAAGAAGAGGAGAACCTTTGGATCATGTTCTGCTTTATGGTCCTCCGGGATTGGGTAAAACTACTCTTGCCGGAATTATTGCTCATGAAATGGGTGCAAATCTTAGGATTACAACCGGTCCGGCTATTGAAAAACCCGGGGATTTAGCAGCATTGCTTACTAATTTATCGTCAAATGACGTGCTTTTTATAGATGAGATACACAGATTATCCCGTTCTATTGAGGAAATTCTCTATCCGGCACTTGAGGATAATGCTCTTGATATAGTAATAGGCAAAGGACCGTCTGCACGTTCAATACGTGTTGATCTTGAAAAATTTACACTTGTAGGAGCAACAACCCGTGCGGGGCAGCTTACATCTCCGCTGCGTGACAGATTCGGAATCATTCAGAGATTGGAACTTTACAGTCATGAACAGCTTAGCGATATAATAAGAAGAAGCAGCACTATTCTTGAAATACCCTGTACGTCGGACGGCGCTTTGGAAATTGCAAAGCGTTCAAGAGGAACGCCTAGAATTGCAAACAGATTGTTAAAGCGTGTAAGAGATTTTGCCGAGGTTATGGGAAACGGAGAGATTACATCGGATATAGCTGCAATTGCTTTAAACCGTCTGGAAATTGATTCTTTAGGTTTGGACAGTCTTGATAAACGAATGCTTACAATGCTTATAAAAGGATACAACGGCGGTCCGGCAGGCTTGGAAACACTGGCATCTGCTATCGGAGAGGAAGCAGTAACTCTAGAGGATGTGTGCGAACCGTTTTTAATGCAGCTTGGATTTTTGGCACGAACGCCAAGAGGAAGAGTAGCAACAAAGCTTGCTTATGCTCATCTTGGATTTCTAAAAGAAGATGAAAATGAGGGACAGCTTAGACTATAAATGATTAAATTATATTATAAGACAGGAGATATTGGCAAATGGGAAGATTATTTGGAACTGACGGTGCAAGGGGAGTAGCTATTACAGAGCTTACATGCGAAATGGCAATGCAGATAGGAAAAGCGGCAGCTATTGTACTTACAAAGAAAACAAAACATAAGCCTACAATTTTCATAGGAAAGGATACGAGAATTTCATCAGATGTTCTGGAAGCGGCTCTTGCGGCAGGTATTTGTTCTGTGGGGGCTAATGCCGAAATATTGGGAGTTGTTCCTACTCCGGCAGTTGCGGTACTTGTTGAACAGAAGGGGGCAGACGCAGGCGTTATGATTTCAGCGTCGCACAACAGCTTTGAATTTAACGGTATTAAGCTTTTCTCGTCAACAGGTTATAAGCTGTCAGATGAAATGGAAGAAGAAATTGAAGAACTGATTTTAGACAGACCTCAGGATATGAAGATTGTTTCACATGGAGAAGTAGGTAAAATTACATATTACCGTGACGCACAGACAGATTATATCAGATATATTATGAAATCTATAAAGGGCAATCTCACCGGACTGAGAATTGCCATTGATTGTGCAAACGGCAGCGCTTCTGCAACAGCAAAAAGACTTTTTGAGGGACTTGGAGCAAACGTTTACGTTATAAATTCTTATCCGGACGGTACAAATATTAACGATAACTGCGGTTCGACGCATATCGGAAATCTTATGCAGTTTGTTGTTGATAAAAAATGCCATGCGGGGCTTGCCTTTGACGGCGACGCAGACAGATGTCTTGCGGTAGATGAAAAAGGTCAGCTTATCGACGGTGATAAGCTTATTGCTATCTGTGCAAAGGCTTACAAGGAAAAGGGAAAACTGAATAAAAATACCGCTGTGGTTACTGTTATGAGCAATTTGGGATTTACTTATTTTGCTAAGAACAACGGCATAAAAATGCAGACTACTAAAGTCGGCGACAGATATGTACTTGAAAAAATGCTTGAGGGAGGATATAATTTAGGCGGCGAGCAAAGCGGTCATATTATTTTCCTTGACGAAGCCAATACGGGTGACGGTCAGCTTTCAGGCGCAAAGGTTCTGGAAATACTTGCTGAATCCGGAAAGAAAATGTCGGAGCTTGCCTCTGTAATGGAGCATTATCCCCAGGTTATGATAAATGTTAAAATCAGTCCCCGTGACAGAGAAGTCTGGAAAAACGACAGTCAGATCACGGATCTTATTGAGCATTATGAAAACGAACTTGGTGACAGCGGAAGAATTTTGGTAAGAGAAAGCGGAACAGAACCGCTTATCAGAGTAATGCTCGAAGGCAAGGACTTTAAACAGATAAACGAATACGCTGTTGCAATTTCGGAAAAAATAAAGGAACGTGCCGGAAGATGATATTGTGAGTGGACGTTAAAAAGCGTTTGCGGAAAAATAAACAGTAAAGGACTTAAGGACTATGCGTATCGCACAGAACTGGAAAGAATATAAGATTATAGATACTACGTCACAGGAAAAGCTGGAATCTTGGAACGGTAACATACTTATCCGTCCCGATCCGCAGATAATTTGGAAAACTACAAAAAAATCTCCGCTGTGGAATAAGGCATTGGGACATTACCACCGTTCTTCCAGCGGCGGCGGAAGCTGGAGCTTTTCTAAAAAGCCTCCCGAATCATGGGAGATGTCTTATAGGGAACTGAAATTCCTTATAAAGCCTACGGGTTTTAAACATACCGGACTATTTCCCGAACAGGCAGTAAACTGGGATTTCATGTCCGATAAAATAAAAAATGCCGGACGTGAGATAAATGTTTTGAACCTTTTTGCCTATACGGGTGGAGCGACGCTTGCTTGTGCGTCAGCAGGAGCAAAGGTATGCCATGTGGACGCTTCTAAGGGTATGGTAAGCTGGGCAAGAGAAAATGCGGCGCTTTCAGGTCTGACAGAAAAGCCGATTCGTTGGATAGTGGACGATTGTGAAAAATTTATTGCCAGAGAGATCAGACGCGGAAAAAAATATGACGCAGTTATCATGGATCCTCCCAGCTACGGCAGAGGCCCGGGAGGAGAGGTCTGGAAGCTTGAGGACTGCGTATTTGACCTTGTTAAGCTCTGTACGGGAGTTTTAAGCGACGAACCGCTTTTCTTTCTGATAAACAGCTATACTGCCGGACTTTCACCGTCGGTTATGGGTTATATTTTAGGAGAAACAATTTGTCCGCAGTTCGGCGGAAATGTGACATTTGATGAAATCGGACTTCCGGTTGAAGAAAGCGGACTTTGTCTTCCCTGCGGTTCGACGGCTATATGGCAGAAAGGATAACGGATATGGAAAATTTTGCAGAATCTGTTAACCTGGATTTTAAATATGACGGGGAAGACGTGTTAGTTTTAAAGGATATAAATATAAGTTTTAAACAGGGTGAAATGACTGCTGTTTTGGGACATAACGGCTGCGGAAAATCTACTTTAGCAAAGCATCTTAATGCTATTTTGCTGCCAAGCGGCGGTACGGTGTATATTGACGGTATTGATACAAAGGACGAGAACAGAATTTACGATATACGTCAGCGTGTGGGGATGGTGTTTCAGAATCCCGATAATCAGATAGTTGCGACTATTGTGGAAGAAGATGTGGCTTTTGCTCTTGAAAATCTGGGAGTACAATCCGACGAAATACGTCGTAGAGTTGATGAAGCCTTGAAGGCAGTGGGAATGTATGAATACAGAATGCATGCGCCTCATCAGCTTTCGGGAGGGCAGAAGCAGAGAGTGGCAATTGCGGGAATAATTGCTATGCGTCCACGCTGCATCGTTCTGGACGAGCCTACCGCTATGCTTGATCCGAAGGGAAGAGCAGAGGTTATGAAAACCGTTAAAGAGCTTAACAGCAAGTACGGAATTACAATAATTCTGATTACTCATTATATGGAAGAGGCTGCACAGTGCGGACGAATAATCGTCATGGACAGGGGAAAGGTTCTGATGGACAACAGTCCCAAGCAGGTATTTTCCCGTGTTGAGGAACTTAAAGCTGTGGGGCTTGATGTTCCTCAGGTGACAGAGCTTGTATATGAGCTTAATAAATACGGATTAAAACTTGATACTCATATTATAAATGAAAACGAATGCTGCGATGCACTGTTGAAACTGCTTTCATGAGTTTGGAAACGGCAAAAAAAGGAGCTTAAAATTGGCAATACTGAAAACGGAAGAATTGACTTATGTTTACAGTCAGGGGACGCCTTTTGAAAAAACGGCGGTTGACCATGTAAGTCTTGAAATAGAAAAGGGAGAATTTGTCGGGGTAATAGGTCATACAGGTTCGGGTAAATCTACGCTGATTCAGCATTTTAACGGTCTGCTTAAACCTACGTCGGGAAAAATATATCTTGACGGTGAAGATATTTGGGCTGATAAAACTAAAATCCGTCAGGTGCGTTTTAAAGTCGGACTTGTTTTTCAGTATCCCGAATATCAGATATTTGAAGATACGGTATATAAGGATATTGCATTCGGTCCTAAAAACATGAAACTCAGTGAGAATGAAATTGACGGACGTGTTCGCAGAACTGCTGTTTCAGTGGGATTGACAGAGGATATACTGAATAAATCTCCATTTGAGCTTTCAGGAGGACAAAAGCGCCGTGTTGCAATTGCGGGAGTTATGGCAATGGAGCCGGAGGTACTTATATTGGACGAGCCTACTGCCGGTCTTGATCCTAAGGGACGTGATATGATTTTAAGTCAGATAAGTCATTATCATAAAACAACAGGATGTACTGTTTTGCTTGTTTCACACAGTATGGAGGACGTTGCGAAATTTGCTTCAAAGATTCTTGTTATGAACGATTCAAAGGTTTTTTGTTATGACAAAACAGCTGAAGTGTTTAAGCGCACGGAAGAAATTTCAAGTATGGGGCTTTCAGTACCGCAGATAGCTCGTGTATTCAATATACTGAAAAATAAAGGATTAAGTTTTGATGAAGAGGTTTATACAGTAAAGTATGCCAAAGAACTGATAATTCGGGAATTGAAAAAAAGGGGGAAAATCTGATGATTAAGGATATTACATTAGGACAGTATTTTCCCGGCGACAGTACAGTTCACAGGCTTGATCCCAGATTTAAGATAGTTATTTCCGGTATTTTTATTGCAATGCTTTTTATAGGTGATCATGTTATATGTCTGGAAATTGGAGCGATATTTGTTGCTATGGCGCTTATTCTTTCATTGATTCCGATAAAAATGATAATTAAAAGTATAAGGCCTATAATACCTATTCTTCTTTTTACATCAGTATTTAATCTTTTTTTTATTTCCGGAGGCATGCCGCTTTTTGAATGGAAATTTATTAAAATTACTGATGCCGCTGTTCATACAACAATTTTTATGATCGTAAGAATAATTCTTCTCATTGCAGGAACTTCACTTCTTACTTATACAACTTCACCTATTGCGCTTACAGACGCAATTGAACGGCTGTTGAGTCCGTTGAAAAAAATAAAAGTTCCGGTGCACGATCTTGCCATGATGATGACTATTGCTTTAAGATTTATTCCTACTCTCATAGAAGAAACAGACAAAATCATTTCTGCACAAAAAGCAAGAGGTGTTGACCTTGACGGAAGTAAATTAATGGATAAGGTAAAAGCTATTGTACCGATAATAATACCTCTTTTTGTGTCTGCTGTAAGAAGAGCAAGCGAGCTTGCAACGGCAATGGAATGCCGATGCTACAGAGGCGGAGAGGGACGTACAAAAATGCGTCAGTTAAAAAGCAGTATTGCTGATTATGTATCTCTTGGAATTGCAATTCTTTTTATGGCTTCAGTTATATTTATTAATGTATTGAATTAAGGAAGGACAAAATCAATGGGTAATAAACAGAATTCTGTACGGAAGAAATCCAATAGACTTTCTTTAGGCGGAAAGCGTGGATTTATAGATATTTTATTGTATGATAAAAAAGGCGAAACAAGAGCTTTTTTAATACTTTCTTTTTTAGTGCCGTTTATTTTGATTTGGATAATGTTCTCTCATTTTGAGGTACATCCATTTGGGGACAAACAAATTCTTGTAACTGATCTTTGGCATCAGTACTTTCCGTTTTTTAAGGAAGAACATGAAAAACTGCAAAGTCTTTCGTCATTGCTTTATTCATGGAATACCGGAATGGGCACAAATTTCCTTTCTGTAATGTCATATTATGCGGCAAGTCCGTTAAATCTGCTTGCTGTGCTTTTTCCTATTGAATATTCCAGAGATGCTATGACTTTATTTCTTACTGTTAAAATCGGCTGTGCAGGATTGTTTTTTGCTGTATTTTTAAAGCATACGTTTAAAAGAAATGATATTTCGATTGTTGGATTTTCATTATTCTATGCATTGTGCAGCTATATAATGGGATATTACTGGAATCTTATTTGGATAGATACTGTAGCACTGCTGCCGCTTGTTGTATTGGGTACTATTTTAATTGTAAGGGAAGGAAAATATAAGCTTTATGCTGTTTCCCTTGCTCTTTCTCTTATTGCAAATTTTTATATCGGACTTTTTACATGTATTTTTACTGTTATGGTTTTTGCTGCTGCCGCAATAATTCAGTGGCAGGGAATAAAGGGAACTTTTATTCGCCTCGGACAGATAGCCGGTGCGACTGTGATCGGACTGGGGTTAGGAGCATTTATACTGCTTCCGGCTTATATGGCGCTTCAGCTTACTAACAGTGTTGATAATAAATTTCCTGAAATAATATCTTTTTATGAACCGTGGCTGAAAATGATTTCAAACATGATCGGTTATCATGAGCCGACTGCAAAGGAAGGCTTGCCTAATCTATATTGCGGTATGTTTGCTGTAATTCTTCTGGGAGTTTTTATAATAAACAGAAAAATTAAAATAAGAGAAAAGATTATAACAGTGTTATATCTTTCGTTTATAATTGTAAGCTGTAATATGAATATCTTGAATTATATATGGCATGGATTTCATTTTACCAATATGATTCCTTATAGATTTTCATTTATTTTCTCGTTTATACTTGTTGCGGCAGCGTATAGAGCATTTACGGTAATGATTGATGATATACAAATTTTTGATGTTTTGGCGCTTTCCGCAATGACGTTTATTATTGCACTTGCCGCATACAGGGATCAGACTGAAAAAACTTTGATTTACAGTGTGATAACATGTTTTGTATATGTTATTGTAATGTTTATTTATGAAAGAAAAATTATCGGCAAAAATGTTATGAGATATATGATTTGTGCGGTATGTGCGGTGGAAATGGGTATAAATGCTTATAACGGTGTTTCTACTGTTACTACTACAACTTATAGTATTTACCCTAAAAATAATGAAGAAATCCAATCGCTTATTGATTACACTGAAAGAAATGACAATGAATTTTATCGTACAGAACTGACTTCAACGTATACCATAAATGATCCGGCACTTTACGGATTTAAAGGAATTTCACAATTTTCATCAACTGCTAACGTAAGCGTTACAAGATTTCTTGAAGGTCTTGGACTTATGGCGTCAGCTGCCGGAAACAGATATTACTATACTCAGTCTACTCCGGTTATCAACGCATTTTTAAATATTAAATATCTTATGGCGCATGATGGATATTCCGGAGATGAGGTTTTTCTTGATGAGGTTATAAATGAGGGTACTGTAAAGCTTTATAAAAATAATGCTTATTTGCCGATAGGCTTTGCAGCGGATACGTCAATTATGGATTATTTGGGAGAATCCAAGGAACAGATTGAAAATCAGAATGAACTTTTCAGATTGGCAACAGGTCTTGATGGCGATGTTTTTACAGCAGTTGATATAAAGGATGTGGGACATAAGGGACTTAATGTTGTTAAAAAGTCTGTCGGAAATTATAGTTATCAGTATAATAAGCCGGAAGACGGCAGTAACGACTGTTATGTAAAATATAATTATACTGTACCTGCTGACGGACCTGTATATGCAGTATTTTTCTTTGATAATACAAACGGTTTTCAAATTAAACAGGGAAATGCTGTGATTCATAATTTCGGAAAACAGAAATATAAAAATGTAACGGCAATAGGTACTTTTAAAGCCGGAGATGTAATAACTTTATATGCTAATGTTGATAAAGAAAAAAGCGGTAACGGTAAAGCATTTGTTTATCAGGCAAACGAAGAGCTTCTAAGGCAGGGTATTGAAAAGCTTGCTAAGGGAGGGATTAATGTTTCAGACTATAGTGATACTGAAATTAACGGTACTTTTACCGCTGAAAAGGACAGTATCCTTTATACATCAATTCCTTATGACGGCGGATGGAAGGTTTATATAGACGGAGAAGAGGCTGAAGTAACTCCGTTGAAGAATGCGGTAGTATGCGTACCGGTTACTGCCGGAGATCATGAAGTCAGATTTAAATATTGTCCGCCGGGATTTGCAGTTGGCGCTTTAATTACCGCGGGTTCTGTTATTGTATTAGCAGCGCTTTGGGTTCTGGAGAAAAAATACAGAAAAACAATAAAGGTTTCAAAATGTGAAACGGAGAAGTCTGATGCGGAATCTTAAAGTAATGATGGCGTACAGGGGAACAAAATATCACGGTTTTCAGCGTCAGGAAAATGCCCTGACAGTTCAGGAAGTTGTGGAGAAACATGTTTCCTCTGTACTTAATGAAAAGGTTATTATTAACGGCTGTTCAAGAACCGATACGGGGGTACATGCTAATAATTATTGCTTTTCGGTTTTGACTGAAAGTAAAATACCCCCCAGAAACTTTATTAGAGGAGTAAATGGCAGACTGCCTGAGGATATTTCAATTTTGGAATGTGAAGACGCTCCGCTTGATTTTCATGCAAGATTTTCATGCAAAGCAAAAGAATATATTTATATGATTCATAACAGCGAGAGTAAAAATCCTTTTACAACAGACCTTGCATATCATTACAGACGACCTTTGGATATCGAATTGATTCGTCTAGCTGCAAAGAATTTTGTGGGAACTCATGATTTTCGGGCATTTTGTTCCGGGTGTGATGAAAAAAAAAGCACTACAAGAACAATTTTCAAATTTGATGTAGAAATTAATGGTGAATCGGTGAAAATGCTTGTAAAAGGCGACGGTTTTCTGTATAATATGATTAGGATCATGGTTGGAACTCTTTTGGCGGTAAATGAGAAAAAGATTTCGGTGAATGATATAGGAAGTATTATATCTTCCGGAGACAGACAGCTTGCCGGAAAAACAGCACAGCCTCATGGGCTTTATCTAAATAAAATTTTTTATTGAGCAAACATTTTAAGGGGACATATTGCTAATGGAAAAAAATATAAAAGATGTTGACATAGTTCTTTTGAGACGGCGAAGAAAACGCCGAAGGCAAATGGCTAAATTTACAGCCTTTATTCTGCTGGCATCAGTCATTTTCGGTTTGTATATCAAAAGAGATGTTTGGTTTCCGAGACTTGAGGGTATCGGCAGCAAGTTTCAAAGTGTAAAATCAAGTAATGGGGAGTTTTCGGGAGAAAATTTTCCATTGAGTATTTCCGGTGGAATTGATTATCAGGTTGGAAATCTAAACGGTTATCTTACTATATTAAGTGACGCTTATATTTATATCTACACTGATGACGGTGAACTTTATGAAGAACGTCAGCATGCTTATGCAAATGCAATGCTCCAAACAGCTGGAAAAAAATTATTGATATATGAATCCGGTGGAAACAGATTTAGGATTGACAATAAAAGGAAAAACCTTTATACTAAAAAAATGGATAAAAATATCATTTTTGCCAGAATTAGTGATAATGGTAATGTTGCTGTTATTACAACATCTGATACATATGCATGTAAGCTTACCGTTTTTGATGAATCAGGTGAAGAAATTTACAGCAGAAATTGCGTTGAAAGAGTTACTGATCTTACATTCAATGAAAATGGAACAGGATGTATTCTTGCTACGAGTGATGCTGCTAATGGTGAGATTATATCAAAAATTATTTCTGTTTCATTTGATTCGAAAAAAGATAAATGGATTTCAGATGTATTGAATACAATGTGTCTGAAAACATATTATGACGGAGACAGTATACTTGTACTCGGTGATACTAAATGTGCATATTATAATAGTAAAGGAGAATTTTTAACGTCATATGACTATCCAAGCAGGCTTACAGACTGGGATTATCGAAACGGTAAAATAGTAATGCTTTTTGAAAATGAAATTAAGCGTCAGAATTATTTTACTACTATAGACAGCGAAAAAAGAGAACCCAATCAAAATGAATTTTCAAATGGCAGTGCAAAATGTATACGCTTATCCGACGGAAAGGTTTTGGTGATGACAAAAGAAGGTATAATAAAATATGAATTTAAGGGCGGCGGAGAAAAAAATATAAATTCCGAAAGCTCATATGAAAAATTTATATTAATTGATGATTATATTTTCTTGTTGGGATATGATAGAATAGATAGAATGGAATATAAAGGATAATGAAACGGAGTGTTTGAACAAAATGGGAGAAAAATTCTGGTGGATATATGATATTGTATCGGTTGTTGTGATTATATTTTTTGTTTGCAGCGGTGCCAGAAAAGGTTTTTCAAAAATAATTATTACAGCACTGGGTTGTGTAGCATCAATAGCGGTTGCTTTACTTGTAAGCAGAAAGACTACTGATTTTATATATAACAAGTTTTTTATGAAAAGTAATATTAAAGCTGTTCAGGAAACTCTTGAAGATTATCAGCCGGAGGACGTAATAAAAACAATAATCGAAAACAATGAACTTTCCGGAGTATTGAGTAATGATAAGATCGAAGCAATTTTAAAAAGCGGAAACAGTATTAAAAAATTATATGATTATGCAAACAATGAGGCGGGAAATATCGTCAGCGCACCTGATGTATTTAACACAGACATAATTAATGGCTTTGCTGACGCATTTGCAAAACAGATAGGTATAAATCTTCCGCCTTATGTTGTAAATGAAATTACAGAAAATATCTGTAATAATGAAAAGCTTTTTAATTCAATGATAGATATGCTGATGAATCATCCGAAGCAGGTACCTGAATTTATTGAGGAAAATTACATAAGAGAACCTGCCAGACGAATTATAAACGCAGCTGTTTTCCTTATAGTATTTTTCATTCTTATGACTGTTATAATAATTGTTATTAACAGAACCGTTAATTTTGGATTGCTTAACGGGTATGACAGACTTGATAAATTTGCCGGAGGTATTTTAGGTATTGTTGAAGCAGCAGCGGTAATTATGATAATAGCAGTGGCTGTAAAAATGATGATAAATATTTCTGAAAGTGACAGTTCGTTTATAAGTATAAATGCAGTGGAACAGACTAAAATTTTCAGACATTTTTATAAATTTTTATAGAGAAATTTGGTAACTTATAAATATAGAGAAAGGTGTATATGTTATGGTATTATGCAGCAGATGTAAAAAGAGGCCAGCGGTTGTTTTCATTACTTCAATGCACGGAAATGAAAAAAAGAATGAGGGACTTTGCATGGTTTGTGCAAAGGAGGCTAATATTCCTCAAATTTCTGAATATATGGAACAAATGGGTATTTCCGATGAAGATCTTGAGCAGATGTCAGATCAGATGATGGAAATATTGGACGGCGATGGATTTGAAATGGGAGGCGCTGAAACATTACCGCCTTACATACAGAATATGTTGGATAATGCAGGATTAAGCGGATTAAAAGCTGCACTTTCAGAACAGAACAATGATAAGAAAAATCCTCCGGCAGAAAAGAAGTCCGGTTTTGCAAATTCCAAAGCTCATAAAAGTATGGACAAAAATAAAAAGAAAAAGGAACTTAAATTCCTTGACAATTACTGTACAAATCTTAATCAGAGGGCAGAAGACGGAAAGCTTGACAATATTATAGGTCGTGACAAAGAGATTTCAAGAGTTGTTCAGATTCTTTCAAGAAGACAAAAAAATAATCCTTGCTTGATTGGTGAACCGGGTGTAGGTAAAACAGCCATTGCCGAAGGTATTGCTCAGAGAATTGTTGAAGGAAACGTACCTTTTAATCTTACTGATAAAAAAGTTTATTTGCTTGATCTTACTTCTCTTGTAGCCGGAACTCAGTTTAGAGGACAGTTTGAAAGCCGTGTTAAGGGACTTGTAAATGAAGTTAAGTCTGAAGGGAATATTATTCTGTTTATTGATGAGGTTCATAATCTTGTGGGTACAGGTGATTCAGAGGGTTCTATGAATGCGGCAAATATTTTAAAACCTGCGCTGTCACGCGGAGAGGTACAGGTTATCGGTGCTACAACATTCGGTGAATACAGAAAATATATTGAAAAGGACAGTGCACTTGAAAGGCGTTTTCAGCCTGTAACTATAAACGAACCTACTGTTGATGACACAGTTGAAGTTTTAAAGGGAATAAAGAAATATTATGAAGCTTATCATAAGGTACAAATAAGTGATGAACTTATAAGAATGTGTGCAGTACTGTCTGAAAGATACATTCAGGATAGATTTTTGCCTGATAAGGCAATTGACCTTCTTGATGAAAGCTGTGCGTGTACATGTATTCGTACTCCGGAATTGGCAAAGCATGATGAGGAATCAAAAAGACTGAAAACTCTGCTCGAAATGGAAAAATCTTTAGAGGAAGCAGAAGAACCTAACTATGAAGCGCTTGCAGAAGTTAAGGGGGATATTATCCGTGTTAAAGCCGAACTGGAAGAGCTTGAAAAGGTTACCTCTAATATTCAGGTTCAGGAAACAGATCTTGCAAAGGTTATTGAACTTTGGACGGGTATTCCGTCAACTAAAATTGCCGAATCAGAATTTTCAAAAATGGCTAAGCTTGAGGGGAATCTGAAAGAACATATAGTAGGTCAGGACGAAGCAGTAAAACTGCTGTCGGAGGCAATTAAGCGTACCAGAGTTCAGCTTAATAAGAGAAGAAGACCGGCATCGTTTATATTTGTAGGTCCTACCGGCGTCGGAAAGACAGAATTGGTAAAGGTTTTATCGAGAGAACTTTTTGATTCTACAGAACCTCTCATCAGACTTGATATGACTGAATACATGGAAAAACATTCAGTTGCAAGAATGATTGGTTCTCCTCCTGGATATGTGGGTTATGATGAAGCAGGGCAGCTTACTGAAAAAGTAAGAAGACAGCCGTATTCAGTGGTACTTTTTGATGAAATAGAAAAGGCGCATCCGGATGTTATGAATATTCTTCTTCAGATTCTTGACGAAGGCAAAATTAATGATGCGCAAGGAAGAACTGTTAACTTTGAAAATACAATTATTGTAATGACTTCTAATGCAGGATCTACAGATAAGACAACAGGTTTGGGATTTAATAAGTCTGCTGAAGATATTTCTAAAGAAAAAGCAATGAAGTCTCTTCGGGAATTTCTCAGACCGGAATTTATTAGCAGAATTGATGAGATCGTTGTATTCAGACCATTAACCGAAGAAAATTTTGCTTCTATTGCAGGACTTATGCTTGATGAAATGAAAGAACCGTTGGCAGAAAAAAATATTATTTTCAAATATGACAATAAAGCTCTTGAACTGATAGCAAAAATGGCTTTTGGTAAGAGTTATGGAGCAAGGGACATCCGAAGAGTTATCAGACAGGAAATAGAAAATAAGGTTGCGGATATTATAATTGAAAAATCCGGAACAATTGCAGGTATTGGAGTTTCTGCTGAGAATGGTGAAATAAAAGTAGAATATATGTAAATAATAAATAAAAAAAAGAGCGGTAAAACGCTCTTTTAAAATTAGGAGTTATGTATATGGATGAAAAGCTTAAAGAGCAGATAGAAGAATTTCGTGAAAAATCCGAACAATTCAGTAAGGGAGAAATAAATGTATCAGAATACAAAAGTTTTTCCGGAAAATTCGGCAGCTATGCCCAAAGAGGTGCAACAGCAGGAATGCTAAGACTGCGTATTGCAGGCGGGCAGCTTTCAAAAGAAAGGTTAAGATTTTTAATTGATTTATGTGAAAAGTATAAAATAAATCATATTCACTGTACAACATGTCAGACACTGCAATTGCATAACTTACCTTTTAATATTATTGCAGACGTTATGACAGAAGCAATAGAAAATGGATTTTATTGTATCGGCGGCGGAGGAGATTTTCCGAGAAATGTTATGGTATCGCCGCTTTCGGGAGTGGAAAAAAATGAAAACTTTGATGTTTTTCCGTATGCTCAAAAGGCCGCTGAATATCTTATAAGTCAGATCGAAAGTGTTAAAATGCCAAGAAAATTAAAGGTGTGTTTTTCCAATTCTCCTGCAAATGCCGTACATGCAACCTTTCGTGATCTGGGATTTGTTTCCCGTCCTGATGGTAAATTTGATGTATATTGCGCAGGAGGTATGGGTGCAAATCCACGTATGGGAGTAAAGGTTGCCGAACAAATCGATGGTAAACAGGTTCTTTACTATATTAAAGCAATGATTAGCTTTTTCTGTAAATATGGAAATTATGAAGTACGTTCAAAGGCCCGTACACGTTATATTCAAGATGAATTAGGCGATAAATTTACTGAATTATTTAATGTTCAGCTAAAACAAGCTTTAGATGAAGGCGGTCTTGACTGTATTGTAACTGAAAATAAGATTTTAAAAACAGGTTATGAAACTGAATTAAATTCAAGACGGGTTATAGAACAGAAACAAAAAGGATTGTATGCTGTAAAATTTCATCCGATTGGCGGAAATTTAAATATAAATATTCTTAAAAGCTTATTTAATACGATAAAGGATATGCCTGAGGTTTCACTGCGCATTTCACCCGATGAAACGGTTTATATTATTAACTGTGACGGAAAAGAAACAGAACAGGTTCTTAATGCCACAAAGTATGGCGCTCAAACAAATATTGAAGAATCGGTTGCATGTATCGGAGCTTCTATATGTCAGCAGGGACTGCGTGATTCGCAGGAGATTTTAAAACAAATTATTGATACGGTTAAGCCTTATAATTTTCCTGCTGATGCTTTACCGGTGCTTCATATAAGCGGATGCAGATCGTCATGCGGTACTCATCAGATCGGCAGTATCGGATTTCATGGAAAAGTAAAAATGATTGATAAAAAAGCTTTACCCGGTTTTACAATATCAATCAGAGGAAATGATAAACAAGGGTACGAAAATTTCGGAGATGAGCTGGGTGTTATAACTTTTGATGATATTCCTAAATTTATTGTTGAACTTGGAAAAGCAGTTACTGAATCCGGTATGAGCTATGAACAGTTTGCTGTTGAAAAGGAAGATGTTTTAAGGGAAATTATAGGCAGATATGTTTGATTGTAAAACCTGTGCTCATTGAGTACAGGTTTTTATACATATCTTGACAAGCATCTGCAATTGTGTTATAATGCTGTTAATTGAATATTTACGGAAATTGGTTTCGCTTAATTGTGGATTAAAAGGGAATCAGGTGTAAATCCTGAACAGTCCCGCTGCTGTGAGAAAAAAGCTGTTTTAAATTATGTCACTGACTTTTGTTGGGAAGACTTAAAACTGCGTTGATAATTATATCTGAATTTTCAAGTCAGAAGACCTGCCAATATATATTCCGTGTCCGGATCCTGCGAGCGACGGGAAATGGCAGCTAATAAAGGTTATGGTTTTGAAAAAAATACTGTACCCTTTGGTTTGTTGTATCATTTTTAGTCATATTACCGTAAAACGCAGTTTTCGGTAATATGACTTTTTTAGTTGAGGATTTAATATGAAACATAACCATTTCGGTGCAAGATCTATTGATGAATATGCATATAGTTCAAAACTTAAAAGCTGGAACAGCAGTCTTAAGGTTTTATTTTCTTTTATAATTATGATATTGTCAATATGCTCTCAGAATGTTATTGTTCCGATAATGATAGCTGTTTCTGCCGGAGTGATAACTGTTTATAATGGAAAGATACGCATAAGAGAATATCTGTCTTTAATGTGTATTCCTATGGTGTTTCTTATTATGACTTCAATTGCCATTATGCTGGATTTTAACATCAGCGGAGGATTTTCAGTTAAAATTCTTCCGAATAATGTTTATAGGGCAGTGTATATATCATGCAGGGCAATCGGTGCTGTAAGCGCTATGTATATGATGTCTTTGTCTACGCCTGTAACGGAAATCATTGCTGTACTGGGGAAACTTAAGCTGCCGTTTATTATAATTGAACTTATGAATCTTATGTATAAGTATATTTTTGTTTTGCTGGACAGTCAGGCAAAAATGAAAAATTCCGCCGCTGCCCGATTGGGTTACTGTAATTTACGTACATCATTAAAAACCTTTGCTCTTATATGCGGAAATCTTTTTGCAGTTTCATTGAGGAGAGCGTCGGATTATTATAATGCAATTGAATCAAGATGTGCAGGCGGTAAAATAAAGTTTATGTGTCAGAAAAAACCTATAAAATTAATACATGTTATATTTTTTAGTATTTATACTGCTTTGATTGCTTTATCTGAAATTCTGCTGGACACTATTTTGAAAGGGATAATTTTATGAATAGTGAAAATATATTGACAATAAAAAACTTGTCATTTGAATATGACAGCGGATTCTCACTAAAAAATATAAATGTAGATTTTATTAAGGGAGAAAAAATAGCAGTATTGGGTTCAAACGGTTCGGGAAAGTCAACATTTTTTCTGAATATAAATGGTGTGTTATCACATCATCACGGAAATATTTTTTATAAGGATGTTAATATTACCGGTAAAAACCTTGATATTTTAAGAAAAAATGTGGGAATAGTTTTTCAGGAACCTGATAGTCAGCTGATTGCATCGACGGTTGAAGCGGAAGTTTCCTTTGGTCCTATAAATATGGGATTGGAAGAAGAGGAAGTAAAGCAGAGAGTTGACAGTTCTATGATAGAAATGAATATCGAATTTCTTCGTGAGCGTCCGGTGCATTATCTTAGCGGCGGACAGAAAAAGCGTGTAAGTATTGCAGATATACTTGCTATGCGGCCGGAAATTATTATTTTTGATGAACCGACAGCGTCCCTTGATCCTATAAACTGTGAAATGTTTGAAAGGACCCTTCAGCGTTTGGAAAATCAAGAAGTAACAACTATCGTATCCACTCATGATGTGAATTTTGCATGGAAATGGGCGGAGCGTATTATCGTATTTGATGATGGGTGTATTATTGCTGATGATATTCCTCAGAATGTTTTCGCAGATAGTGATTTACTAAGAAAAGCCAATTTAGTAAAACCGATGCTTATGGAGGTTTATGAAATATTGGCAGATAAGGGATTTATTACATCAGGTAAATCGGTTAAAAGTATTTCTGAATTAAAGGAAATGTTTTTATAAATTTAGTAAAGGGGTTTTTTATATGACAAAAAAACAAAAAAAGTTTATTGGAATTATATCCGCTGTAGCGCTGTGTATTGGAATAATTCCTGCTGCGGACGCTATGCACATTATGGAAGGCTTTATTGCTCCGGGATATTGTATACTTTGGGGTGTATTATCACTTCCTTTTGTTGTTATGGGATTTATGTCAATTAAGAAAAAAATTACAGAGCATCGCAGAACACTTATTCTGCTTGCAATTTCAGGTGCGTTTATATTTGTTATTTCATCTCTGAAAATACCGTCAGTTACAGGAAGCTGTTCTCATATGACCGGAACAGGTCTGGGAGCTATATTATTCGGACCGTCGGCAGTAAGTATTTTAGGAATTATTGTACTTTTATTTCAGGCTGTTCTGCTTGCCCACGGCGGACTTACCACAATTGGTGCAAATACATTTTCAATGGCAATTGCCGGACCGTTTATGACTTTTGGTATTTATAAGCTTTGTCAGAAGCTGAATGTTAATAAAAAAATAAGTGTTTTTGTTGCTGCCGCATTGGGTGATTTGTTTACATACTGTGTTACTTCTTTCCAACTTGCTGTGGCTTATCCGTCTGAAAGCGGAGGAATCGGAGCGTCTATACTCAAATTTTTGGGGGTATTTGCCGTAACTCAAGTGCCTCTTGCTATACTTGAAGGACTTCTTTCGGTAATTATAATTTCTGTTCTTGAAGTTTATGCTAAAAATGAGCTTTCCGATTTGAATTATGTAAACAGTAAGCCTTCTAAAATAAAAGGCAGTGTTATTGCTTGTGTTTTGGCAGCTGTTCTAATTGCGTTTGTACCGTTTTTCGCACTTAAAGGTGCAGATTTCGGAGGCTCTGACGATGCAGGAAGTGAAATGGTATCGGAAATAAAAGGGGAAGAATATGAACCATGGTTCACTCCGGTATTGGAAACATATCTGGGCGGAGAAATTCCGGGTGAAATTGAAAGTCTGCTGTTTTGTCTGCAAACAGGTATAGGAACGTCAGTCATTGCTTTTTGTGTAGGAAGACTTATTGAACGCAGAAAGAAAGAGAAAAAAGAGTAGCGAATTTTTTAATCAAGAGCGGTTATCCGCTCTTTTTTCTTTGTACTGATATTGAGTTTGAATAAAATTTGTGATATACTAATAATATTCATAAAATGAAAGAGGAATAAATATGACAGAAAAGGAAATTGCGGAAATCCGCAGACGTTTTAATATTGACAAAACTAATATTTCAAATATTAGGGGTTGTTATGTTAATGAAAATAAGGAAATAATTTCTGAATTTGATCAGTTCTTCGGAACTGTACCGAGAGAAGAAGCTGAAGAAATCCTGGCTATTATTAAAAAAACTCTTTCCGGAACATTGGGTAAAAATCTCATTGATATTGAATTTTCCAATCAGCAGGTTATTGACAGTGATGAGCATAAATTGCTTATGAGTTTGAAAAATTCAGAACTTAAAGATGACGAGTCTGTATCTGAGATTTATAAACATATTATACAGTCCCTTGACTTTGAAGGCAAATATCTGATACTTCTTACATGTGATAAATATGATGTTCCGGTCTATGCAAAAGACGATGTAAAGCTGGAAGATACGTCTGAGATGTTTACATATATTCTTTGCAGTATATGTCCTGTAAAGCAAACAAAACCGGCACTTAGTTATTATGTTCATGAAAATTGCTTCCGAAATATTGCAACAGACTGGATTATAAGCGCTCCCGAACTTGGATTTATGTTTCCGTCTTTTGACGATCGTCAGTCAAATATTTACAATGCTGTTTATTATATAAAAAATTCATCTGACAATTATGAGGAATTTGTGGCTGAAATATTCAATACGGATATTCCCATGCCGGCAGATACTCAGAAGGAAATTTTCAATTCAATTCTGGAGGAAACCGTTTCGGAGGATTGCAGCTTTGAAGTAGTGCAGACCGTTCATGCGCAAATATGTGAAATGGTTTCGGAGCATAAGGCTGAAAAAAGAGAAGAACCATTGGTTATATCTAAACATACCGTAAAAGATGTTCTTGAATACTGCGGCGTCTCAGAAACTAATATATCAAATTTTGAGGAGCAGTATGATACGCAATTCGGCGCAGATACCGGATTGAGTCCTAAAAACATAATTGATGTAAAAAAGTTTGAAGTTAAAACTCCTGATATAACGATAAAAGTCAGTCCTGATAGACCTGACCTTATAAGAACCCAGATAATTGACGGACAAAAATACATATTGATAAAAGCCGATGAAAATGTTGAAGTAAATGGAGTAAATATAAATATTACTGAATAAAAATTTTGGTATAAAATAACCTGAGAAGAATTTTCTTCTCAGGTTATTTAGTATTCTTAACATATAGAAATTTATTTTATTGCGACGATAACAGAAAATTTTTGATTTGAGTAAATGCATTTGACTTCTTTAAAATTACATTTTTTCAGCATATCCATTTCTTCTTCGACGGAACATTCTATGTCTAATTTTCTGCGTTCTTTCCATAACTCTATGTCTTTTGATGTTAATCCACTATTTTTTAATTGATGTTCCCAGTATGAATCAAACCAAGTATTTATTTCTGATGAATCAGCACAAAACTGATCATAATTGACGAATATACCGTCATCAGATAATCTGTTATAAATACGTGAAAATAATTCTTTTTTGTTTTCATGCATTAAATGGTGAATGGATAATGCAGAAGCAATAATATCAAATTTTCCGTTTGGAAATTCTTTGGAATAATCCAATACTTCATAAGATACATTTTCAAGTCCGGAAAATCTATCTCTGGCAATATTCAGCATGTCATCAGCGATATCAACAAGAACATATTCAGATTTTGGAAAGTGCTGAAACCAAAAATATGATAAAAGACCAGTACCTGCACCTAAATCTAAGATTTGTTTAGGTGTTTCTATGTTTGACGCTATAAATTTTGTAGTATATTCGTAAAATTCATCAAAGCAAGGTATAAATTTTTTTCTGTTTGCATCATATTCCTTAGCTATAAGGTTAAATTGTTCTTCAATATTCATATACAATACCTCTGTTAATTAGTTTCTGTAGTAATACTTTGAGGAATAGTCTGACAGTGAACTGCAAAGGGATAGATATTTTTTAGTTTTTCTGCACATTTATCGGCTGTTTCGGAATCCTTGAAAATACCGAAAACTGCCGAACCGCTGCCGCTCATTACTGCATTTTCGGCTCCGCTTGCAATCATTCGTTTTTTAATATCAAATACGTCGTTAACTGTTGTGATCTGTTCAAAAATATTGCCGCAGCAATCACAGTGGTTTAAAAATTTACCTTTATCAATTGCTTTTAAAAGTTTACATGTATCAATATGATTAGGTTCAGATAATTTATCAATCATTTTATACGCTTCAGGCGTGGATATGCCGGACTTGCCTTTGGCAATAACCAGTTCAATCGGAGGCAAAAGGCGTATGGGATTGATTATTTCTCCGATTCCCTGAACAAAAGCTGTACCGCCGTATATAAAAAATGCCGTATCTGCACTTATTTTCGCACCAAGCTTTGACATGTCGCAAATATCAATATTTGTACCGAATAGAGCGTTCATTGCATAAAGAACTCCTGCGCCGTCCGAGCTACCGCCGCCAAGTCCCGCCTGCGACGGTATATGCTTTTCAACATGAATAGCTATTCCCGTCTTTATACCTGTTTTATCAAGAAACAATTTGGCTGCCTTATAAGCAATATTTCTGCTGTCGCATGGAATGTTCGGTTCATTGCATGTTAGATGTATTCCGTTTTCTATTTTTGAAACAGTTATTATATCATAAATATTAACGCTTTGAAAAATGCTTTCAATAAGATGATATCCATCGGGTTTACGTCCGACAACGTCAAGAGAAAGATTGATTTTGGCAGATGCCTTTACTTTAATGCTATCCATAATTACTCCGCTGATTTCCTATTCCTAATAAAAATTTCAATTCTCTTAAGAGCTTCCATAAGGTGTTTAAGTGAATACGCATAGGATACTCGAATAAATCCTTCACCGCTTTCCCCGAATGCATTTCCTGGAACAACAGCAACCTTTTGTTCGTTCAAAAGCTCCTCGCAGAATTCTTCGCTTGTCATGCCTGTACTTTTAATACACGGAAATACATAAAAAGCGCCTTCAGGATTAAAGCATTCCAATCCCATTTTATTAAAGCTATCCACCAGAAGTCTGCGGCGCACATTATATTCCGCAACCATATTTTTTACTTCACGTTCACAGTGTATAAGAGCCTCAACTGCCGCATACTGACTGACAGTAGGAGAACTCATGATAGCGTACTGATGAATTTTCAGTATCTGAGTAACTAACGGTTCAGGCGCTGCAAGGTATCCCAAACGCCAGCCGGTCATGGCAAAAGCTTTTGAAAATCCGTTAATAAGTATAGTTCTTTCCTGCATTCCATCAAGCTGAGTGATTGAAAAATGCTTTCTTCCGTAAGTAAGTTCGGCATAGATCTCATCCGATAAAACCATGATATCGGTATCACGCAATATTTCCGCAATAGGTTCAAGATCCTCTTTAGTCATAATTGCTCCTGTTGGATTGTTCGGAAAAGGCAGAATAAGCAGTTTGGTTTTACTTGTGATTTTTGCTTTAAGTGCGTCCGCAGTTAGCTTGAAGTTATCTTCAAGACGTGTAGTTACGGATATCGGAACGCCTCCGGTCAGCTCGACAATAGGAGCGTAGCAAACAAAGCACGGTTCTACAATTAAAACTTCATCTCCGGGATTTATTAAGGCTCTGATCGAAATATCAATAGCTTCAGAACCGCCCACTGTAACAATTATTTCATGTTCGGGATTATATTTTACATTCAGCTTTTTATCAATGTAATGTGAAATTTCATGGCGTAAATCAGCAAGACCAGAATTAGCGGTATAAATGATTCTCTTTTTTTCAAGAGTATCAATAGCGGCTTTTCTTATAGCCCATGGAGTTTGAAAATCCGGTTCGCCAACCCCCAGACTAATAACATTATCAATAGTAGCTGCCAAGTCAAAAAATTTTCGTATACCCGAAGGCTTTATTTCTTTTATTTTAGACGATAATACAGTATCATAATTAATCACGGAGCAACAAAACCCCTTTCATCAATATCTTCTTCCTGTATGAAGATACCTTTTTCTTTGTAGGTTTTAAGTACAAAGTGCGTGGTTGTGGAGAGTACGCCTTCAATTGTTGAAAGACGCTGCGCCACAAACAGTGCGATTTCCTTGAGATTTCTTCCGGTTACGGTAACTGCAAGGTCGTATGATCCGGACATAAGAGATACGCTGTCAACTTCATCATACATCATAACTGTTTTAGCAAGCTCGTCGAAGCCGCAGTCACGCTGAGGAGTTACCTTTAGTTCAATGTTTGCAATAACCATGTCTTTATCTGCACGGTTTTCATCTAAAATTACGCTGTAGCCTTTTATAATACCGTCTTTTTCAAGCTGTTCGATCTGTGCTGCAACGTCTTTAGGAGTTGTTCCCAGCATAGCTGCAAGCTGTTCATTTGAAAATCTGGCATTTTGTTTTAAAAGTTTAATTAATTCGTTCATAGCTTTTCTCCTTATATTTTAAGAAAATGCGGTTGTCTGTTTTTATAGTATGCGATTTGACTGAAACCTGCTTTTCTTGCAAGTTCAATACCTTCGGGAATTCCCTTTGCAAGGTCAGCCGTGGAATGGCAGTCTGAACCCAGGGTAATGATTTCACCGCCTAAATCCTTATATAATTTTATATATTCATATGACGGAAAGGTTTTGCCGTATGCCTGTCTTAGACCGGACGTATTTATTTCAATACCTTTTCCGTTTTTTATTATAGTTTCAAAAATTGCGGCAATTATGTCATTGTAAGGGGACATGTCAACCTGAATTTTCTGGTTTCCCTGTATATATCGGAGCGCATATGTAAGATGACCTAAAACATCGAATTTGTTCCATTGACAAAGCTTAAGTATTTCAGTAAAATTTTCCTCCATAAGCTTAGGAACATCTTCTTTACTGTAATCGAGAAATGCAAAGTCATCATGATTCGGAAGTTCATGCATCGAACCTATAACAAAGTCCAGACGCTTATCGGAAAGGATCATATCTGCAACAGCAGTATCGGCTGTTGCTTGTCCCAGTTCAATTCCGCAGATAAGATTCAGCTTTCCGGAATATTCGTCCTTTGCCAGGGATATTTCTTCCATTGATGCTTCATAGGCTCGTTTAAAACCGTAATCATTGTATTTTTCTTCTGTTATATGATAGTATTCTTTTTCATAAAACCTGTTTACCTCACAATGATCGGTAATCGCCATAGCGTCAAGTCCCAGCTGAATCGCTCGCTGACAGCGTTCTTTTACGGTATCGTTATCAGCGTCAAAGGAGTTTCGGGAATGTGTATGACAATCAATAATCAAATTTATCAGATCCTTTCTATAAATTGATATCATTTATTATAGCACAAAACCTATAAAAAAACTATATTTTTTTAAAATTTAAGAATATTATTTTTTATTCGGAAAATTTTTATCAGTATTTTACCAAGAAATAAAAAATATTCTTGACAAGTGCAGATATATGTGATAATATAATGATATCAATTTGATATCAAAGTAAACCGGTTTAAAATAAAATAATGTGACAAACTGATGAAAATTTATATTTTAGTATCTTTTCGTTTGACTTTATTTTTTATCAGTGGTATTATTAATCTGGTTTTATTTTTAGGAATAAGAAGAATCATATTGGAGGTATTGAATGCTTGCGTTAAAAAACATCAAAAAAACATACAGAGTAGGGGACGTTGAAACCAAAGCGCTTGACGATATAAGCGTATCTTTCAGGGAAAAGGAGTTTGTAGCAATTCTTGGTACAAGCGGTTCGGGAAAGACTACATGTCTGAATATTATAGGAGGTTTAGACCGTTACGATTCCGGCGATCTTATCATAAACGGAAAATCAACAAAAAATTTTAAGGATCGTGAATGGGACGCATATAGAAATAACAGTATAGGCTTTATTTTTCAGAGCTATAATCTTATTTCACATTTAAGTATTGTTGCTAATGTTGAATTGGGCATGACTCTCAGCGGAGTATCATCTGCCGAAAAGCATAGAAGAGCGAAAGAAGCGCTGGAAAAGGTAGGGCTTAAGGAACATCTTCACAAAAAGCCTAATCAGCTTTCAGGCGGACAAATGCAGCGTGTGGCAATAGCAAGAGCTTTAGCTAACGATCCGGATATACTTTTGTGCGATGAACCTACAGGCGCTCTTGACACCGTCACAAGCGTTCAGATAATGGATCTTATCAAGGAAATTGCCGGGGATAAGCTGGTAATTATGGTAACTCATAATCCGGAGCTTGCCGAACAGTATGCCGATAGAATTGTAAAGTTCCAAGACGGTAAAATTATTTCTGACAGTAATCCTTATAGCTGTGAAAAAGAAAATAAAGAATTCAGTCTTAAAAAGACAAGTATGAGTTTTTTGACTGCGCTGAAGCTTTCCGCAAATAATATTAAAACAAAGCTGGGAAGAACATTTTTAACTTCATTTGCATCAAGTATAGGTATTATCGGAATTGCTGTAATTTTAAGTCTTTCAGTAGGTTTTCAGATGCAGATAGATAAGTTTGAGGCGGATACCTTACAGCAAATGCCTATAATAATATCACAGCAGAGCATGAATCTGGATACTGATACTATGATAAAAATGGGTGAGGAACAGGAAAAATATGAAGATTATCCTGATGAAAAGAAAATATACCTGTTTGATTCAATGCAGGATACCATGATGCATACAAATAAATTTACAGATGAATATCTTGAGTATGTAAATAATATGGATTCATCTCTTTGCAAGGGTGTAACATATTCCAGACTTGTAAATATGAATATGATACGTAAAGACGGAGAAAAATATATTCCGGTAACATCAGCTAATATGAACTGGTCACCTTATCCTGTTTCACTTAATGAAAATAAACACTCCCTAATGAATGAACATTATGATGTTCTGACGGGAACAATGCCGGAAACACCTAATGACCTTATGCTTGTGGTTGATACAAAAAACCGTATTAACAAAACGGTGATGAAAGAGCTTGGATTTGATGCTGATAATCTTGAAGAAATTGATTTTAACGATATAATCGGTAAAGAAATAAAAGTTGTAATGAACGATGATTACTATGTAAAAACAGAAAACGGTACATATTCATACAATACGGATTTTGCAGCAATGTATAATGCAGAAAATACTTTGACTTTACGGGTTTCATGTATTGTAAGACCTAAAGAAGATTCTCCTACATCAATGATGTCAGAGGGCGGCGGCTTAGCTTACGGAGATGAATTGGCTCAGCTTGTAATAGACAATGCTAAGAATTCTGAAATTGTAAAAGCACAAGAACAATCTGATGTGAATGTGCTTTCAATGGAAAATATGGACGAGGAAACAAAGAAACAAACTATTGCATATCTCGGCGGAAATGAAATTCCATATGCTATTCAGCTCTATCCTTATGACTTTGAAAGTAAAGATAAAATGCTGGAATACCTTGACAAATTCAATGAAGGACTTGAATCTGATGATCAGATTATATATACTGATATGGCAAGTATGATTTCAGGTATGTCCGATGGAATAATGGACGGTATTACAATTGTCCTGGTGGCTTTTGCAGGAACAAATTTAATTGTCAGCTTGATTATGATTGCAATTATAACATATACCTCTGTTCTGGAAAGAACAAAGGAAATTGGTATTCTTAAAGCTCTCGGTGCAAGGAAAAAGGACATAACCAGAGTTTTTGATGCCGAGACATTTATTTTGGGTGTTGCATCAGGTATGCTTGGCATAATTATTGCAAAACTATTAACTTTACCGATTAATGCAATAATATATGCTTTAACCGATCTTAAGGGTGTTGCTCATTTAAAAATTTCACATGCACTTATACTTGTTGCTGTAAGTACGATTCTTACAATGCTTGGCGGGCATATTCCGGCAAGAATGGCAGCTAAGAGAGATGCTGTTGAAGCTCTCAGAAGTGAATAAAATAAAAAATCCCATTTTCTATAAGAAAGTGGGATTTTGTTTGTAAAATTCATAAAAAAATAACATCAGCATAATATAAAGAGTATAATAAAAAATCATAAGGAGATTTTTATGCTGAAGCTTAACAAACGGGAACTAATAGGATTTATATTTACTGTTGTTATCGGTTCTCTAATGCATTTTGTTTATGATTGGACAGGTGAAAGTTCGGTAGTAGGCATAATAGCACCTATAAATGAAAGCACATGGGAGCATTTGAAATTGTTGTTTTATCCATCGGCAATATTTTCAGCAGCCGCATATTTATTAACAAAAACAGAGAAAAATTATATTACTGTTAAAGCGTTTTCAATTCTTGCCGGAATGCTTTCGATTGTAATTATTTTTTATACTTATACAGGTATAATAGGACGAAATTTTTTATGGGCAGATATACTAACCTTTATAATCGGTGCAGCAGTGGTATACTATATGTCGGAAAAAAAGCTAAAGAATTTACAAACTGGGAATGTTCCCGGAATAATCGTGCTGCTTGGTATGATTTTATTATTTATTTTGTTTACATTTAATCCGCCTTCTATAGGTTTGTTTGAAGATCCTTTGATTTAAGGCGTGAATTAATAAAGTTACTTACTTGTTCTTCTTCAATACCTAAAACAAAAGCGAATTCCTGATGAATCAAATGTTCAGCGTCATGCATTACTCTTTCATCGGCAGCGAGAAGCTTTTTCCCTTTTGACCGTTGGTTTTCACGCTGAATATATAAAGTATGCATCATTGTTATAAGCTGATGGTAATCATCACTTTTGAGTACTGAATGGAAGATGTTTTTTCTTATATTTTTGTCTTCGCACCATTCTGTTTCGGATTCGGGTATCTCATCTATCAGACTGTAAACTTCTTCTTTAGTAAGCAGTCTTCTTACTTTAGACTGACAATTATTGCAGGGAATGTAATATGATGAATTTTTTGTATTGATTGGTATAAGCTGAAAGTATTCATTTTTATCAATGCCGTTAAAGCATTTTATGACTATGTTTTCGATTTTACAAATGTCTTTTGAACAGTAAACAACATAATCTCCGATGTTAAAACTCATTTTTGCACCTCTCTAACTGAAATTTTATAATTTCAACAAATTTACGCTGGTTTTTACTATAATATTATATCATATTTACAATAAATTTTCAAAGGTATAATTGCATAAAATTCTTTTATTGAAAAATAGTCTGCGGCTGTAATAATGCACAAAACCGGACGTTTAAAACGTCCGGTTACATTATATTATAATTTAGATGAATTTTTTCTTTTTCTGACGATTAGTACCGCACAGAAAGTTCCTATAACAATTATGCCGGCAGCAACACTGAATATAATTAAATAATTATTAATGGCATTATCATTATTATTCTCAGCTGTTACCTCTTCGATAGGTTTTATAGGAACACCGCCACTTGTCATTGGATCAATAGTTTCAATATCGAAAGTATTATCCATGGCTTTCATAAAATCAGAAGCTTTGTAAATTTTTCCGTTTTCAATTCTGTTTCCTATTTCTTCCATCATGAGGGGGGCAGAAAAATATGGTACAACATATTCGTTATCAACAGTTTTAATATATATTATATCCAGATAATATAAAAAGGAATTTGCATGTATAATATCAATTATTTCTTCATTTATCTGTTCTTTTACACGTTCGGTTTCAGCATTAAAATCTATTAATTCATCAGGATTGTCTATGCTTTCAGAACCTATTGCTTTAAGCTTGCCGTCTACAGGATATAGAGTTACCACTTGTCTTTGAGTCGGAACGAATATTCGGTAATCATCGGTAATTAATGAAGCAAAGTTATTATTTTCTTTATATGTGTCTATCATATATCCTTCTATACAATAGCTTTTATAGGCTTTGCTTAAATCATAATTTTCCAGTCCATCGAAGTATCCTTCGATATCGCTGTTTATGGAATATGAAACGGCATCTTTATCCTGTAGATTGTCTGAATAATAATCAAGGGCTGATTCGGCTTGATTTAATTCGTCTGAACTTATAGAATCTGTCTGAGTTATTTCGGTTGTACCGGACTCATCGGCAAAAGCAGTAGTATTTAAACATGTAAAACACACAGCAGATATTAATACACTGATTATTTTATTTATTTTTTTCATTAAAATCCCTCCTATTCTGTAAAGCAAACAGCTTCATATCTTCTATTATTATAGGAACCATCGCAAAAAGCATCATAGTAACATTGATAACTTTTATTATCCCAAGGATCATAATAACCTATGAGTTTGGATTTATCGTTGGCAATGTAAACCATATGAATAGGGGTATCATGCCCTCCTGTTCGTGTTGATCCAGTGTAATATCCTCCACTAGTAATTGGAATATGCTTTCTTATCATTTGCGAAGTAAATAGTGCAAAAGGAAATGTTCTGCTATATCCAACATAATTATATTTATTCATTGTAAAATAATTAGCAGCCTCCGCTGTTTCAAATATTGTTCCGCCTTCATTTACAACTCGTCCTTTAACGGATAATACTGCCCCTGTTTGTGTTAATGGAACTGGGTTTAAATAGTATCCGCTGCATTGTGCAGAAGCAGCCCAACACCAGTTGCTTCTTTCCTGAGGAAATTTTTTATAATTTCCTATGCTATAAGTAGTCGTAGCATAAACAGGCTGTACGAAAAAGCAATAAGTTAACATAGCAACAATCGTATTAAAAATAACTTTTTTTATAGATTTTAATTTCATTGAAATCACTCCTTACTTTTTACATACGTCCTAATAGCCAGCTATAATTATATTATATTTCTATTACATTAAATTGTCAATATTTACATAAATATTGTTATTAGATTGTAACTTATCATATAAAATATATAATTTAAATGTTATGGAGAATAACTAATAAAACCGGACGTTTAAAACGTCCGGTAGCTGTTATATTGATATTATAGTGTCAAGTATGCGGTCTGCCGCTTGTTCCTTTGTCATAAAAGGAAGTTCATTTATTGAATCCTTTGTAATCAGTGTAATTACATTGGTATCCGTACCGAATCCTGCACCTTCACATTTTAAGCTGTTTGCCGCAATCATGTCACAATTTTTCTTTTCAAGCTTTTTACGTGAATTTTCAATTAAATTTTCAGTTTCCATTGAAAAACCGCAGACAAATTGTCCTTTATGCTTGTGTTTGCAGACCTCTGAAAGAATATCTTTAGTACGTTCAAGCTTTATTTCCATATGACTATCGGATTTTTTTATTTTTTGTTCGGAAATATTTTCCGGACGGTAATCGGCAACAGCCGCCGACATAATAATTATATCCGCAGAATCAGAGTTTCTCATGACTGCATTGTACATTTCTTCAGCGCTTACAACAGGTACAGTATTGACGAAAGGGGGAGGCTGAATGCAGGTTTTTCCTGTAACAAGAGTCACATCTGCGCCTCTAAGCATTGCACGGTTTGCAATAGAATATCCCATTTTGCCTGTTGAGTGATTTGTTATATATCTTACAGGATCAATGGCTTCACAAGTAGGTCCGGCAGTTACCAGTACTTTTTTGCCTGATAAATCTTTTTTACATGCGATTGCTTTCAAAATATATGAAATTAATACTTCTTCAGAGGGCATTTTTCCTGTTCCGACTGCTCCGCATGCAAGGCGTCCGCTATCGGGAGGAATGACTGTCCAGCCGTATTTTTTCAGCTTTTTAATATTATCTTGAACAACAGGATTGACAAACATATTTGTATTCATAGCCGGCGCTATAATTTTGTCACAGCGGCAAGCGAGCGCAGTAGTAGTCAGCATATCGTCAGCAATACCGTTTGCAAGCTTACCGATAACATTTGCGGTTGCGGGAGCAATGAGCAGTACGTCTGCTTTTTGAGCGGCTGAAATATGACGGATATCAAATTGAAAGTTTCTGTCAAAGGTGTCAATCATGCATTTGCTTGAAGTTAATGATTCAAAGGTTATCGGTGTAATAAAATTACATGCGTTTTCAGTCATTATTACATCTACATCGGCATGAAACTTTATCAGACTGCTGCATACTCCTGCCATTTTATATGCGGCGATTCCGCCAGTGATACCCAGCAGTACGGATTTTCCTTTCAGCATCTTATTTCCTCCTTTGCATTTTTATATATGATATAAAGACCTTTCAGCAAAAGATTTTTATCGTAAATAATTTTTGATTTACAGTATGGTATAACAGCTCCTGCGTTTCCGCCTGTTGCAATTATTTTGGGATTAAAATCAAGCTCATCTGAAATGCGCTGAATAAGACCGTCAATTTGTGCGGCAGTACCGTAAACAATACCGTTTTCAATTGAATTTACGGTATTTGTGCCGATAATTTTATCCGAAGGAGTACCGAGCTTTATTCTCGGCAGCTGAGAGGTATTGTTTATTAGGGAGTTAAGTGCTGTTCTCACACCCGGAAGTATCAGACCGCCCTGAAATTGATTTTTCGGATTTATTACTGATACGGTCGTAGCCGTTCCCATATCAATGATTATCAGAGGCGCTCCGTATTCATTTATTCCTGCGGCGGCATCTGCAATACGGTCACTGCCAAGCTGTGACGGATTGTCGGTGATAATATCAATTCCTGTAATACTTTCCGAATTGACTGTTATCGGTTCAAATTTAAAAATATCGGAAACCGCTTCTTTTAAGATATCTGTTAGAAGAGGTACTACAGAAGAAACAATTGCTCCTTCGATTGTACTTTCGGAAATACTGTGACTTTTAAGAAGAGTTTTTATTTCTTCCTTATAATTTACTTCCAATTCCGAAATATCAGTTACTGTTTTTTTGCATGCAATAAGTTCGCTGTTATTCATAAGTCCCATTACCACTGTGGAGTTTCCGATATCAACGGCAAGTATCATAACAATATCCTCCGATGTATCAGACTATTTGACCGTGTTTTTCACAGTGTTCAACACTTTTACAGTGATTATTTTCGTCTACCATAATAACATTAGGTACATGCTTTTCGGCTTCTTCGGGAGTCATTTGAGCGTAAGCCATAATAATTACAACGTCCCCGGGCTGTACGCATCTTGCAGCGGCGCCGTTTAAGCAGATAATACCGGAATCGGCTTTGCCGCTGATAACGTATGTTTCAATACGGCTTCCGTTGTTTACATCAACAATCTGTACTTTTTCATATTCAAAAATTCCCGCTGCTTTCATTAGTGACGAATCAATAGTTATACTGCCAACATAGTTTAAATTAGCTTCGGTTACTGTCGCACGATGAATTTTACTTTTAAGCATTGTTACTGTCATCAGCTGCATTCCTTTCTATAATAAAATTGTCAATCAGCCTTGTCTTTCCTATATAAACAGCCGCAGCTATCAGTATTTTGCCGTCTGCTGTATTAATAGGCTGAATTGAATCGGCATTTACTGCTTTAACATAGTCAATTTTAGCAAGGGGTTCTTTTTCAATAAGTAATTTGATTTGTCCTATTACTTTATTTAAATCATTTTCTCCTGATTCGATTATTTTTCTTCCTTCATTAAGACTTCTGCTTATAACAAGCGCTGCCTTACGTTCTTCATCATTTAAATATGTATTTCTTGAGCTTTTAGCAAGTCCGTCTTCTTCACGTATTATAGGACAGCCTACAATTTCCGTACTGATGCTCAAATCCCTTGTCATTCTGCGGATAACGGCAAGCTGCTGAGCGTCCTTTTGACCGAAGTATGCCTTGTCAGGAGTCACTATATTAAAAAGTTTGGAAACTACAGTGCAGACTCCTTTGAAATGTCCCGGACGGCTTTTTCCGCATAGCTCGTCTGTAGGACCGTTCATGTTCACAAATGTACAAAAATCCGGTTCGTACATTTCCGAAGCTTCCGGTGCAAAAATAAGATCGGCTCCGGCTTCATTGCATTTTTCGGTATCCCTGTCAAGGTCACGGGGATATGAAGCAAAATCCTCGTTTGGTCCGAATTGAATAGGATTTACAAATATACTAACAACTACCTTGTCGTTTTCTCCTGCGGCACGTATTAAGCTTTGATGTCCTTCATGAAGATATCCCATTGTAGGAACAAATCCAATTGACAATCCCTGTTTTTTCCAATTTTTAATGATTTCTCTTACTTCATTTACGGTTTTTACAATCTTCATTTTTATGCCTCTCTTTTTTTGTCCAGACTGTTAAGGTCTATATCTTCCTTTAAAGCAAAGGAATGTTTGCTGTCAGGAAAAATTCCGGACTTAACTTCTTCTATATAATTGCTGAAAGCTTGCTTCATTGTGCTTCCTATTTCAGCATATTTTTTAACGAATTTAGGAGTAAATTCAGAATATATACTCAGCATATCCTGATACACCAGCACCTGACCGTCACAGCCGTTGCCTGCGCCTATACCGATGGTAGGCACGTCTAGAATTTCGGTGATATAAGCTGCAAGCTTATCCGGTACGCATTCCATTAATACTGCAAATGCTCCTGCGTCCTGCATTGCTCTTGCGTCCTTAATTATTTTAGCGGCAGTTTTTTCATCTTGTCCCTGTACTTTAAATCCGCCGAATTTATTGACTGATTGAGGAGTCATACCTATATGCGCCATAACGGGGATTGAAGCGTCGGTAATTGCTTTTACATGATGGGCGAATTCAAGTCCGCCTTCAAGCTTTACTGCATTTGCTCTGCCTTCTTTGATAAGTCTGCCGGAATTTACAACAGCATCGTATATAGATGCCTGATAGGACATGAAGGGTAAATCGGAAACTATCAAAGCGTTTTGAGTACCTCTGCTTACAGCGGCGGTGTGATGAATCATATCTTCCATAGTAACGGAAAGAGTATCCTCATAGCCCAACATAACCATTCCCAAAGAATCGCCTACAAGAATCATATCAATACCGGATTCGTCAATCAGTCTTGCTGTTGAGTAATCATAGGCAGTCAACATAGTGATGCGGTCATGTTCAGACTTTTGCTTCAGAATTGTTGCAACCGTTTTTTTCATAAATTTCTCCTTTTTATGCATTTTATTGTTATTATTTAGCCTTACTGAGGTTGTTTTAAACGATATACGCCGTTTATTTAACGGTCGCATTCGCACATAGTAAGGTTAAACTTAATTATAGCATATTTTATAAATTATTACAATAATAAAACGGCAAAATAAGCTGATTGCAGATACAGGCAATTAGTTTTTATGTATTTTTATTTAATTTTAACCAATTATATTATTAAGAAAATTATAATGCTATTAATGTCGGAAATTTTAATTTTAATATTGACGAAAGTCTGACTGTGTGTTATTCTAATATAATAAGTCAAATAATGTAAAATTATGTTTTTTGGGGAGTATTAAAAATTATGTTACACTGGTTTATAATGATTGCCGGCTTGGTTCTGAGTTTTATTTTACTTGTAAAGGGCGCTGATTTTTTTGTGGACGGCTGTGTTTCTATAGCACGTTTGCTGCGTGTTCCCGATTTAATTATAGGTCTTACTATTGTTGCTATGGGGACAAGCGCTCCGGAGGCAGCGGTAAGTATATCAAGTGCGGTATCCAATCCTGAAAATGCCGGTATTACGGTGGGCAATCTTCTTGGATCTAATCTTTTGAATATACTGATTATTCTTGGTATCAGCGCCGTTATAGTGCCCATTTCCGTACAGTCGTCACTGCTGAAGAAGGACTTTCCGCTTTTGCTGGGTTCGGCAATTATTGTACCCTTGCTTTTTATTACCGGAGGTATGAGAGGTACTCGTTTCGGTGGATTTATACTTTTAGCTATGTTTATTATATTTATGGTATGGACTGTTTTTAATGCTAATACAAGCCGTAAAACAGCTATTAATGTTCAGGAGGAGCAGTCTCAGGAAAAGTCTCTTTCAGTGCCGAAAAGCATTATTTATTCAATTGGCGGACTGGCGGTGGTTATAGGCGGAGGACAGCTTGCTGTTTACTGTGCAAAGGATATAGCTCATGGGATCGGTATAAGCGAATCATTAATAGGTCTTACCGTTGTAGCCTTGGGTACTTCGCTTCCCGAGCTGATTACATCTGTTGTATCTGCCCGCAAAGGGAAAAGTGATTTGGCGCTCGGAAATGTGATCGGTTCAAATCTATTTAATATACTGATGGTAATGGGATTGTCCATGATAATTGCTCCGTTTGATGTTACAATGAAAAATGTTATAGATTCATTGTGTGTACTGGCTGTAAGTATAATGTGTTTTGTTTTTGCGGCAACAAGAAAAAGAATTGGAAGAACTGAAGGAGCAGTATTTTTGTTGTCATATGCTGTTTACCTGACTTATATAATTGCACGAGATGTTTAAACGGTAGGAGGTTTAAGTCCTCCCTCGGAAACGAGCCAAATGAGTACTATGGAAATACTTACGTTCTTAATATTAATTATTGCTTGCATGTAAAAAAATAAACCGTTACAAATGACGTAAATACGCCGATTGTAACGGTTTTTTTATGGAGCTTGTGACAGGACTCGATTTCGTATATCAGAAGCCAGTCAGGCTGAATGTGACATTCCCGACAACCTTTGAAGTTACCTGACAATTCATGGTCTTTATTCTTTTCGGGGAGAGGAACTGCATTTGCAAGATTATTGATAATTTCTGTAAGAAGACTTAAATCTTTATGCTGTTTTTCCATTTTCTTTAAATCTTTTTTAAACTGAGAAGTTGGTTTTATGATATATTTCATTTCAGTAAGTCCCTTATCATATCATTGGCATTATCGTATGATTTGTAGTTGTCAGGATTTTTTTTCATGTCCTCAACTTCGGCAAGAGCCTTAAGCGTTTCCTCATTTGGCTCTTTGCATCTACCAAATAACATCAAAAATGCATTTAACTGTTCTTCTGTCATTGAATCAATTACATTATATGCCAT